>JADHTQ010000035.1 GCA_016784965.1 Bacteriovoracaceae bacterium | reverse complement strand
ATATTCTTCTGGAACTTCACTGCGTTTGAGGCCAAAAACTTGATAGATCTTTCTTTGATTTACGGTGACTTTTGATGGAAGTAGATATTTTTTCTTCGTTTCTATGTCGACAAGCAAACTAGATTGAGCGTGTAGTAACTCATTACGTATCTGTTCAAGGGACATTTTGGTTTGTTGTTGTTCGATACGATACATCGCTTGCTTGATTAATGCGTATGCTAGGAAACAAATGGCCACATGCCCTCTAATTCGCTGTGGAGTCCAATGATAAATGGGACGCATTTTCAGATTATGTTTATTAACCCTAAACGCCTCTTCGATTTGCCATAGGCCTCGATACCTTCCCAATAGCTCCTGAGCAGACTTTTTGTTTACGTTCGTTATTATTCCATGAAGCCCATCCCATTTTGCATCTTGGGCAATTTTACTTCTATCAACACATGCCTCACCACGAGTAACTTTCAAATATTTTTTTGTGCCGTAATTGGGGATGATGTCTTTTATTTTAATCTTGCCGTTTTTAACCTTCTTCATTAGGCGGTCGATTAAACGCTGACGATCAGAACTGTCTTTACGTGCTCGCTTGGTGCTATAACTCACAATTAGGCGACGAGATTTATATTTTAGCTCCTTCACCCAGTGAAGCTCCTTTGAAACCAAAGTTGTTCGATAACCATTATCTTCTAAAATGCTATTTTTTATTTCTTTTCCCATTGACTTCAGTTTTGCCGCAACTATGTATTTAATGTTCTCTTTTTCCATGAGAACAAGGTTATCTTCGTTGAACATCCCTCTATCTGCCACTAACATCACATTACTGATTGAGTAATCTTTTCTCAGCTTCTTTACCATTTCAATCAATGTGTGCCCTTCATACATATTTCCTGGAAATATTTCATAAGCAATAGGCATCCCCGATGTTGTTGTGACAAGAGAAAGGACTATCTGTACCTCCTTGAACTTACAATCCTTACTAAATCCAAAATCCTTTAACTCATCTTGCTTAGCACTTTCAAAGTAAAGCGTTGTAACATCGAAAAATAAAACATCAACCTTTTGATCAAATAAATTCAAAGTTGTATTGGATATTGTTTTCTTGATTTTGTCTTCTTGTTCTGCCACATGATCTATCATCCGATAAATCTTCTCTAGCGGAACTTTTATTCCATAGTCTCTCTCTAAGTAAGAAGCCGTTTCACGTTTGCTTACGGGGTTTGCAACCCTGGCCAGCACACACGTTTTCAATATAGCATTCCACTGCTTGTCCTTCTTTGTGCCTGATATAATCTGATCAAAAGATAAATCTCTATACAATTTCCCGAACACATCCCCAATTCCAACAACTATACGCTGCTCCTCTCGCAAGGCCGACATATGAACGCTGTCATCTGCTTTTTGTCTACTCTTTTCAAAATCATAAACTTTTTCTGGAGGGAGGAATGGCAATACTGGTTGTCTTGCATTTTCAAGTTCAGCAATTATGGATCTTGCAAGTCTCTTAAGTTCCTCCATTTCACGCTCATTTGACGCTTGCCCTACATGTCTAACAATCTTTTGACTAACCTTATCTCCACGTCGGCATGATTCCACGATTTGGATGGATTGTTTTCCATTTGATTTATTTTTAACTCTTACAAACATGAAAAGAACTTTACAAAAGCATTTCAGTCCTGTCAAGATATATCTCGCTGGGGCACTACAATTTAAATTTAAAAATGGATCGCCTATTTATGCGCCTATCAGCGATTTTATGCTGTGTATTGTGTCGAAGTCAGGATTAATAATCTTTTACTCATTTCCAGAGGAACTGACAAGAAGAAATTTTCAAAATGCAAATTATGCAGTTGGATGAAAACAGCGAAATTCATGAGAGTGACTCTGCTTTGTAACGTTTGGGTAATCTTTTAGGCAAAGATCGGATTTCAGCCAACACCTAGGGTGAAAATGACACCCATTGGGTGGATTCATGGGGCTTGGTAGGTCTCCCTGTAAGATAATCCGCTCTTGTTTGTTTATTGGATCAGGCTTGGGAATTGCTGAAAATAGGGCCTTTGTGTATGGATGCTTTGAGGCACCATATAGCTCACTTGATGAAGCCAACTCAACAGTATGGCCCAAATACATAACGGCTACTCGCGAAGAAATATACTCAACAACTTTTAAATCATGGGCGATAAACAAGTATGTAAGACCCAACTCTTTTTGTAGATCCATCAAAAGATTGACGACTTGGGCCTGAACTGAAACGTCCAACGCCGAGACTGGCTCATCACAAACAATAAATTCTGGCTCAACAGCAAGGGCCCTGGCAATACAGATCCTCTGCCTTTGTCCCCCAGAAAATTCGTGGGGATATTTATTGAGTACATCTTTGGGAAGGTGCACACAGTCTAAAAGTTCGTATAATCTTTTCTTTCTTTCATTTTTTTCAAGGAAGAGTTGATGTATATTCATTGGTTCTGACAAGATGCTTCCAACAGTCATTCTTGGATTTAGCGATGCATAGGGATCTTGAAAGATAATCTGCATTTTTCTTCTAATTCTTCTCATCTGGTTTTTATCAAACTGAATTACATCTTCACCATTATAGAGAATTTTTCCCGCTGTGGGCTCTATTAGCCTTAAGATACACCTTCCAAGGGTAGTTTTGCCACATCCAGATTCACCAACCAAACCTAGGGTTTCGCCTTTTTTAATCCCAAAGCTGACATCATTTACAGCTTTAACGGCAGTTAACTCTCTTCCAAGTATTCCACCTCTGACGGGGAAACGCTTGGTTAGTCCTTGTACTTCTAATAAATATTTTTCTCCAGAACTCATGTTATTTATCCTATGTCTGATAATATCAATTTGATAATGGATGCCAACAAGACACTTCATGTCCATCGGCGATCTTTTTCAAAATTGGATTCCCATCAAATCCCCTGCATTTATCACTTGCAAAATCACAACGATCTTGAAAGCTACAACCTGTAGGCAAGTCAAAAAGAGAGGGAACCATCCCTCTAATTGTCTGAAGACGTTCTTTTTCCCCTTCATCAGTAGCGTCATATGAGGGAATAGAATTTATAAGACCTTTAGTATATGGATGTTTGGGCCGAGTAAAAAGAGTTCTTACATCTGCCGCTTCGACGATTTTGCCACAATACATGACCGATACGTCATCACAAACTTCAGCGACAACACCCAGGTCATGGGTTATCATGATGAGTCCCATACCTAATTCTTTCTGCAAAGAATGCATTAACTCTAAAATTTGGGCCTGAATTGTCACGTCTAAGGCAGTAGTTGGCTCATCTGCAATAAGAATATCTGGCTCGCAGGCCAGCGACATGGCGATCATTACTCTTTGTCGCATACCTCCAGAGAGTTGATGAGGGTATTCTTTTATACGTTTTTCTGGTGCTGGAATCCCGACTAAGTCAAGTAACTCAACGGCTTTATTCTTTCTTTGCTGCTTGGTTAGCTGCATCTGGTGAATGGCCAAAACCTCTTCAATTTGACTCCCACAGGTAAATACGGGATTTAAGGAGGTCATTGGTTCTTGAAAAATCATCGCAATTTTATTACCGCGAATGTTTCTCATTTTATTCATTGGAATTTGTAGTAAATCTTGACCTTTAAATAAAGCCTTGCCACCAACTATTCTTCCGGGAGGATCAGGAATCAGGCGCATTATAGATAAGGCACTGACTGATTTTCCAGATCCAGACTCACCTACGATACCCAATGTTTTGCCTTTATATACATCGAAACTAACACCTTTAACGGCATTAATTCGACCCTGGTCGGTATTAAATTCCACTTTTAAATCGGTTACTTCTAAAATTTTTTCGCCCATCTACTTACCCTTCAATTTTGGATCTAAGGCATCTCTTAGTGCGTCCCCTAAGAGGTTAAATGCTAAAACAATTATAAACATGGCCAAAGCCGCAGCCGCTAGCTGCCACCAAACACCTCTGGCCAATTCATCCTTGGCCTCATCAATCATTCTACCCCAACTGGGCAATTCTTGAACACCAATTCCTAAGTAAGACAAAATAACTTCTGATTTAATGGCCATTTGGAATGTGAGTGAAAAGTTAATAATCACAATGTGGAAAACATTGGGGAGAATGTGCAAAAATAACTTCCGAAAATCCCCTCCACCAATAGCTGCCGCCGCATGGACGTATTCTCGATCCTTATGCCTTATCACCTCTCCACGAATTAGCCTACAAAGACTCACCCAGCTACTTAAGCCCAGTGCCAGGCAAACGGAAGTAACCCCCTTGCCCAGGATAAATGCAAATGTCATTAGTAGCATGATGTACGGTATTGAAGAGAAAGTAGTATAAAACCATACGATAAACTCGTCGATCCTACCTCCAAAGTAACCGGCAATTGCGCCCAAAGTAACACCAATAGTGATGGATAGCATTGCAGTAAACAGACCTACCAACATAGCAACTTGGGTTCCTTTGATGGCTTTTAGTGCAACAGATCTACCAAAGATATCAGTACCTAATATGTATTTAAAAGTGGGGGCAGCATAAGATGGGCCGATCTCTTTGGTCCAGTCGCTGGCAATAATGCCAAGTCCAGCACCTAGAGCAACAACAGCATAAAGTAGCACAAAACTAAAAGCAATTACTGCTATTTTGTCTTTCAGTAAACTAGAGAATGCATGTTGCCAAAGAGATTTAGATTTTGCCACCTTTGTCTTGGATGTATTTTGAGAAAAATCTGCAGTTTGTGCACTTTCCATTTTTTATAAACCTTCTTTCTTCTATTTTAGTCTAACCCTAGGATCAACCACGGTGTACAGAACATCAGTAATGACACTAAACGTAATATATGCGATAGAGCTTAATACAGTCATGGCCTTAAGTACTGGAAAATCAGAGGATTTCACAGCGTCTAGAGTAATTCCGCCAAGTCCTGGGATACTAAAAAAGCTCTCAAGTAGAAGCGCCCCTAAAATTAAAAAAGGAATTCTAATTACGACATAAGTAATAATCGGAATCATGGCATTTTTTAAGACATGCTTAAACAAAATCACAATTTCACTTAATCCCTTTGCCCTAGCGGTCCTCACGTAATCCTGGTATATTTCATCTAGAATTACTGTTCTATAAAATCGAACATCGGGACCAATAGATAGAATTATCCAGATGATTATTGGTAAAATCACATAAGGTATAAAGAAAGGAAAACCAAACTCATACCCCGAAATTTCAAATAATCCCATGTGATAGGCCAAAAACCACTGGCCAAATAAAATGTAGGCCAAACTAGAAACGCTCATCATGCCAACGCAAAATATTACCGCTAATCTGTCGATAACTTTGCCCCGAAAAAAAGACACAAACAGGGATATACAAATTGATATAAGCGTCGCAAGAAAAAAAGCGGGAAATGATAGGCTTAATGAGGGTATTGCTCCATCCATAATCATTTCAGAGATCTCTTGTCTCGTTGACCAAGACCGTCCGAAATTGAAAGTAAAAGCAGATTTTACCACATCAAGATATTGCATGAAAAAGGGTCGGTCGAGCCCCAATTCATGCCTCATTTCTGCAATTTGTTTCACGGTCGCATGTTTGTCTAACATCATTCTAGCGGGATCCGGAGATACCACATTAAAGAGAAAAAAGATGATAAAACAAACTCCAAGCAGAACTGGAATTACGTATAAAAGCCGTCTGATAGTATAAATATAGATATTCACAGTTTTTTAACCTCGTATCCTAGAATTTACTAAGTAGCGCCTTTTTCTTTTCAATATCCATATTCAAGTATTGCACCTGACCAGTTTCAAAGTCTGATCTTATGTAATTTTTTAGCCATCCCTGATATAGAACATAGTCCTGTCTATGTAGACCCCAAATAACTGGCATCTCTTCGGCAATCATTCTATTCATTTTTTCATAAAGAGCAGTTCTTTCTGGAGTATCTTGCATCAAAGAAGCCACTTTATAAAGTCGGTTGAACTCTTCATTGTTAAAGCCAGAACCGTTTGGCCCTGGGGGTTTATTTGGTCCATAAAGAAGTTGTAGAAAGTTTTCTGCATCTGGGTAATCAGCGCCCCAAGCCATGCCGTACATCATAACTTTCCTAGTATCAACTTTCTTTTGTAGCTCTGGCCATGGATTTGCTTGTACTTTGATATTGATGCCAATTTCCTTCATTTGCTTTTTGAAAAACTCACCCATTTGCCTTGCAACTGTGCTGACAGAAATATCGTAAGTAATGGCAGGAAGACCTTTACCTTCTGGGTAACCAGCTTCAACAAGTAGTGCTTTGGCCTTTGCTACATCGGTTCCGCGGTAAGGATTAACGTAGCCTTTAATGTTTCCGGCAATACCTGGAGGAACTACCGACTGAGCGGGAAGACCGGTACCATTGTAAAATAGTTCATTTGACTTATTGACATCGTAAGCAAGACTCATTGCTCTTCTGAGTTTAATGTTCTTGAACAGATCAGAGTCATTGTTGAAAGCCATATAGGTAATATCCAAAGATGGCGTGATTGAAAGTATCAACCCCTTTTTCTTTTGCTCAGGTGTAAGGGTTTTGCTTGGAGTAATCGTTGAAGCAAAATTATCTTTTGGAATCCCTAAGTAGTCGATATTACCTTTTTGGAAGTTAAGCCATCTAGGTTGCGCTTCAACCATAATGTGAACGACTACCTTGTCCACCAAAGGTAACTGTTTACCTGCATCAGCTAAGTAGCCCTTTTGCTTAAATTCTTCTGAAGCTTCACTTGGGTACAGCTTCTTTCTAAATTTTGGGTTTTTAGTGTAAATTATTTTATTACTCTGCTTGAATTCTGGTAGAACAAATGCGCCAGTTCCAACTGGATGGTTTAGAAATTCTTTACCGTAATGCTCGACTACTTCCCTAGCAGTTGCAAAGGTAAAGGTCATGGCCAGCGAGTATAAAAATTGTGGAAAACTTTTGCTCAACTTAAATTGTACTGTATATCGATCCAGTGCCTTAACTCCCTCAACAACCTCATCATAATTTACTTTTGGAAGAGCAGAGTTTTTCTTTCGCCATTCATTTAGTCCTTTAATTTTTCCATCAAGAACCCACCATCCAAGCGATTGAAGCTTTGGGTCGGCCAAGCGTTTAATTGAATAAACGAAATCTTCTGCAACAAGCTCTCTGCCTTTACCGTCTGTGAAAGCTTTGTCGTCGTGAAAATAGACGCCCTTTTTGACTTTAAATGTATAGGTAAGACCGTCTGCAGAAACTGCTGGCATTGCTTCAGCAAGATTTGGAACTAGTGTGTATGGTCTTTTTAAGTAGTGATACTCAAGTAGACCTTCATAAACTCTACCAACCTCGTTACTTGAGTATCTATCGTTGGCATAAATTGGGTCCATACCTTTGATTTTTGACCCAACAGCAAGATTTAACACTCTCTCTTTAACATCAACTTTTTTTGTACAACCGCCAATACCGAGTATAAAAGCAAAAACGGTGAGTAGTGTTGTAATGTTTTTCATCATGATTCCCCCGAACGTTTCAATAAATGGTTAAGTTAAATAATTGAACAACTTTTGTGAGTATTCTACAAAGAAGTCGAGGGGACTATACAGAACTTATCGCTATATTGCTACATAATATTGCTACATATTATTATATCAAATAGTAGTTGAAGGCTGCTTTTGTTGCGGACGCATTGTGCAATTATTTGAAAATAGATTTATCTCTATAGGTTGGCCAGAAGGATTTGATCCCTTTGAGGTATCGACCAAAGATAAATTTACTCTTTTATAGTGGTCAAAATACAGGTCTAAGGCCTTTACTATGAAATGACGGTTCTTGCTCAACTTGAAATCTATTGTAAAATCATCTGAATTTGTATCAAGTTTCCAAACAAATCTTCGATTTATTTCTAGGATTTTACATATGCCCCGATATTTCCCATTAGTTTGTTTTCCTCTAGAGCATAGCTTCTTTGGTAGTAATTTCTTTTTATGCTGGGTGTAAAACTTAAAGAAAATGGCAAGCATTTCAATATGCTTTTCTAGCAACTTTAGGCTTTTTGCACTTGCATAATATTTGGAATGTCTTTGTTTAATTTTATTATAAAAACTACCATTTACTTTCACAGGACCTTTATATGCATCTCGGTAGTCAAGAAAAAATACCTCCTCACCATACAGTGGGATTTGGAATGTGAGAATCCACTGATCTTTTTTAACATCTAGTAAGCTTTCATAATCGAAAGAATGGCGTTTTTTTGATATTTGCACGCGTCCTCTACCTTCCCCAGATAAGCAGATCCTATTAATTGAGGAGGAAAAAGCTTCTGAAAGCTTTAATTTATCTGTCCACTCAGTGGTGGCACATGATGTTACAAAAATTGATAGAATTAAACTAGAAAAGAAAGTAACAGTTATTTTTGCTCGACTGAAGCTGGTAGTCGATGTTGCTCTAAGTCTTCTATAGCCTTGTTCAATTCCATTCGATCCGATTCGACAGTACAATGTTTTAATGCCTCCACAAAAAATTTCTTGGCCAACTTGTATTTTTTCATATCAGCATAAATTGTAGCCAAGTGTTTGTTAATAACTACATCATCTTTGACCTTTTCCCAAGCTCTTTTAATTATTTTTAACGCCCGCTTAAATTCTCCCCGCTTGTAGTAGTACCAGCCCAAAGAATCTTGAATATATCCATCATCGGGTTTTAATTTTACGGCCTTTGCAATATACTCGTAAGCTTTATCGAGACTGATGTCTTTGTCCAAATAAGAATATCCCAAAAAGTTCAAGGCATCGGCGTTATTGGGTTCTTCGGCCAAAATATTTTTAATTATCACTTCAGCTTTACTAAATTGATCATTTTTTTCGTATAGTGATGCGACATAATAGTCGTGTTCATTTACATATCCTTTCTCACTTTGAATTGACTCCATAATAGCGATTGCCTTGGTGAGATTCTTAGTGTTTTCGTAGTAACTTGCCAAAATAACCATTAAATCGACACTGATTTCTCGGTGTTGGCCTGCCTTTAGATAGACATAATCCTCAAGCTTTTGTAGATGCCCATTCTTTCCTTTGATAAAATCTTGTAGAGCATAAACATGTAGCATTTTGCCAATCTGTAAGCAGCTGTCATAAAACAAAGGACTGTCTGATTGAATATTATTAAAATATTCAATGGCTTGGTTGTAATCTTCAGTTTCTTGATAAAGTGAACCGAGGTAGTATAAGACTTTGTCTGAATTAGGTGCTTGCTTTAAAATTTCTTTGAAGATACTTTTTGCCTCATCAATGCGATTTTCGTCAGTATAAATTATTCCAAGCTTTACTTTTAGGTTTAGGTCTTCTTGATCTATACTTGTTAATTGTTCCAAGTAGGGAATTGCTTCTTTAAACTTGCCTTCAATAAACAACAATTGTGTCAGTCTGGTCAATATTACGAAGTTATCAGGCCTTTTTTCTAAAAAGTCTTTGTAAATTTTTTGGGCACGCTCAAAATTCTCTTTTCCCTCCCCCTCTTCTTCCAAGAGGCCTAAAGCCAAGGCAGCTTGATAGAAGGTAGGTTCAATTTTTAATGATTTTTTAAAATATTTTTTGGCTTGTTTTCTTTTGCTGCGGTCGAGTGCAACCTTACCTCTGAAATAAGAAAATATTCCCTTGTTTTTAATCTGCTTCTCACACTTGCCTAGTAACTTATTGGCACTTTTAAACTGATTTTTTGTGGCGTACGACTTTGCTAGAAACATACATGCTTCTTCGCTCTTGCTATTTAGACTGAGAATTTTTTTATAAGTTTGCTGTGCTTTATCCCCATAGTTTAATGCGGTATATATGCCTCCAAGTATTAAACCGACTTTTTCTGTTTGTGTCTCCTTGTTTTCAAATAGTTTTTCAAGAATGTCCATTGCTTGCGTCATTTCACCGACATGAATTAGCTCTACAGCATATCTTTGCTTTAAATAGCTATCTTCTGGTGTGAGTTTTAAAACATATTTGAAAATAAAAGCTGCTGTCTTATGATTCCCATGCAGCGATGCGTCTGATCCTTTTAAGTAAAGGTCACTTGCAAAAAAGCGCACCATTTCGGGACCTTGTTGCTTTGCCTTCGCTATTAAGGCATCAAACTTTTTAGAGGTTTGGGCAATCAACTCTTCAGGTGATAGGTTTTCATGTAGTTCTGCTACTTTTATTATTTCTTGTTTTGCTTCATCAGCATGTTTGGTCAGCTTATCATTATGCAGCATTGCGCAAGAGACGAGCAGCAAGAGAAGAGAGAGAGAAAAAATTTGCCATAACTTCTTAATCATCAGCTAACACCATGATTTAAGGTTTCATTAACTCCTTGTCGTCCTAATTTTTAAAAAAATTAAGTATTTCACGTAAAAATATGGTTGACAGCATCAAAAAAAAATTGCTAATTGAATGCATCATGCGAAGAGCAAGGCATTATTTGACACTGTTTTTGAAAATTTCAGATAATTTACTGAAATTATGAGAAATTAGTACTAAAAGTAGTATAAATAATACACCCTTTTTCACAGTGCATTGGAAAAATTACACACCCTGTTATAAAAAACAAATTTTTGTTGTATAAGGGTGCCGGGATGGAGAACTGCTTTATTTTTATAGTTTTTTATTGATTTTATTTAACAGGTGGTATTAAGGGAGAAAACCTTGAGGTCACAAAATAGGGGAAACGAAATGACAGAAGTAAGAATTATTAAACGTTATCAAAATCGAAAGTTGTATGACACTTTTCAAAGTTGTTATGTAACTCTTGAGGAAATTTCTCAGATCATTAGAGAAGGAAATGAAATCAAAGTTATTGACAACAAAACGAAAAATGACATCACTTACAACACTCAAATTATGTTACTATTTGATCAAGAGCGCAAATCAACAATACCCGGGGACGTTGAACTTTTAAAAAGAGTTATTCGTTCTAAAGAAGGTACTTTCACTGGGTATATTAGAGAAATGGAAGGTATTGAAGCACCTGCTCCAGCTGAAGAGCTTAGGCCCTTTGCTGAAAATGTTGAAATGAATAGTTCAACAGAAGCCCCTGCTGTGCTAAACTAGTATCATTAGTTTTGTAATGAAATAGTCAAGCAAGGGTCAAAATGAAAAAAAATTCCACAGTAAGGATAGTTTATTGCCTTGTTTTCGCGTTAATAATGGTCGGAAACAAGGCAATTTGTAAGGAAGCAAAAACAAGTATTCAAAAAATAACTTCGCAGGACATGTCCAAAAAGCTGGGAAGTTCCAAGCCTCATAGAGCACAACCAAGAATTCCAGACGGTACAAGAAAACACTCTGTTGGTTTGGGTGTCGGGCAAACTGTTTTACTAGGTGATTTTAGGCATGTAGCCGTGGACTCTATAACCTTCGATGTTATTTACAGTTATTCTGCGAGTCACTCCTTTGATATGATTGCAAATCTACATTACTCTAAACATAGCTTTAAGAGCGGTTATGTAAAGCTCCCAGCGTTAGTTGTTGGGATCAAAGCAAGACTATTCCACTTAGATTCTTTTTCTCCATTTGTTGTAGGGGGACTAGGTTTTTACAGACCCAGACTTCGAAGAGAGATTGGTAGTCAAGGATGGGTAACTTCAACTGCTAGAATTACTTTCGGTTTTCATTTTGGAGGAGGCGTCGACCTTAAATTGAATGAACATTATACTATCGGCGTCTTAGGTCAGTACCACGATCCTTTTGATGTCAAACAAGAAATCGGAACAGACATTGAAGGATCATACTTCAAACTTCTCATCACAGGAAGCTACACATTTTAATGATCTTAGCAGATTATACTTTGTAACAGGTAAAGGAGGCGTTGGTAAAACAACACTTTCTTTGGCACTAACTCGTTACTTAAAGTCCTGTGGTTTGAAGGCCCATTACATTTGTTTTACCTCAAGAGGTGACCATAAATTATCAAAAGATTTAAAAATTAGTTATCAGCAATTAGACATTGCAGAGAGTGTGATGGCCTATATTGCTGATAAACTGGGATCAAAACTTATTGCATCTTGGATTTTAAAAACTCCATTTTTCAAATCTATCTTTGATATGGTGCCAGGGGTATCTGATATGATCCTGCTTGGAGATATTGTTGATAAGTTGATGAAGGACCCAGAACTTATTATTGTCCTAGATTCCCCGTCATCTGGACATACCATCGCAATGCTAGAGTCGCCTCACAATTTTAAAGAGATGTTTGGTAAAGATGGAATATTGACTAACGATATAAAAAAGATGCACAAATCATTGTATTCTGCGAACTTTTTCAAAGGTATAGTTTGTACTCTTCCCACACCTCTGGCCATTCATGAAGGTATGGAAGTAAAAAATTTTTTACAATCCCATAACTTTGTTGACATCGACCTGGTATTAAACAACTCACTGGTAAATACAAGCAATTTAAAAATGGAAACGTTACCTTCATTTCTAAAAGAAAAAATAAAATTTGAGCAGGAGATCCAGGCTAAATACTCAAAGCAAATATCACAAATACTACCCCACTCGATATACATGAGTAAAAAGAAAATAATATGTGAGTTAGAAGAGAAAATGGAGAAGTTAGTGTGATAAAAATTCCAAGCAAACCCATTGAAATATTTTGTGGAACAGGAGGTGTTGGCAAGACAACTTTAGCCACGTCGAGGGCGCTTTATCTTACTTCACAAGGACTGAAGGTACTAGTTATTACTATTGATCCAGCAAAGAGGTTAAAAGAGATATTAAATTTGGATGAAGAAAATGCAGGCGTGATACAGACAATTGATGCAAGTGTTTTTAATAAGGATGTATCTTATAAATTTGATGCCCTTTTGATGTCCCCACAAACTACCCTTAATCGTGTGGGTATAAAACACGATTTGATTAACGATTTTAACAACCCGATTTTGAAAATTTTAGCTCGCCCACATGGTGGAATGAATGAAATAATGTCTGTATTGGAACTACAATATCATTTACAAAGTAAAGTGTATGATACAATCGTTTTGGATACTCCCCCAGGAAAACACTTTATTGATTTTCTTATAGCAACAAAAAAGATAAATGCTTTTTTTGATAAAAGTTATTTAGATATATTTAAATACCTTAACAAACCCATTTCTGCTGCAACACCAGAGCAAGCAAAAAAAAGCAAAAAGGTAGTGTCTCTTATTATTAAAAGTGGGATCAAAAAATTGTTATCTTATTTAGAACATGTGACTGGAGCATCATTTGTCGATAATTTTATAAATGCAGTGGTGTCTGTTTACAAGTCCAAAGATTCGTTTTTGTCATCGCTATCATTTCAGAAAAATTTGAAACAACAAACTTTTTCAAATTGGTTTTTAGTTACTTCTGCAGACCAACAAAAAATAGATGAAGCTTTATCTATTCATGACCAGGCACAAAGCTTTTTTCATAAGGATTCCTATATTCTAATTAACAAATGTATCAGTACACATCTAAATGATTGGCATCCAAAAGCGAGCTCACCTGATTATCAACTAAAAAAATCAATGCTACAAACAGAGCTAAATTTACTAAAATATGCCAAGAAACACTTTTCTAATTGTATTAGTTTTAACGAGGTCTTGGCTTGGCATTCTGTGCATCAAGTACAAAAATTATCTGAACAATGGTCTAAAACTCCCCATCTTTAACTTCAACAGCGGGTGCTTTAATTTCTTCTGGTTGGGGAACTTCGACCCTTTCAATAGGTTCCCTAGGTTCTTGTTCTTTGGGAACATTTGGCAAAGTTGGAGAAGGGTAATTTATTGTAGGCTTTTCAATTGTGTTAATCGTAGGTATAAAAGAGGGGTATTCTTTGTGCCGACTTAGTATTGTACCAGTACCGAGGTATAAATCTATCAGTTCAAATGAACAGTTTAATTTACCATGATCTGATGTTATGTCTTCTTTTTCTCCCTTGGCAAAAATCAGCCCATCATCTTGTAAACGTAACATTAATGTTTTGTATGATTTACAAAAATCACTACTTCTATCTTGGTTACAGGGTAATCTTCTTTTGAATACGGTTACTGCGTCTGTTCCATATTTTATGTGAACGGGTCCTCTACAAACATCAATGTGCCACTTGGATTTTACCCATTTATATTGTTCATGCATGATTGAAATGTCACAGACTTTTTTTTCTGCCTTTAAGACAATATCATGCATACCAAAAGGGCTACCCTTGTGAGAAACAGTGACTAGAGAAAAAGAGCTTTTTAGGCAATCATCCATAGAAAATGGTTCAATGACCTGGGCGCCAATATTTGTAGAGATAATTTGAATGATCAGAAAAAATAAAAATTTATACCTGCATAATAACATTTTTATCAACCTCTATGTATATTAATGATGAATCATGTTTTAGAAAGCTTGATTCACAATTAGATTTTAATTTATAAAAGATCTCATTAATTAAATTCTCTGGACCTTTATTGAAATTGTTGCGAATAAATTGAACCAAATCAATATTGCCCATAATGCCACTTGAGTTTAACCTTATACCTGGAGATAAAAGAATTAACTCCTCCGCTCTTTTCATTTTCATCTCAAAGTAAGCAGAGTTAAATTGGCTACTGCAGATGTTCATATTGTTGTCTGCAAGGTAATGATCAGAGGAATTGGAAATTAATTCACTTTGTCCGAAATTAAAACCTGCCATAGTCATTGTGTTTAGATCAATTCTTGCTATGAAAACATTTAGCAGCCTCTTGTTACTTCGTTTAGCTGTCTCGGGTACTAGTAAGTTATCTGCATCATGACATAAATCAGATAAAAAAGCCTCCATTTCATCTATGGAAAACCCTTTTTTTTCCTTAAGGGCTTCAAAGTGGGATAGAACCATTGCGGACAATAGATATGAGGAGGTAGATGATAATACAAGTAAAAATTCTCTATCTTTTTGGACAATATCAAAAAACTCTCCTCCTGAGCTTTCACCTGCCAAATATTTACTGTATAAGTTTAATCCCTTTAATTTTGTTTTTTTCATGGGGACAAGTTTTGCATGAAGAGTTTTAACTCTTTGAAGTTCTACCAACGTGTCGGATACAATTTGTCGTAAATTTTTCTCCATTACTTGCAATTTAATAATTCTCTCATTTTTTGAGTGCTTGGGTCTTAAAAATGATTTAAGTAATGGTAGATAGTACAAGTGTTCCAAAGAAGTATCAATCCAACCATCAATTGCATTATTTTGTTTAAAAATAAGTTCTAATTTGTCTTTGTTTTTATCTTGGTCAAGGCTTATAACCAAATATTTTGGTATGTTACTTGCCAACGTGGTGGTGTCATCCCATACAGAAAAATCTATAAATACCACACTTGCTAGGTCTATTAAATGAGGGCTTTTTTCCAGCTCTTGAGGGGTTAGTGTTATACACTTGATTCCAAGTTGAGCAAAAAAGTCATCGAAGCCATTGAAATATTGTTCTATCTGCGCGTTTTTACACACAACGATAATTTTATTCATAACATCCTTAATTCTACTTTATAAACAAACGGCCGTGAAGACAATTTACACAAAATATAAAGTTATCACTTCAAGTTTCTATCAATTTATACCGAAATGTAATATGGAGAATTTGCTTTGATAGGATGGACAGTATAAATGAGTAAAAATGCAAAAGTGTTTCCACTGAATGAAGTCATTAATAATGTCACACTTTTACATCTAAGTAATAAGGTAGAGAATCTTGAACGACGTCACAAACAAACATGTGAGATGGCCGTTAGATCTATACTGCATGCACTTGATTACAAGGATCACTATACTTTTGGCCATAGCATGAGAGTTGCTTTCTATGCTTTAATAATTGGTAAAGAAATCGGACTAACAAATCAGGAGTTATATGCCTTAGAGCTGACAGCACTTTGTCATGATATTGGTAAAATTGGAATTCCAGACTCAATACTATTAAAACCTACCAGGTTAGATGATCGAGAATTAGGAATAATGAAGACCCATCCCGTAAAATCTGCTGAGATTTTAGGTGACTTCACTTACTTTGGACATATAGTTAATTTTGTTAAACATCATCATGAAAGATATGACGGTAAAGGTTATCCAGATGGTATATCAGAAGATGATATTCCTTTATTTTCAAGAATAATTCTTGTTACTGATACTTTCGATGCTATGACGTCTTCACGGCCTTATCGAAAAGGGCTTGATACTAATATTGCCTTTGATGAGTTGGTGCGTTTTTCAGGTACTCAGTTTGATCCATTAATAGTCACAAATTTTTTAAAGGCAATGGCAAAAGAACATATGAAGCAAGTTGGAACATTCTCTTTAAACATTGTGAATGGACGCTTCAAAAAAGATGCAGCCTAAATTTTAATTTATTTTGACATACAAAAAGAAGTTGATTTAACAGTATTAATGTTGTGAATTTGCATAGTTTTGCAATCATTAATGGAAGCATAAACATTTTTTACTATACAGTGTGGATCTTTTCCATTTTCTTGTGACCACCTCATATTGCTTCGACATTCAAAGTAACTTTCGCGACTTAAGCATGCCCAATGTTTTCCAACACAATTATACACTAACCCCCTTCCTAGGCTTTCATAATTCGGTGGTGCAGTATATTTAAGCTTTCTTTTTGTGTGTTGAATTACAGGTTGTTCTGCAATAGATTGTGAGGTTGGCTGTTTTGGTTGCTCAGCTGGTTGTATAGCTGGTTGCTCAACTTGTTTTGCTTGCTCTTCTTTTAATTTAGCGGCATCTGCAATTCGCTTTTGTTCTAGTTCTTGTGCTTTTTTCTCAGCTAACTCCTTTTCCTCCTCAGCTTTCTTTAGACGTTCTTCGGCCAATCTGTTTTGTTCTTTCAAGTGTTCCATTTCTTTTTTTATTCTTGCCTGTTTTGCCTCTTCTTCTTTTGCACGCTTTTTAATGTCGTCATCAATTTTTTGTTTATTGATTTTTTCGGTAATCTTCTTCTTGGCCTTTTTCATTTTTTTTGCCTTGGTCTTTTTACTCCTTTTTGTGACCTTTTGTGGCTTTGGTGTTTCCGGTGGAAAGATTTCATCTAGAAAGAAATAAATTATCGCTGGGATACTGATTATGATTATTAGTTTTCCTCTTTTTTTAGGGTCTTTTAAGGCATCTAAGGTGAATAATTTGGTGCCTTTGCTGCTGCTGTCATTCTCATCCTCTTCATCATCATCAGACTCTGATTTGATTTGCTTTGACCCACTTACATCTGTTATGCTCCCAGTTGCCTCATCTTCTTCTTCATCATCATCACTTGCATCTTTTCCTTTGATGTTGATATTAAATTTTTTTAGCAGTGGATTTAATGATTCCTTTAACCCTTCAGGCATTTTATCGTGAAGACCGCTAAAGAAACTTGATGACTTTGTGACAGAGGTACTCTCATCCTCGTCAGAATCCGAATCTTTTGATTTTTTACCTGACTTGCTAAAAAGCGCTGAGATTTTGTTAATTTCAGCAGCTATTTTGTCCTTTAAGCTGATATTTGTAGTGCTTTTGGTGTTTGTGCTGGTGTACTCTTCTTCTTCTTCTTCTTCTTCTTCTTCATCCTCATCTTCAATAGGTTCACTTGGAGTTATATCGCCAGTTTGTAAATCTGCATCTGTATCCTCTTGCAAATCTTCAGCTTCTTGACTTCCAGTGTCTTCAAATTCTTCTGCTTCAATATCCTCTATCATTGTACCGACATCAAATTCATCAGTACCTTCAGTGGCTTGTGATGCCATATCTTCTTTTTTTTTGGCCATTTTTTTTCCTACTTAATGACTCATTAACTATAAATTTATGTATATCTTATCGTAATTTTTACAAAATTATTAAATTTGTCAGGTAAATATTTTTTAAAATGGTACTAAATTGTAGATCTTTTTGCCTAATTTAAATCCCTCAACTTTTTAAAAATATTGTAATATGTATTAAACTATGCTGTTTGCAGTTTGATAATGGTCTTAAAATGGTATTGTGGAGGTAATGTGGAAGAAATTAAAAAGCAATTAAAACACCAATCACAGAATTTATCTATACCAAAACTGTTGTTTACTGATTTTATTTCGATGTTTTTTTCACTTGGACCAGGCCTTGTTGCTTGGGCGATGGCAATTTACTATGCAAAGTTGTGTTTTGTCCATATTTACAGTGAAACTTCTTTTTTCCCATTTCTGTTAGCTCTAATAGGTGTGCCGCTTGTATTGGTTGTTAACTTTGTGGTGGCAGTTGCAATATTTCGTCTGTTCATTCCAAAGATGAAGCCAGGAATCTATAAAATAGGCATTTCTAAGGGATTTGCTGCTTGGTATTTGACCCTTTGTTTGGGACATAGTGTACGTATGTTTGGTTTGCAACCATTCTTTTTTACTTTCTACATTACAAAATTTTTGTATTGGCGGGCAATGGGGGCTAAAGTAGCGTATGGATTTAACTCTTCTTTGTTTTTAACCTTAGCAGATTACCCTCTGATTACTATCGACAAAGGATGCAGCTTTGGAGCTTACGTCCATATCGCCTGCCATTCATTTCTAGGCGATAAATTGTTTTTAGCTCCAGTACATATTGGTGAAGATGTATACGTTGGCATGAATGTCATAATTGGTCCAAAAACCAAAATTGGCAAAGGTTCTTGGATAGGAATGAACAATGTCTTTATGCAGGATTCAGTGCCTGAGTATACTAAAATCGATCATTGTGAGTGGGAGTATGGAAATCCTGAAAAACAGGATATGCGTCTTAAAAACAAAAAAAAATAAAACTTAAGTTGTGCATGCACAACAGGAACAGAAAATGGAACTGGAACCGGAGCCGGAACAGGAACCGTTTTTTGTTTCTGTTGCCGTTGCGGTTTCCGTTTCCGGTTGGGTTAGACTGAAAGAGTTTTTTTTGATTTTAAAAATAATGTTATAAATACCAACAGTAGCACTACCCCCATTGACCATTTGGTGGATGTTAGAAAAGGTAGGTACTTAATAGTTGATATATCTAGTATTGGATACCTTGAAAGAATCCACAGAATAAGTGAGTTTTCAAGAGTATCAAAAATTCCTGGTGTGAGTGCACATAGATAACACCACTTAATATACTTTTTTAAAGGATCAATATTAGAGAATTTTAAATTGATTGAAAGAAGCGCAAAGGTTGTATAAAAAATCACTATAAAAAAATCAATAATTTCTCCACGAATATAAGCCGCTCTACCTGCTGGTCCTAGTCCCTTAAAAAAACTTATTGCATACTCAGTGGTATAGAATGCTTTGCCGTCTAAACTTTGAAAAGCTGGAGAGCCAAAGGTCACGCGCAAATACATTGTGATAATAAAAGCAATTAAACTACCTAACCAAAAGTATTTTAACTTCATTAAGGTTCAACCGGTTTTAAAATGTTTTTATTTAGACTATCAAGAGGAAGAGGGGTAGACTTAGTTTTGTTGTCTTGTGCGTCATTGGTTCCGTCAACCCCTATTGCCTCGTGGGTTTTACTGGTTAGTTTATCAATGTCTTCACTAGTACCGTAATATGTATCATTGGGTGTTGCTGCAGGATCCCTTTGATCACTTTCTTCTTCTGAGTGGGTGTAGGCACTATCTTTAAACTCTCTATGAATCGACTTTAGATTGGCACCGAGTGATTGGTTGCTATCTGGATTTTTTAATAACAAATATCCAGATACAATATTGTTAAAGTGGATAAGTTCTTTATATTGCCTTACTCTGCTGGTGAGGTCTTGTTTAACCCCATCTAAGGTCGATAGATCATTACTTCCCTTGGTGCTATCAAACTTATCTTTTTTTATAGATCTATTTTCAATTTGTGAATTAAGCATTTTAATTAATGCCTGTCTCTCATTATCATAATTTGAAATAATTCGATCTCTAACTTCTTTTAGGGTTGTATTGGGGTTACTCAGGATCGCTTCTACCTCTTCAGCTTGTCTACCTTCATCAAGTAAAATTTTTGTAAGTGTTTCTTTGTCATTATCTTTTATTTTTTCTAACCTCTTTTTCATAAGCAGAGTACGCATAGCAAATTCATCACTGGCTTGTTCTAATTTTTCACGGTCTTCTTTTGTGTTTAAATATTTTTGGCAAATTTGGGCATCTTTATTTGTTTTACATGTTTCCAACTCTTTGAGCTGCTCATCAACAGATTTTTTATAGCCTGAGGTATTGATAAACTCATTTGAGCTTACACTGGTTAAATCATCTATGGTTTTTTCATCTTTATTGTCTCCTCGTCCATAAATCGCAACACACTTATCAGATTCGCCAACTTTTAAACACCCAGAGTAGAGGGCCATAGCTTTTTGTTTAGCATTAATTTTAAGTTGCGCGTCTATTTGATCTGTACTAATTAGATTTTGTCGGAGACCTTTAATATGGTTGGTGACAATACACGCTCTTTGCTGTGAATATTTATAATTCAGATCAATATCATTTGTTCCTGCCGGGTTAAAAGTTGTAAACTCCCCTGTGTTGTGACAGACATCTTGCACTTTTTGGATACATTCTATCCAGTGGTCGTAAGCATCAGGTGCTTGCAAGTTCTGATCAGTTTTAAGTTGTGCAGTTTGCTTATCGTCGCCAGACTTACTTGGATCTTTCCTAGTTCTAAAGCCTGTACCTAAACTTTTTAGATTCTTTTTTCTGACTGCTTCTCTTTGAGTTTCATCTCTGTGAATAAGTAGGTCTGACCCAGAATCTATGCAGTAAGAGGTCAGTGTGGAAATAATATTTTTACTCACTTGAGCGCGGTAGAGATCATAAAAAGTTCTGTGGTCAACAATTTTTGTAACAGTTTTATTTTCTTGGTCCTTGATTTCTCCATATAAAGCATCTGAAAGTCTTTTAGATAGGTATTTGGTCAGCTTTTTTACTGCTGGATCTTGTCTGTTTTGCATAGTACCCAAAGAAATAGATTCGTATCTGTCTTTTAATTTTTCAGAAAAAAACTTATCAGATATGGCATTTAGTTCCTCTTCTGAAAACGCAGCAGTCATGCATTTTGTCAGATCAGTATTAGTGTCAGTCTTCATTTTCTCTTTACATATTTTATATTGGGCAGCAATTTTTGGGTCTTCCAACACCTTATCTAGACCTACTGTTTCTTTTGATTCCTCTGGCTTTTGGGTTCCATCATTATTATCGGTGCCATCATTGTTGACGGCCATTGTATTATATGAATAATCAGATTCCTCACTAGGCTCCGCCTCAGTTTCTGCATATAGATTGGCACTTAAGATACATAAAAAGCAAAATAAGTAAGGTACTATATTCATGGTTAATATCTCATCGATTAATTGGATACTCTATAGATATACATCGGTAACTTGTTTGGACTACTTTAAATTAATTAGCTAGGTGCCGATTTACAAATTTTGATTCTTGCGTCTACTGCTATCACTTGCTCTTTAGTGCCTAGTAGTGGGTTTAAGTCAAGTTCATCTATCTCTGGAGCAGCTTCAAGCAAACCCGACAGTTTTACTACTATATCGGCAAACTTGGATTCATCTACACCTTCGCTACCCCTCATGCCCTGAATGATTTGATAGCTTTTTAACTCTTTTATCATTGAAATAGCTTGTTTGTGGTCTACTGGGCCCAATGCGTGAGAGACATCTTTTAGAGCTTCAATAAATACCCCTCCAAGCCCGCATAATATTAGGTGCCCATAATTTTGTTCATACTTGGCTCCGACATATAATTCCATGCCTTGTACCATTGGTTGAATTAACACAGATGTTGCATCTTTAATTGTCATTAATTTATCAAATGTGGAGCGAAGCATTTCATCATTTTTTACATTTAATACCACCCCTCCGACATCTGTTTTATGTAAGGGGCCTACCACTTTCATTACTACAGGATACTTTAATTTGTTTGCCCCAGAAATTGCATCGGCCAAAACATTTGTCACAATTTCATGAGTCCGTGGAATACCTGCTGCATCGAGAAGTTTTTGAATCTCCTCTGGTGAGATATAGCCGTCTTGGGCATTGTCTATGATATCTCTAATTTGACTTTTGTTAACAACTGCAGACTCAATTTGTTCTTTTGGGGTATTGGCATCTAAAACTTTAAGTAGAGCATTTCCAAATGTGACTTCATCAGAAAAACAAGTGCGTCCTAGTGATTTGAAGTACTCAACTTCTTTTTTTGCAGTAACTATTGAAGGCAGTATGGGAAATATTGGTTTGGAGCAACTGTCCATTTTTTCATGAATTACCTTATACACATCAGAGACATTAAACAGTCCTGGTGATCCGAAAATTACTGCCATGCCGTCAATGTTATCAAATTTTGTATCTACATAATCAATTATGGTTCCCAGTTGTTTGGCATCTCCTGTGGCCAAAAAATCTATGGGATTTGCTACTGAAGAGCCGGGATACAGTTTGCTTAAAAGTTCATCGGCATACTCACCTTCAATTTTTGGAATTTTTACTCCACCATGAGAGAGGGTATCGGTCAACATAACTCCTGGACCTCCAGCATGGGTTATAATGGCCAAATTTTTTCCTTTTAGACTCTTATGTGTAAAGATGGCAGCAGCTAATATTAACTCCTCCCGCCCAAAACATCTAACTATGCCCGCTTTTGCAAAAAGGGCTCCTACTGCCAGATCTGGGCCAGCTAAAGCACCGGTGTGAGATGAAGCGGCTCGCATTCCAGCTTCGGAAGAACCTGATTTAATGGCAGCAATTTTACATCCTTTTTTAATTAGAGATGAAGCGTGTTTTAGTAATAGTTTTGGTTTTTCAATATTTTCTAAATAAAGTAGTTTGATTTTGGAGCTATTGTTTGCATCAAAAGTTTCATCCCAATGTTTTACAACTTCCTCAATTCCAATCTGAGCGCTATTTCCCACGGAGAACAAACTTGAAAATGAAAGCCCCATAGGAATGCCCTTTTCAATTATGAAGGCTGCCGTTGCACCTGAGCCGCTTACAAAATCTATTCCCTGGGGATTTAGCTGAGGGATTGGTCCTGCAAATACCCCGTTATAATATGGAGTGATCACTCCGATACAGTTTGGCCCAATTAATGAGGCATTGTTTTTATTAATTATATCAACAATCTCTTGTTCAAGTTTGCGTCCATCATCGCCTACCTCACTAAATCCAGCACTAAAGACGATAAAGGCCTTTACTCCTTTTTTATTAGCAAGTACATCAATTGAATCTTTGACAAATTTTGCAGGTAAAGCAATTATTGCCAAACTAATATTGCTTTTCACTTGTTCAACATTGGGGTAGCACCTTATACCTTGTACAGCATCTACTTTAGGGTTGACGACACTTAAGTCACCCTCAAAACCCCCTAGGAGTAAGTTCTTTAATATTTTTCCACCAATTTTTGCGGTATCATTAGATCCACCTACGACGACAATAGATTTTGGATTTATTAGTTGATCAACGATCATATTTTCTCCCTTCTTTAAATGCAGTAAAGTTTGCGGACTTAAATCTCTCGTTGGGAGATAAAGACATCAAAGCATTTAGCCACACATTCTCTGGAATTAAATTAAAAGGTGCAATGGTAGATAAAAGCCCTAAGACAACTACATTGGAAGTCATACCAATTTCGTCTCCAAAACCTCTTGCGACCTCTAGAGCATTTATTTTAATGAGGTTTATATCCGTAAGCATTTTCTCAATCTCGCCAACCTGAGGATACTCAGTTAACTTCACATTGGGTGGCAAAACTGAAAATTGGTTTAATAAAACTACTCCATCTGGTTTTAATAAGTTTAAAAATCCAGGTCTTAAAACTTCTGATGACTCCATTACGACAAGTACATCAAATGATCCAGGTGCAGGTATCGAGGAATGTACATTTCCACAACTAAATGTTGAAATAACTGCCCCACCCAATTGCGCCATACCATGGGTGTCACCTTTTACAATATTATCTTCACAGTAGGGAGTATTTAAGAAAACTTTGGATAACACTTTTCCAAAAAAGAGATTACCCTGGCCTCCAATACCTCTAATAGCTAACCTTAAGGATTCGGGTAGAGTGCTTTTGTCTATTTGGTCAATGCTGTTAAGTTCTTTTAGGTCAAGTGGTAATAGTTTTAGGCCAGTGTCTAATTTATCTGAAGCTTTTGATACTATCGCATTAAATGGACATTTTTGCATGCATACCTGTGAGTTAGAACCACAATTGGTGCACATATTGGTAAAACTAGGTCTCTTATTTTCATCAAGCTCAATACCAGGGCAGATATCGCATAATCCACATAGCTTACACTTGTTATAATCAAGCTCAACTTGTCTCATTTTTTTACTATTATCAATTTCAGAAATACAGGGGCCTTCAATAATGAGGGTGGAAAACTCTCCCTTTTCTGCCAATTTGAGTGCCTGCTTTAACTCCTTTTCAATAGCTGCTACATCAAATGCTTCGACAACTATAGTTCTCTCATTTTCAGCACTCACTACCCTTTGTAAATTGAATCGATTGCTCTCATTTGCTAAATTGGTGTTTGAACTAGGGGCCCTTTGGCCTCCAGTCATAGCAGTTATTTGGTTATCTAAAATTACTTTTACTCCCGCCACATTTCTAAAAACGGCGTTTCGAGTAGAATCAAGGCCAGAGTGACATTCACAAGAGTCGCCAATGACACTGATGGTTCGGCAACTCATGTCGGGACGAGATAAAACCATACCTTGTCGTATAGAATCTGAAGCGCCCATGCACAATACAGTATCAATTGCATCCAGAAAATATAAAAGGGTAGAGCAACCGATGTCTCCAAAAGAGGCGTAGAGCTTTTTTTGCTTTTTAAGTTTGGAAACCACTTGCCCAAAAGCTCGGTATGGGCATCCTGGACAAATTGCTGGTGGTCTGTTTACAGGTTGAAGTGAAGTGTTTCTTTTGATGTAGTTATATTTGATATCGACATTTTCAGCTAACAAATTGATAACAGCTTCTGGAGTCCAGTGGGTAAGAACACTGGGGGTTTTCTTTCCTATAACTTCTATACCTAATAACTGTATTTTTTCCTGTAGAAATTTATCACCATCTTCAATTACAAAAATCTTCCCACTTATTTTTTCGGCAAATGATCGAATGCTTTTTTCGGGGATAGGATAAGTACACGTTACGGATAAAAGGGAGGGATTTGCCCCTACAACTGCTAATGCCTCTTTAACTACTGTTGTACTTGCTCCAGAAGTTATAATTCCCCAACGACTGCTTCCATCCACTTGATGAACAAGAGTTTGTGAGTTCTCAAGTTTTTTTTGTATACCTGGGATTCTCTCTAAATTAACTCGATTATAGTTATCCCGTGCTTTTTTTGGCAGCAACATCCAGTCGTGTAGATTGGGAGGTAACTCCCTTGGAGAGACCTTTCGTGTTTTTTTAGTTACAACAATTCCTTCACTATGGGCCAAAATACCTGAAGCTAAAACGACAACAGGTGTATTAAACTCTCTACTCATATCTGCCGCATGCCAGGCAATATCATACATTTGCTGGTGGTCTTTTGGTTCTAACACAGGAATTCTTGAGGAAGCAAAAAAATATCTAGCATCAATTACGTGCTGAGTACTAGATGGTACATAGTCAGAAGCTACATATATTACTAAAGCGCCCGCACTACCGGTGTAGAAAGCAGATGTCGTAATTGCGTCGCCAGCTTGAAAAACACCTGGAACTTTCATTGTGACAACAGTGTCATGGCCTGCAATTGAGCGGCCTATCGCCAATGCGTAGGCCACAGCTTCATTGACAGACCATCCAACTTGAATTTTATCTTGAACTAGTGCCAACCCCTTATCAATTACCTCTGTACTAGGAGTGCCAGGATAACCGTCAGCTGCATGGTATCCGGCACCGATAACTCCTAGAGCAAATGCTGTATTACCTTGTAAAATAAATTTGCTTCCAACTGGGGCATTAGACATTTCTTTAAAATTTGCCATGTTCTATCCTCAATATAGTCGTATCTCGTTTTAATACGCTAAAACATATTAATGAAAAGGGAAAGGACCATTTTGGTTATGTTGCAATATGCCGCCTCTAATTTAACTAGGACTATGCATATAACGAAATATGTGGCAAAAATGAAGCTATATAATTTGACTAATAAAGGCGAGGTTTTAAGTTTTGTTTACTATAAAAAAAAATGTAAAGATCCATTTTGTCGGAATTGGTGGCATTGGTATGAGCGGCATAGCTGAAGTTCTAATTTCTTTGGGCTATAAGGTGTCTGGCTCTGACCTATCTGATTCTTTGATAGTTGAGAAATTGATTAAAATGGGTGCAGAGATCAATATTGGGCACGATGCAAAAAATACTAAAGGTGCAACTGTAGTCGTTTATAGCTCTGCAATTGATAAAAATAATCCCGAAATTAAAGCCGCCCTTGCTGGCAATATTCCACTTATGAGAAGAGCTGAAATGTTGGCAGAACTTATGCGGCTGAAGCATGGACTGGCAGTTGCTGGTACTCATGGAAAAACGACAACCACCAGTTTTTTGGCGACAATTCTACATGAAAGTGAAATCGATCCCACTTACATAATTGGTGGGGCAGTCCAAAACTTAGGAGGACATGCCAAAGTAGGAAAAGGTAACATACTTGTAGCTGAAGCTGACGAGTCAGATGGCTCTTTTTTGCTTTTAAATCCTATAATGTCGGTTATTACTAACATTGATCACGATCATATGGATTATTATGAAAATGAGGGAAATTTGGTTGACTCATTTATTGAGTTTGCAAATAAAGTTCCCTTTTATGGACTTTGTGCACTAAATATTCACGATGAAAAATTTAAAATAATTAAGAAAAAAATGAAGAGACCTTGGGTTACTTACGGCATTGCGCAAAAGGGTAAGAAACAATTGGCAGATTTTCATGCTAAAAATGTTCAATATCTCAAGTCTGGGGCAACTTATGATTTACATTATAAGGGTGAAAATGTTTGTAAAATATCTATTTCACTACCCGGAAAACATAATGTTTTAAATTCTTTAGCAGCAATTGTGCTTGCCTATAACATGGGGATCAGTTTTGAAAAGATTGCCTCTTCAATAACAAAGTTCGAAGGTATCAAAAGACGATTCCAGATATTACATTCGGATGATTTTGTGGAAATTATTGATGATTATGCCCACCATCCTACAGAAATTGCAGCTATTTTACAGTCAGTCAAAGAAACTAGGGGAGATACGAACATTGTTGTAGTTTTTGAACCACATCGATTTTCTAGGACTAAAGATTGTTGGGAGCGCTTTTTTCACTGTTTCAATCATGCCGATAAATTGTTTCTAACGCCAATTTACCCCGCCAGTGAAAAGCCAATTGATGGTATTGTTTCACAGAGATTGGTGAATGATATCAATTTACTTCACCCATCATTTGCACATTTAATTGAGTCTACTGATAAAATTGGTGAAGCGATTTTAAATGAGATTAAGTTTCAAACTAAAGAAAAAATTACTGTTGTGGTATTGGGAGCTGGGGCCATTGGCAGAAAAGTGAGGGAATGGCTGGAGTCATCCAATTGGAATTAAATACGTTGCTTGCACATATTGATGATGTAAAAGTCGAGACTGGTAAGGATCTGACTCATCTATCTACTATGAGGTTAAAGGCCACCGGTGATTTAATAACAGTTTCTTCAGTAGATTCTTTAAAAAAAGTCGTAAAAAAATTACAAAAGGCCCAAATAGAGTACACTGTGCTGGGTCTTGGAGCAAACCACTTACTCAGTGAAACATCATCCATTCCATACATTAAATTGTCGTTAGACTACGATAAACACTACTTAGATAATGTTAGAGACCAATACTGCTTACCAGCTTCTGTTTCATTAAACCTACTAACTGCTCATGCTATAAAGTTTGGCCTTAAAGGCTGGGAAGTCTTCACAGGCATACCTGCTACAATAGGTGGTGCGGCAGTTATGAATGCTGGTACAAATTTGGGAGAGATTGGAGATCTGATAAGCTCTGTAGAAGTCATGACCAAAGATGGAGAGATAAAAAAAATTAAAATGAGTGCAGATTCTTTTGGTTATAGGACAAATAATTTTTTAAAAAAAGGTGATATTATCATAAAGGTCCATATGCTACATCATGGATTATCACAATCCGTAAGTAAGACTATCAAGGAGTACCTAGAGATTAGAAACAAGTCTCAACCACTTGATAAACCGACATGTGGTTGTATTTTTCAAAATGTAGATCGAGGAGTTGGAAAGGATACTTGTCTGGCCGGCAAAATTATTGATATAATAGGGTTGAAAGGATTTTCTAATGGAAAAATTAGAGTGAGTAACATACACGCAAATTTCATGGAAAATGTAGGTGGTGCCACTTATTCTGACGTAATTGCTATGATAGAATTAGTGCAACATGAAGTGAAGCTACAGACTGGCTTGTCCCTAACGACGGAAGTAAAGTATGCGCAAAATACATAAGACAATACTTATTTTTTGTTTACTCCCTGCAAGTTATTTGATTATTGATGTAGCAGTTTCATCTCTAGGTCCTTCTAAGTCTAAGCAAAAGCTAAAATATAGAACATCATTTGGACGTTGTCCGGCCAGAGCTGCTGGAAACATGACTATGAAAATGATTAAAAATTTTGAAAGTTTTGGCTCACTTAAAAAGTTAAAGCAGCAAATTCTCGAAGAAAATTTACAGCAGAAGCATTTTTTATCAAGTTATAGGATAAAATATGATCCCTTAAAGAAATTTTTGAATCTCAAGTTTCAATGTCCTGTTCCTTTAATGAAAGTACAAATATTTAAAAAAGATGGGATGGATTCATACGATGCAATTTTAGTTGATAACAGTGAGCTATATGATCCAACCTATGAAGAACTTCTAAGAAACGAAAAAAAATTGGCCCATGATCTTCCCTATCTTGCTTTGCCAATTGAGAGCATAAATTCTGGTATAAGACAAAAAATAACTAACTTGTTCAAAAAAATGAGTGAAGATTTTGCTAAGAAGTTGTCAGAAATTATTTATAGCGATGAAAAAGAGCTGACGATCATCCTGTCTATCAATGGTAAACCCTCTAGTGTCTTCATGGGACACGATGAATGGAAGGTAAAACTAGACAAGTTACATAAAATTGTTAACTACATGGAATTAAAGAAAAAGATGCCAGTCGTTATAAATCTAACAAATACTAAAAAAGTAGTTGTCAAGTTTAATAACAAATTCTAAAATTTTAGGGTACATTGTCTTATCCGGATTTACGACTGGTATGATTGTGTAAGACGGAATGATTCTGTTTGAGTAAAGGTGAGAAGGGACTCTCATGAACGAAAAAAACATAATTGTTGGCCTTGATGTTGGAACCACCAAAGTCTGCACTATCGTAGGCATTCAGGGTGGTGACTCAGAATTAGAAATTGTCGGAATTGGAACGCACCCAAGTTATGGCCTGAAAAAAGGTGCTGTTGTCAATATTGACCAAACAGTGAACTCAATTGAAGGATCTCTAAAAGAGGCCAAATTGATGTCTGGTTTGGAGATTAATCACGCTACAATTGGTATTGCTGGAAGTCACATTTATAGTTTTAATAGCACTGGTGTCGTAGCAGTAAAAGACAAAGAAATTAAAACAAGCGATGTGGATAGGGTCATTGAGGCAGCAAAAGCGGTAGTGATACCAACTGATCGCGAAATTTTACACGTAATCCCTCAAGAATTTCGCATTGATAACACTAAAGGAATTAAAGATCCTGTTGGCATGTGTGGTGTACGCCTGGAGGTGCACGTTCATATTGTTACCGGCTCAGTTTCACTTATCCATAATTTGGTTAAATGTGTAGAGCAAGCTGGTGTTACGGCAGAACACATAAGTCTTCAACCTATCGCTTCATCTGAGTCAGTTCTTTCAACTGGCGAAAAAGAGTTGGGTGTCGTTCTAGTTGACATTGGGGGAGGGACTACAGATTTAGCAGTTTGGAAAAATGGAAGCCTAATTCATTCACAAGTAATTCCTGTAGGTGGTAACCACTTTACCAATGATCTTGCAGTTGCCTTAAAAATACCGCACAAAGAAGCAGAAAGAATTAAAATTGAACACGGCTCGGTGTTAAAAGGAAGCAAAGAGCAGTCTAGTCATATTACGGTGCAAGGTTTACCCGGGTCAGCACCGAGGGAAATTCCCCTAAATTCCATAGCACAAGTACTTGGGGCCAGGGCAGAGGAATTATTTAATATTGTTAAAGAGATTATTGTGGATCGAGGGCTAAATCATGAAATTACCGGCGGGTATATTTTAACCGGTGGTGGTACTTTAGTTCATGGTATGCCTGAGTTTGGAGAATATATTTTACAAATACCAACTAAGATGGGACTTCCTACCCCTTTTGGCGGTATGACTAATATAATGCAGCATCCTAAGTATTCAACTGTTTTAGGTTTGCTGTTAGAATCAAGTAAAAAAAATATAGATCATTCTAAAAGTAGTATGCGCAAAGGACATCAAATGGATTTTCTAGGAAAATTAAGCGATTCCTTGCGCTCTGCATTTAGGGAGATATTTTAGCTGGAGGCAATATGTTTGAAATTTCAGATACAGATTCAAATTCAGACCAAAATGTGTTGGAGGGAGCTGCAAAAATACTAGTAATAGGTGTTGGCGGCGGTGGATGCAATGCTGTTAATACTATGATAACGGCCGGTCTAACTGGTGTGGAATACGTAGTGTGTAATACAGATGTACAGTCTTTAAAGGCCAACCTTGCACCTAAAAAAGTTCAACTTGGGATTGAGGTAACAAGGGGGCTTGGAGCTGGTGCCAATCCAGAACTGGGTAGAAAGGCTGCACTAGATGAATATGAAAAATTGCAAGAAGTCCTTGAAGGCTCAGATATGGTATTTGTTACAGCTGGAATGGGTGGAGGTACCGGAACAGGCGCTGCACCTGTTATTGCCAAACTGGCCACAGAGCTTGGAGCATTGACGGTTGGGGTGGTAACGCGACCTTTCATATTTGAAGGTCGAAAGAGAATGAAACATGCCAATATGGGCATCGAAAATCTAGAAGAAAATGTTGATTCTTTGATCACAATCCCCAATCAGAGACTCCTTCATATAGCTGGTGAAGGGTTATCTTTAATAGAAACTTTTAAAAAGGCCGATGAGGTGCTTTTAAACGCCGTAAGGGGTATTTCAGATTTGATTAACCACACGGGATTTATAAATGCTGACTTTGCGGATGTTAGCACAGTTATGCGCAATAAAGGTCTAGCTCTAATGGGGACTGGGATTGCTCAGGGGCAAAATAGAGCATTAAAAGCGGCAACTGAGGCGATCAGTTCACCGCTACTTGAAGATATCACTATTGATGGCGCAACTGGGATAATTATTAACATTACCGCTAATGAATCTCTAACTATGCATGAGGCCAATGAAGCAGCAACTTTAATTATGGACGCAGCAGATGAGGATGCAGAAATTATTTTTGGTACCGTGAGTGACGACACCATGGGAGAAGATATCAAAATTACGGTGATTGCAACAGGCTTAGGTGGGCAAGAAAGAGTAAAGGCACAAGTACAGTCTTATGAAACTGCTAAAAAGTCTGCTATACGAGAAACCAATAATAAAGCAGAATTGCCCAGTTTAACTCAAGATGTAGCACCTGCTACTCCTGCTCCAGCAAAAGTTGCAGAACCAGTTAGGGAGCAAAAACTTGAGTTTGCTCAAAACAAAGCTGCAACTAATGTGAAAAAGCAGGAGCACACTCCTAAAGCTTCCTCACTTGTTCAAACTATTCAAGAAGCTGCAAATAGATACGAGGCAGCAAAAAGAAGTAGCAGTCCCGAAAAGATGGAGAGTGCAGGAACACCTCCTACTGATCGTCCAATTCATAATAATAACTCTAGTTTTCAAAACATACCTTTTTCAAATCATCGGGAGATTAAAAGATCAGATGATCAAAGCAAAAAGATTTCTCGGGCCAAAAGTATTGCTGAAAAGTTGGGATTTATTAATTTTGATGAAGACGAATTAGATACACCTAGCTATCTTCGAAAAGATGATAAGTACCAGGAAGAATTAACCTTATAATTTGCATGTTTGTTGAAAGTTGAGAGTCGTTGTTGGGTTGTCAATTGCACTCATGTAAACTGAATAATCACGTAGTTTCAATTTGTCTGCAATGCGCCTTGCTGCGAAGCTTCCCCATAGCTTTGCTGCTTTAGCTCTCAAATGTAATCCATCTGTAGTGAAGGATTTTGGTTTGGTACTATCTATGAGCGTTTGTTTTTTTAAATTGCTAGAATCTATTAATGTACAGTTTGAGTTTTCTCGAACAGACTTACTGATTTTTGCAATGACCCTTTTTTTATTTTTATCTGTTACTAGTTTGCGATATGCAGTTACTCTGTGTTTGCTCTCTCCCCAAGTAGGAGTTACCCAAAAACAACTGACCTGTCTGCCGCTCATAGTCATCACTCGTGAGAGTTCCTTTAGCAAAAAACGGGTTTCATTACCCTGGTCGTTATCTCCCTGCTCGAAAATGATGCAATCCAGCTCGTTTTTATGAAGTGATGTAAAGATAAATTCGACAAAGGATTTGCCCCGCAGTTGTGGAAAACTCTTTTCTAGTCTCTGGGTACTATATTGCCTTTGACGCGCTCCATTTTTTTTTACTATAAAATTATTGCAAAATGCTCTCTTGCATACCCTTGAACCTTTCCACTTTTTTGCCCAGTTTTTTGGTCTAGAGCCTGAAAAAGAATATGAGATGACATCATATCCCGATTGCGCATTGAGTTCACCTGTAAATACGTGCCCGAATCCACTTCTTACACCAGAGGAATGGGAGTCACCAATTACTATGCAAGTTTTTGCATAAACATAATGCACAGAAAAAATTGCAAATAATAAAAAGTAGCGAAACATCATTAATCTCCATTAATCTCCATTTATCTAAGTTAATGGTTATTGTAATAGTGAAATTTATAACTTTCTACCTATTTCTGGATGACGGAATGCGACTATACCACATGGAATTAGTGCGTCTGGTAATAGTTAGTGAAATTTATGTGTGAAATAGGCATTTTAAAGTATAGACAAAGCTCAAGTTTTGATGCATATAAGATAGTTTGTGGAAGACTCTACGTTTAATTCAATGACATAAGGTATTTTATGGTTGCGATAAGAAGTGAAGATAATAAAAAGTGGATTAATGCATTCATTGCCATAGTTAGCATTATAGTTGGATTTGTATTTATACGATTTATGGGGCAGATGGGTGAATGGTTCGATCTGGAGTCTAAAATTCGGTATTACCTAGTACTAACTCAGGTTTCAGGAGCACTTATAGGGCTGGTTACATTTATTGTTATTCAAAAACGCAAAGATGCAATGACCTACTTGAATGAAGTGTATGGCGAACTTGTAAAGGTTGTATGGCCTGGTAGTGACTCAGTTGTGAAGCTCACTGTTGGCATCATTATTGGACTATCGATTACAAGCCTTATTTTTGTACTTGTTGACTTTGCCTTTAGAAAAATTTTGGCCCTTATTTATTAATTTATATATATTGATGTGGATATAATATGACCGATTCAAATCAGAACGATAGCAATGTTGAAGATGCTGATGTTGAGAAGACAGATTCTGACGTTGCTGCTGTCGAAGAAAACGATACTACCTCTGATCTAGCCAAAGATGATGTTCTATCTGACAACGATTCTCCAGATTCTAAGTGGTATGTTGCTCAAGTAATGACAGGTCAAGAGAACAAGGTTTCCAAAGCGTTGAAAGAAAGAATTATAAACCTTAAATTGACAGAATTTTTCTCGCAAATTCTTGTACCTGAAGAAAGTGTTGTGACCACTGTTAATGGGAAGAAGAGGACAATTAAAAAGAAATTTTTCCCCGGTTACATCTTGCTAAAGATGGTCATGAATGATAAAACCTGGCACCTTGTGAAAAATACCGATAAAATCACGGGTTTTGTAGGGGGAACGGCTGATAAGCCGGCTCCAATATCAGATGATGAGGCGGCTTATATGACAAATCAAGCTGTCGAAGGTTATAAGAAACCCAGAACTAGTATTAATTTTGCAGAAGGAGAGTCCGTACGAGTTATCGAAGGACCATTCTCTTCATTTGTGGGAACAATTGAAGCTGTGAGTGATAAGGGTAAGGTTAAAGTCAGTGTCTCCATTTTTGGTAGACCGACCCCTGTGGAACTAGATTTTACACAAATTGAAAAAATTGAATAGTTGCATTTTATTTTATTAAACTAAAGCGGAGTCAATAATGGCAAAGAAAGTAGTTGGATTTATTAAGTTACAGATCGCTGGTGGAAAAGCTAACCCCTCACCTCCGATTGGACCAGCTTTGGGACAAAAAGGGGTTAATATAATGGAGTTTTGTAAAGCATTTAATGCCAAGACGCAAAAGAGTGCTGGAGTTGTTCTGCCTACCATTATAACTGTTTATTCGGATAGATCATTTACCTTTATAACAAAAACACCTCCTGCTTCTTATCTGCTGAAGGATAAGTTGAAGCTGAAAAGTGCTTCCAAGAAGCCCGGCCATGAAGTTGCGGGAAAAGTTTCCAAAGATATAGTTGAGGAGATTGTAAAAACAAAAGAACCAGATTTAACAGCAGCAACCTTAGAAGCAGGACTTAGAACGATAGAGGGTTCAGTGAAGTCTATGGGGCTTAAGTTAGATTATTAAATAACATTATAAAAAATTTATATTTTCACACGGGAGACTGTAAAAAGTCGTTTTTACCGAGGGATTTAAAATGAAGAAAAAATCAAAAAAACACTTATCTGCTTGTAAGAAAGTAGATTCAAACAAAAAATTTACCATTAATGATGCGTTAAAATTAGCTCAAGAGAGTTCGTATGCTAAGTTTGATGAAACAGTAGACCTAGCTTTCAGACTTGGTGTTGACCCACGTCATGCCGATCAAATGATACGAGGTGCAGTTGCTCTGCCAGCTGGAACTGGTAAAAAGGTTAGAATTCTTGTCATTACTTCTGGGGAAAAGATTAAGCAAGCAGAAGATGCAGGAGCCGATTTTGTTGGGGGCGATGATATGATTCAAAAAATTCAGGGTGGATGGCTTGAATTTGATAGAGTTATTGCCTCTCCGGATATGATGGGTAAATTAGGTCGCATTGGTCGTGTACTTGGGCCTAGAGGTTTAATGCCAAACCCCAAACTAGGTACTGTGACAGTTGATGTAGTCAAAGCTGTAAAAGAGCAAAAAAGTGGTAAAGTGGAATACCGAACAGAAAAAACCGGGATCATTCATGTACCAATAGGGAAGAAATCTTTTGACGTTACAAAGCTTCGCGAAAACTTTGAGGTCATTGTACATGCAATTGTTAAAGCTAAACCTGCAAGCGCCAAAGGTACATACCTTAAAAGTTTGACGGTCAGCACCACTATGGGTCCTGGGATTAAAATTGATACAATGGAAGCATTAAATATTTAAATTAAAAGTTTTGTTGGGATTGAAGAAGGTCGGTTTGCATGAACATTGTAAATAAATCCTGCCTGAAGTCTCCCTCCGAACAGAAATAAGGAGGAAAAATGTTAACCAAAATGGAAAAGATTAAAGTGGTGGACGCCATTAAGGAAGATGTCGCTAAAGCTCAAGCCATTTTCCTAACTAATTTAGTTGGGGTCACAAGCAATACTGCTGTGAGTATTAGAAAAGAGGTGCGTGAAGCAAAAGGAAAAATTGTAATTACCAAAAATACTCTTTTTGCCAAAGCCGTAGAGGGTACTGAATATGAAGAACTACTGACAGGTTTAGTAGGACCCAACGCGATTGCCTTTGCATTTGATGATCCAGCTGCTGTTGCCAAGTGCCTTAAAAATGCGAACAAAGAATCAGAAATTGTCACATTAAAAGGTGCGTTCTGTGAGGGTAAATTACTTAAGTCAGATGAGGTTAAAGCATTGGCTGAGCTACCTTCAAGAGATCAAATGTTGGGTACATTATTGGCAACGTTTATGGCACCGATTTCATCTTTTGCTCGCACTCTAAATGAAATAAAACTACAAAAAGAGGGCGGCACAGAGGTCGCAGAGGCAAAGGCTTAAAAAGGTAAAAACAAACTTTTAATTATATAATTAAGAAAAGAAGATAGGAGAATAAAATGAGTATTACAAATGAGCAACTAATAGAGCACGTATCGAAGATGTCAGTTTTAGACATGGCAAATCTAGTTAAAGAACTAGAAGATAAATTTGGAGTTTCTGCAGCACCTGTTGCTGTCGCAGGCCCTGCTGTAGCTGCTGATGCAGCTGCTGAGCAAACTGAATTTAAAGTTGTACTTACTGAATGTGGTGCTAAAAAGATCAATGTTATTAAAGAGGTCCGTGCAATTACTGGTCTTGGGCTAAAAGAAGCAAAAGCTGTTGTTGAAGGTGTACCTTCTGATATTAAAGAAGGATTAGAGAAAGCAGAAGCAGAGGAAATTAAGAAAAAGCTTGAGGCTGTTGGTGCTAAAGTTGAGTTGAAGTAGGTTGATTGCTTTAACTACTTAGCTTTATTGTTTTTTTTTTTTTTTTCATCAAGGTTGTTAATCAATCTTGATGAATTTGTATGTGAAAATTGATTAATAATTAATATACTTAGGAGACCCCTAATGGTTCAGGTTTTCTCACCAAACGAGTGGCATAGGAAGAATTTTGCGCAAACTTCAAAAACCCTTGCGACTCCACCGCTTATGAATTTGCAGATCGAATCGTACAAGAAGTTTTTGCAACGGGAAGTTCCCCCCGCAAAAAGGCTTGATGTTGGTCTACAGGCAGTTTTTAAGTCTGTTTTTCCGATATACGATTTTAACAAAACGGTATCACTAGAGTTTGTAAGCTATTCTCTTGAAGACCCAAAATACACAGTTAAAGAGTGTAGGCAGAGAAGTTTATCGTACGAGTCACCACTAAAGGTCGTTGTGCGACTAGTCTTTTACGACATTGTGGAAGGCAAAGATGGAGCTGAGCAACGAACAGTCTCGTCCATCAAGGAACAGGAGGTTTATCTCGGTAATATTCCACTAATGGCCGAGACGGGTTCATTTGTCTATAACGGTACAGAAAGAGTAATCGTATCGCAACTCCATCGTTCTCCAGGTATTATTTTCGAGCACGATAGTGGCAAAAAACATTCAAGTGGAAAGCTTTTATATTCTGCTAGAATTATTCCCCATCGAGGGTCTTGGTTAGACTTTGAGTTCGACCATAAAAACATTCTTTTTGCCAGGATTGATAGAAAGAGAAAACTTCATGCTACTGTAGTAATGAAAGCAATGGGTTACTCTACGACAGATCTTCTGGACATTTTCTATGAACAAGAGGTCTTAACTCTATCAAAAGATAACAAATTTAAAAGAAAACTTGATTTGAGCTTATTGGTTGGAACTAGAGCGAGCTATGATATTTTAGACCCCAAAAGTGGCAAAATTATTGTTCGCAAGGGGAAGAAATTCACAAAAGTATCAGTCAGAAAACTTGTCGAAGCTGGAATAAAAGAGCTGGATGCCTCCTTAGAAGAAGTTGTTGGCAAGATTGTGGCCGAAGATATCTTTGATGAAAATACAGGTGAGGTGGTTTGCCTTGTAAATGAAGCACTAGGTGAAGCTAAAATCCACGATTTGCTACAAACCGGTGTAACACAAATTAAAATTTTATATATTGATATGATCAATTTTGGTGATCAGATTAGAAATACTTTACTACTCGATAAAACTGACTCGAGAGAAGATGCTTTGATAAGGTTATTTGAAAGGTTAAGACCTGGAGAACCACCAACCATTGAAGCTGCCGAATTGTTATTTGAAAATCTATTTTTTAATAAAAATAGATATGACCTGTCAAAAGTAGGCAGGATGAAAATCAATTATAAATTTGGCATGAATATCCCCGTTGAAGACACTGTCATCACCAAAGATGACATCATGATGACTGTCAAATACCTAGTTGAGCTAAACAATGGAAAGGGTAAAGTTGACGATATCGATCACCTGGGTAACAGAAGAGTAAGGGCCGTTGGGGAGCTACTAGAAAATCAATTTCGAGTAGGTCTTGTACGAATGGAAAGAGCGGTTAAAGAAAGGATGGCAATTCAAGAAATTGAAACGATGATGCCATATGATCTTGTAAATCAAAAGCCTGTTTCTGCTGCAATTAAAGAGTTTTTTGGATCATCTCAATTATCTCAATTTATGGATCAAACCAATCCCTTGTCTGAAGTTACTCATAAAAGGCGTTTGTCAGCACTTGGCCCTGGTGGTTTGACTAGAGAAAGAGCTGGCTTCGAGGTTCGAGATGTGCATGGAACTCATTACGGACGAATGTGTCCAGTTGAAACCCCTGAGGGACCCAATATCGGTCTGATAACCTCCTTGGCGACTTACGCAAGAGTGTCAGAATTTGGCTTTATTGAAACACCTTATCAGGTAATTGAGCAAGAAACTGGCAACATTAATAAAAAGGCCAGATACTTTTCCGCGTTTGAAGAGGAAGGGAAAGTAATTGCCCAAATCAGCAATAAATATATTAAAAACAAAAAAATTCATGGAGAACATATTTCTGCACGTCGTGCTGGTGAATATGCAATGGTGAAAGCGGAAGAAGTCGACTTAATGGACGTTTCTCCTAATCAAATGGTTTCCATTGCTACTTCGTTGATTCCATTTTTAGAACACGATGATGCAAACCGTGCTCTAATGGGTTCTAATATGATGAGGCAGGCCGTTCCCGTTGTTAGAACTGATGCTCCAATGGTTGGAACAGGGGTTGAAACAAAGATCGCTAGAGACTCAGGTGCCGTTTTATTTGCAAAAGATGATGGTAAAGTTATTTTTGTCGATTCAAATAGAATTGTAATTCAAAGAGATGAGTTTGCAGAAGGGGAATCTGGAGTTGATGTATATAAGCTTGTTAAATATCAACGAACCAACCAAAATACCTGTAATAACCAGCGCTCGCTAGTAAAAGAAGGCGACCTCGTTAGAAAAGGGATGGTCATTGCAGATGGTCCAGCGACTCACCTTGGAGACTTGGCACTTGGGCAAAACGTACTAGTTGCTTTTATGCCTTGGGGTGGATACAACTTTGAGGACTCCATTCTTATTAATGAAAGTCTTCTATCTCAGGACGTATTTACAACTGTTCATATTGAAAGCTTCGAAGTAGAAGCCAGAGACACAAAGCTAGGTAAAGAGGAAATCACCAGAGATATTCCCAATATTAGTGGCGAGTCTATTAAGGATTTAGATGAGTCCGGCATTATACGTGTTGGTGCTATCATTAAGCCAGGAGACGTTCTCGTTGGCAAGATTACCCCTAAAGGAGAAACTCAGCTTTCTCCAGAAGAAAAATTATTGAAGGCGATTTTCGGGGATAAAGCTGGCGATGTAAAAGATACTTCATTGCGAGTTTCATCTTCTGTCAGAGGCACAGTCGTTGACGCAAAAGTTTACACCCGTGAGGGAGTGGAGCTTGATGGTCGTTCAAAGAAAATCATTGAACACGATACCCAACTCATCAGAAGAGATGAAAGAATTGAAATTAAAGCGATCCAATCATCTGTTATTGCTAAAATCGTAGAGATGCTCAAAGGTTGCAACATAACCGACAAGTTAATTTCTGAAGATGGTACAGAAGATCTCTTGGCAAAAGGGACAGAAATAACACCAGAGGTGTTACAAACAATACCGTTTGATCTTATTGGTTATCTACCTCTGGAAACTTCCTTAGAGGAGCGCTTGAGTGAGTACTTTGCTGATATAAGAAATAGGATCAATAGAGTTAGAACTAGATCTAACGATGAGATTGCAAAGCTACACAGAGGTGATGAGCTACCTCCTGGAGTTATCAAGAAGGTAATCGTTTATGTGGCAATTAAAAGAAAGCTGCAGCCAGGTGATAAAATGGCAGGGCGCCATGGTAACAAAGGTGTTATCTCTAATGTGCTACCCGCAGAAGATATGCCATTTTTGGCCGATGGAACTCCCGTCCATCTAGTGTTAAACCCACTTGGTGTTCCCTCTCGTATGAATATTGGTCAATTACTTGAACTACATCTAGGTTGGGCCGGTAGAGGATTAGCAGAGAAACTGACAGTGATGCTCGAAGAGCAGTATGAGATACATAAGATTAAGGATTTTATTTACTCAATATATAAAACTGCTGAAGTAAAAGAATCATTGAAGCAGATGAGCGATGAAAAAGTTATAGAAATTGCCAAACATCTAGGTGCTGGTGTTAGATTTGCGACAAATGTTTTTGACGGAGCATCGGAAAAAGATATCGAAGAAATGTTAGAGCTTGCCGATCTAGACCCTACCGGTAAAACGACGCTTTTTGACGGTATTACAGGTGATGCTTTTTCTGAGGATGTCACAGTTGGCACCATGTATGTACTTAAGCTACATCACTTGGTAGATGAAAAGATCCATGCAAGATCTACTGGACCATATTCTTTAGTTACTCAACAACCTCTAGGAGGGAAGGCCCAATTTGGAGGGCAGAGACTTGGGGAAATGGAAGTTTGGGCCTTAGAAGCTTATGGTGCAGCATATACTCTTCAAGAATTTCTAACTGTAAAATCAGATGATGTTATTGGAAGAACAAGAATGTATGAGTCGATTGTTAAGGGTGAACATGCTCTAGAACCGGGCTTGCCAGAATCTTTCAACGTACTCATTAGAGAGTTGCAAGCGCTATGTTTGGATGTCAAACTTGAAGAAGACACCGCAAAAGAAACATTGGGATAATTTTTTAGATCTATAATAAAGGGAGCGAAAGCCGCATGAAAGACCTTTTAAACTTTTTTGACAAACCAAAAGATCCAATTAGTGTTGAAGCTATTTCGATTAAGCTTGCTTCACCAGACACAATAAGAGAGTGGTCGTTTGGAGAAGTAAAAAAACCTGAAACAATTAACTATCGAACCTTTAAGCCAGAAAGAGATGGTTTGTTTTGCGCAAAAATTTTTGGACCCGTAAAGGATTACGAATGTATTTGCGGAAAATACAAAAGAATGAAGCATCGTGGTGTGGTTTGTGAGAAATGTGGAGTTGAAGTTACCCTGTCAAAGGTTAGAAGAGAGCGATGTGGACATGTGGAGCTAGCGGCTCCTGTTGCCCATATATGGTTTTTGCGATCTCTGCCCTCTAGACTAGGAGCTCTTTTAAACCTCACTCTAAAGGAGTTAGAGAAGGTTCTATATTATGAAGCATATATCGTTACAGATTCTGCTACTAATGACGTCGAAGGTGGCTTAGATGTTGGTAGAGTCATTTCTGAGCAACAATATAATGAATTAAAAGAGTCAAAAGTTGAATTTGAAGCAGGTATGGGCGGTAAAGTAGTCCAAGACATGCTTAAAAGAATTGATGTAGAACTTGAAAGAAAAGAAATTAGAAAGGCCCTAAGAACAACATCTGCTGAAATGATGAAGGCCAAATTGATTAAGAGACTTAAAGTAATTGAATCGGTTTTAAGCTCTGAAAATAAGCCAGATTGGTTTATGATGGATGTAATGCCAATTCTTCCACCGGACTTAAGACCACTGGTTCCACTGGAAGCTGGTAGATTTGCAACTTCGGACCTAAATGACCTATATAGACGAGTTATTAATAGAAATAATCGTTTAAAGCGTCTGAAGGAATTAAATGCCCCAGAAATAATCGTTCGGAATGAAAAAAGAATGCTACAAGAAGCCGTAGACGCTCTTTTTGATAATGGACGTCGTGGTAAAGTATTTACAGGTGCCAATAAGCGACCCCTTCGTTCTTTATCTGATATGCTCAAAGGGAAGCAAGGTAGATTTAGACAAAACCTCCTTGGAAAACGTGTGGATTATTCAGGACGATCCGTTATTGTGGTTGGTCCCAAATTGAGATTACATCAATGTGGACTACCAAAATTGATGGCGTTAGAGCTATTTAAGCCCTTTATCTATAATAAATTAATTGAAAAAGGACATTGTACCACTATAAAAGTGGCAAAGAGAATGGTTGATGGTCAACAGCAAGAGGTCTGGGACGTTTTAGACGAAGTCGTTCAAGAGTACCCAGTTCTTTTAAACCGTGCTCCAACCTTGCACAGGCTTGGTATCCAAGCATTTGAACCAATTTTGATCGAAGGTAAAGCGATTCAGCTACATCCACTTGTCTGTACTGCTTTTAATGCTGACTTTGACGGCGACCAAATGGCCGTTCACGTTCCACTATCACTTGAGGCACAGGTTGAGTGTAGAATTCTTGCAATGTCGACAAACAACATTTTGTCGCCAAAAGATGGCACACCAATAATTGTTCCTACCCAAGATATTGTTCTTGGACTGTACTATATGTCGAGAATTAGACCATACTCACTAGGTTACGGGCGGGTCTTTTCATCAAAGGCCGAAGCGCAATTTGCATATCACACGGGGAAATTACACCTTCAGGCACCAATCAAAGTACGCTTTGACGGAGAGTTGGTTGAGACCAGTGTCGGAAGAACTTTTGTGCATGATGTTGTGCCAGCTTGCCTGGAATACTCTGATGTTAACAAAATTCTCAACAAGAAATCTCTGGCCAAGCTTATTGACACTACTTATCGAAAGGGATCTGAAAAAGATACGGTACTTTTGGCCGATGCGATTATGAAGCTTGGTTACAGTTATGCGACCAAAGCTGGTATTTCGATTAATATTCACGACATGATTATACCTGATGAAAAAGTTGATATTTTAAAGCATGCATACCAAGAAGTTGATCAAATCACTGAAGAGTATAATGAAGGATCTATAACCAACGGTGAACGATATAACAAGATCGTTGATGTTTGGGCGCAAAATCATGAGAAGCTCACAAAGGTTATGATTGAAACACTTTCAACTCAGAAATTTTTTAATGAGCAAGGAGACTCGACTACGGGACCATCTTTTAATGCTCTATTTATGATGACCGATTCTGGCGCTAGAGGCTCGACCCAGCAAATGCGACAACTTGCTGCGATGCGTGGCATGATGGCAAAACCATCGGGTGAAATTATTGAAACACCGATTACTTCAAACTTTAGAGAAGGTCTATCTGTTCTAGAATACTTTACTTCCACCCACGGTGCGCGGAAAGGTTTGGCCGATACTGCGCTTAAAACGGCTAACTCTGGTTATCTAACTAGAAGGTTGGTTGATGTTGCCCAAGATGCCATTATTAGAGGACATGATTGTAATGCTAATGATGGTATAATTTTAACCTCTAGAATTGAAGCAGGTGAAATTATAGATCATGTTGCTGATAGAGTTATGGGTCGAGTAACTTCAAGGCCAATCATTGGATCCGATGGGGAAGAGTTATTTCCAAGAAATCACATAATGGTAGAAGAAGATAAACAAGTTCTGATGGACAAAAATGTTGACCAGGTTGCGGTTCGATCAGTTTTAACCTGTAAGGAAGTTTATGGGTTCTGTGCAATGTGCTTTGGTCGAGATTTGGCCAGAGGTAAACTAGTTAGTCTTGGAGAAGCTGTTGGAGTTATTGCTGCACAATCCATTGGTGAGCCAGGTACTCAGCTAACCATGAGAACATTCCACGTTGGCGGTACTGCTACAGCAGGTGCACAAGTTAATAAAATGGAGGTTCGAACAGCAGGTGTCATTGCTTTGGATAATGTTGTAACTGCAAAAACTCAAGATGGTTTTACCATTGTAATGAATAAAACTGGTGAAATTATTGTTAAAAATAAGCAAGGTATCGAAAAAGAGAGATATCCTGCAATTTATGGGGCAAAAATTTTATTTGAAGAGGGCAATGATGTTAACGTTGGTGATAGAATTTTAGAGTGGGACCCATTTGCAATTCCAATTATGACTGAGGTTTCAGGTTTTGTTAAATATGATGACTTAGTTGTCGGTAATACTATTAATGAGCAGGTTGATGCTGTTACAGGACTTACCCATAGGATGGTAATTGAGTCTAAGGATATAGGCTTACAACCAAAGATTATAATTAATGATAGTGAGGGCAATGTACTGACTATTCCTGGCACTAAGCGACAAGCTGTGTATCGATTGCCAGTTGGAGCTAACATTGTTGTTGGTGAAGGGGAAGAAGTTGGGGTTGGCTTAGCAATTGCCAAAGTTCAGCGTGAAACAACCAAGACTAAGGATATCACCGGTGGTCTACCAAGAGTTGCAGAACTCTTTGAAGCCAGAAAGCCAGCTTTGGCCGCTCAAATTGCAGACGTTGCAGGTATGGTCGAATTTGGAACTGAGATTCGTGGAAATCGAAGAATTATTATTAAACCAGATGATGGTCAGGACCCAATAACATATACAATTCCAAAAGGTCGTTACGTCATTGTAAACGAAGGCGACTATGTTAGGGCAGGGGATTCGATTATGGATGGCCCAAGTAATCCTCACGATATTTTGAGAGTTTTGGGAATCAAGACGTTGGCACGATATATTGTCGATGAAATCCAAGAAGTTTATCGTCTCCAAGGTGTTAGTATAGATGACAAGCATATAGAAGTTATTGTCAGTCGGATGCTGCAAAAGATAGAGATCGTTACCCCAGGAGATTCTCGCTATGTAGTGGGAGACTCTGTTACAAAAGCTGAATTTATTGCAACCAATAAAAAACTAGAAGAGTTAGGGGAAGAGCCTGCTACAGCAAAATCTATATTGCTGGGCATAACCAAGGCATCCCTTACTACAGATTCATTTATCTCAGCAGCTTCATTTCAAGAAACAACAAAAGTCTTGACCCAGGCGACGTTGGAAGGAAAAAGTGACTTTTTAAGAGGCCTAAAAGAGAATGTAATTATGGGACGCTTGATACCAGCAGGAAGTGGTATCACAAGATATCGTGACTATGAGGCAATAGCCTGTGAAGAGGAACCATTAGAGGACGAGGGAGTTGCCCTAACATTATAAAAAAACTTGTATTTGTTAATTTGTCGTGTTAGAGAACTAAGTTAGCAAGTTTTATAGGAGTAAATTAGAAATGCCAACAATTAATCAGTTGATACGTAAAGGTCGAGTTGACAAGTATACTAAAACCAAGGCGCCCGCACTTAACAGTTGTCCGCAAAGGCGTGGAGTATGTGTGAGAGTTTATACAACAACTCCAAAAAAACCAAACTCTGCCATGAGAAAAGTTTGTAGAGTAAAGCTAACTAGTGGTTTTGAAGTAACTTCATATATAGGAGGCGAGGGCCATAATTTACAAGAACACTCTATCGTTTTGGTTAGAGGGGGGAGAGTAAAAGACTTACCCGGTGTTCGCTATCATACTGTGCGCGGAGCGTTAGACACTACTGGAGTTGATAAAAGAAATCAGAGGCGTTCAAAGTACGGTTGTAAAAAACCTAAAAAATAATACTAAGCACCATTTAAGATAAAAAAATGATTGATTTTAAAAAGGTAAAAAAATGAGTAGGAAACATAGAGCAGTTCTCAGAGAAGTGTTACCTGATCCACGTTATCAGGATGTTGTAGTGACCAAGTTTGTAAATACATTAATGGCATCTGGAAAGAAGTCTGTTGCCGAGAAAATTTTCTATGGAGCCCTTTCAATTGTTGAGCAAAAAACAAATGAAGAACCCTTGAAAGTCTTTAAAAAGGCACTTTCTAATATCAAGCCTGCAATTGAGGTAAAGTCTAGAAGGATTGGTGGTGCGACTTATCAAATTCCAGTCGAAGTAAGGCCTGCTAGAAGGCAGTCGTTAGCTCTAAGGTGGTTACGTGATTATGCGAGGGGTAGAAACGGTAAGACTATGGTCTCAAAGCTAGCAGATGAAATTATGGACGCTGCCAGTGAAAGAGGTGGCGCAGTCAAGAAACGGGAAGATGTTTATAAAATGGCCGAGGCCAATAAGGCATTTGCTCATCTTAAGTGGTAATCGCTAAAAGGCACAGAAACTTTGTGCCTAATTTAGATAATTGTAACAATTTAGATAAAGCAATCAGCTAAAGTAGTGCTGATTACTTGCACCGGAGACGTAGTGTGAGTCAAACACGCATTGAATCTGTTCGTAATATTGGTATTATGGCGCATATTGATGCGGGTAAGACTACTACGACAGAAAGAATTCTCTACTATACTGGTAAAGGCCATAAAATTGGGGAAGTTCATGATGGTGCTGCGACGATGGACTGGATGGTTCAGGAGCAAGAGCGCGGTATCACAATTACTTCTGCTGCCACAACTTGTGTGTGGCACGATACAACAATTAATATTATTGATACTCCCGGACATGTTGATTTTACGATAGAAGTTGAAAGAGCGCTAAGGGTATTAGATGGGGCAATAGGAGTTTTTGACGCAGTAGCTGGGGTAGAGCCTCAGTCTGAGACAGTATGGGGTCAAGCAGATAAATACGGAGTTCCACGAATTGCATTTGTCAATAAAATGGACCGACAAGGAGCAGATTTTAAAGCTTGTCTAGATGAAATTCGTGAAAAGCTTGATAAAATTGCTGCTCCCATCCAACTTCCTATCAATGTTGAAGATGAATTTGTAGGTCTAGTTGATCTACTTGAAATGAAGGCAGTTTACTGGGACAACAATGACCTAGGTGAAACTTATGAATATAAAGAAATTCCCCCAAGTATGGTTCCTGAGTGTCAACTTGCTCTTGAAGAGCTAATTGAGACGCTGTCGGACTATGACGATGAATTGGCAGAAGTTTACTTGGAGGGGCATGAGATTACGGCCATTAGGCTTAGAAAGGTCATCCGTAAAGCTGTAATAGACTATGGGTTTATTCCTGTGATGTGTGGATCTGCATTTAAGAATAAAGGAGTTCAGCCAATTTTAGATGCAGTAGTAAATTACTTACCTTCCCCTCAAGACCGAGGTGAAGTTGTCGGAGTTGGTGGAAAAAACACCAACAAAAAAGAAGTCAGAAAACCATCAACCAATGAACCCTTTAGTGCTTTGGCATTTAAAATAACTAGCGACCACTATGTAGGTAGTTTGACCTATGTTCGAATTTATTCAGGAGAGCTAAAAGTTGGGCAGAATATCTACAATCCACTATCAAAAAACAGAGAAAGAGTGGGTAAAATTTTACAAATGCACGCAAATAAAAAAAATGAGTTAGAGAGTGCTATTGCCGGGGATATTGTTGCATTAACTGGTATGAAGTCAACTATAACAGGTGAAACACTGTGTGCAGAAAACAAAACGATCATATTTGATTTAATGAAATTTCCGGATGCAGTAATCTCAATTGCAATAGAGCCCAAGACAAGCATAGATGAGAAAAAACTAGTTACGGTGCTAAATCAACTTATTTTAGAGGACCCTTCATTTTCTTATAAAAATAACAAAGAAACAGGTCAGTTATTAATTTATGGAATGGGAGAATTACATTTAGAAATCATTACAGATAGGCTGTGCCGCGAATTTAATGTAAATGTAAATATTGGGAAACCTCAAGTTTCTTATCGTGAAAGCATTAAGGAAACTGCACAGGTTGCTGATACCTTTGAAAAAGAAGTTGGGGGCAAGGTACAGTTTGGGCAATGTCTCATAAAAGTTGAGCGTTGTGACTGTCAAGAAGGTATTGAATTTCATACTTCTTTAACAAAAAGAGCACTACCCCAAAAATATTTAGATGTTATTAAAAAAAGTATTATTGACTCCACTCCTGGAGGAGTACTTGCGGGATATGCATTTATAAATATAAAAGCAACTCTGCTGGCAGCCGAGTATAATGAGCTTGAATCTTCTGAAATAGCTTATACTATCGCTGCTGCCAATGCTTTTCGCAATGCGTGCAAGGTTGCTAAGCCGGTTTTGTTTGAGCCGGTAATGGCACTGGAAGTAGTAACTCCGACTGACTATACAGGCGATGTCATTTCAGATATTAATATGAAGCGCGGCAGAATAATTGTGATGGATATTAAGCAAGGCAAAGATAGAGTTCACGCAGAGGTACCATTATCAGAGATGTTTGGGTACAGTACTGATCTTCGTTCTAAAACTCAGGGGCGTGCTCGCTTTACAATGAATTTTTTGCGTTATGAGGAGCTTCCAGAGAATTTAGCAAAAATAATACTTGAAAAAAGAGGCATATATATCTAACGTTACCGTAAATTTACGCAATAATAGGAGTCCAGCATGGCAAAAGAAAAATTTGATAGAAGTAAGCCACACGTAAACATTGGTACGATTGGACACGTCGACCATGGTAAAACCACACTGACAGCAGCAATTACGATGATTCTTTCAGAAGCGACTGGGGGAGAGGTCAAGTCTTATGCCGAGATTGATTCTGCACCTGAAGAAAAAGCTAGAGGGATCACTATTAATACTGCCCACG
>JADHTQ010000087.1 GCA_016784965.1 Bacteriovoracaceae bacterium | reverse complement strand
CTATTGAATGTATCCATGAGATTGATACAACACAGATTCCTCTAGATAAAAAACTTGCCATGCGTTGGGATACTTCACCAAGTCCACGTGACGAAGAGCATTATGATGTCTTTTTAATTACCGGTTTCCATCATACTCATGCGCCATTGGCCATCTACGCCTTACAACATAATTCACATGCAGTGGTTGAAAAGCCAATTGTTGTGAGTGGTGAACAGTTGAGAGAACTTATAACTGTGATGGAAAATTCCACAGGTGAGTTGTTTTCTTGTTTCCACAAGCGTTATTTACCCTTTAATGAGTTTGTCACTCAAGACCTTGGGCTAAATACTGGAGATCCAGTTTCGTACCATTGCATCATTTACGAAGTGCCGCTACCTGAACTACACTGGTATCTATGGCCAAACTCTAAAAGTCGCTTGGTCTCAAACGGTTGCCATTGGATTGACCATTTCCTATATTTGAATAACTTTTGTGACGTAAGTTCATTTGATCTGGTAGCTGCATGCGATGGTACGATTAATTGTTCTGTTTCGTTAGAAAACGATGCTTTCTTTACGATGGTTTTAACTGACAGAGGTAGTGAGCGTATTGGCGTTCAAGACTATATCGAGCTTAGAGCCAATGAGGTTTCTGTTAAAATGATTAATGGTTCCATTTATGTGGCAGAAGACAAAAATAAAATTCTTCGTAGGAAGAAAATAAACAAAATGAAAAGCTATGAGTTAATGTATCAACAGATTGGAGAGAAAATATTGAGTGGATCAGATGGAGATACCGCTCAATCTGTTAAAGTATCAGCAGGCCTAATCATTGCCTTGGAAAACAAACTTAAAGGATTATCTGACAAGAATTAATTTTATGAAACAAATATTACAAAATCTCAAAACAGGTGAAACATCTCTTGCTGAAGTGCCTGTGCCATTAGTTAAAACCGGTCATTTACTCATTCGATCAAATAAGACCTTGATTTCATTAGGTACAGAGAGAATGTTGCTGGAATTTGGAAAGGCCGGTTGGATAAACAAAGCAAGGCAACAGCCAGATAAAGTAAAACAAGTATTAGAAAAAATACAAACAGATGGATTAAAACCTACGTTGACTACTGTATTAAATAAGCTTGATCAACCTTTATGCTTAGGCTATTGCAACGTTGGTACTGTAGTGGAAATTGGCAAAGGTGTGAAAGGCTATGAGTTCGGTGATCGTGTTGTTTCAAACGGCAAACATGCCGAAGTTGTATGCGTTCCAGTAAATATATGTGCTAAAAGCCACGATGGGGTGGACGATACGACAGCCGTTTTTTGCGTATTAGGATCTATCGCTTTGCAGGGGATTCGCTTAATATCTCCGAGCTTGGGAGAGACTTTTGTTGTACATGGACTGGGACTAGTAGGGTTGCTAACAACCCAAATATTGTTAGCCAATGGATGTCAGGTTATTGGTTTTGATTTGGATCCTGAGAAAGTGTCTATTGCAAGGGGTTATGGAGCCGATGCCTATCTTATTGATAGAAATATGGATCCTGTGTCTTTCGCCTTGGAAGCGAACAAAGGTGTGGGGGTGGATGGTGTACTCATCTGTGCTGCTACCAAGAGTAATGATCCTATACATCAGGCGACACAGATGTGTAGAAAGAGGGGTCGGGTGGTTTTGGTTGGGGTAGTTGGCCTTGAGCTTTCTCGTGCAGACTTCTACAAAAAAGAGATTTCATTTCAGGTTTCATGCTCATATGGTCCTGGAAGGTATGAAACAAAATATGAAGAGGGAGGGTTAGATTATCCTATTGGTTTTGTGCGTTGGACTGAACAACGTAATTTTGAGGCCGTACTTCAACTTATGGCGAAAGGGAAGATTAAGACTGACAAATTAATCACAGAGATTGTTCCTTTGGACAGAGCGCCCGAGAAATATACCCAACTTGATAAAGAATCGGGATTAGGCTATCTTGTTGATTATCCAGGAAAGCCTATCATTGAAGAACGTGTAGTAAAGCTGAATACAAGAAGCAAGATTGCTTATCAGGAACCAGTAGTGGGATTTATAGGCGCAGGTAATTACGCAAGTAAAGTACTTATACCTGCTTTTAAAAAAACTGGAATAAGGTTTAAGAGTATTGCTAGTATGAGTGGTGTATCTGGCTATCATCAAGGGAAAAAGTTTGGATTTGAGCTTACGACTACAGATTGTGATTCTATATTTACTGATTCTGATATAAATATTGTTGTGATTGCAACGAAGCACAACACGCATGCTCGCTTTATTATAGCGGCTTTGAAAGCCAATAAGCATGTGTTTGTTGAAAAGCCACTCTGTATTAATCAGGAGGAGTTAAGTTTAATTGAGAAAACGTATAATGAAACACAAGCAACCCATAACTTAAAATTGATGGTGGGATTTAATCGTAGATTCGCACCACTTATTCAAAAGACAAAAAAGCTTTTAGATGACATGCCTGAACCAAAATGTTTTATCATTACTGTTAATGCTGGTTTCATACCAGCTGACCATTGGACACAAGATATGGATATTGGTGGTGGAAGGATTATCGGTGAGGGATGTCACTTTATAGATTTGTTGCGATTCCTTTCAAAACATCCAATCGAAGAAGTTCTGTCAATTAAGATGAAAGATTCAAGTGCAATAGATATTACATCTGATAATACAAGTATTTCATTAAGATTTAAAGACGGTTCAATTGGGACAGTCCATTATTTTTCTAATGGAAGTAAAAGTTTTCCAAAAGAAAGGTTAGAGGTCTTTTGTGGTAGACGGATACTCTGCCTTGATAATTTTCATACACTTATGGGATATGGTTGGAAGGGGTTTAGGAAGGCAAAGCTATGGGCGCAGGACAAAGGTCATGAAAACTGTATTAATGCTTTTGTGAAGGCGGTAAAGGACGGGGAAAGCTCTCCTGTCCCACTTGATGAGATTATAGAAGTTGCAGGCAAATGTTTGAAGCTGGAAGGATTGTGATTGTCGGAAAAATAACAAAAATATTTTTTACTTTATATTATCTTAAGCCAGTTCAAATTTATGGTAGGATTATTTTTTTGTTTAAAAGAAAGTTTGTCCGTGTTGGTGATTTTTGTTATATCGCAGTAAGAGCAAGAGAGCTAAAAGCAAGTTTGACAGGTCACATAGACAACCAATTGGTATTTAATTTCCTAAATCTTCAGAGGTCATATCAAAAAGATAATATTTTATGGAAAGACGTTCAACACGATAAGCTCTGGAGGTACAATTTAAACTACTTTGATTTTTTAAATAACAATCTACGTTATAGTTTTGATACTAAGATCTATTTGATATTAGATTGGATAGAGAAGAACACTAATGAAAGATCTGAAACATGGGAACCATATGTAATCTCAAAAAGGGTTGTTAACTGGATAAAAGCACTTAATTGTGAATTAAAATGTTTATCAAATGAATTTAAGCAAATTGTTGCAGAATCTGTTTTCGATCAGTGTAAGAGACTTTTTTGTGATATAGAGTATCATATTCAGGCAAATCATCTTTTAGAAAATCTAAAAGCTCTTTTTATTAGCTCAATATTTCTGCTAAATTGTGCTTCCATTGCAAATAAGAAAACCGTCATTAAGTGGTTGGATTTTAGTACTAAAAAGCTTCTCAAACAATTAGAAGAACAGATATTCGAAGATGGTGCACACTATGAATTGAGCCCTATGTACCATGAAGCTATCATGTTGGGTGTTTTAGAGATAAAAGAAAATGCTGAGTACTTTTTGAAAGAAGGTCGTCAAGGTGCTTTAGATATAAATAAAATAGAAAGTTTACAGAGCAAAGCTGAAGAAGTCTTGCCAAAGATGAAAGAATGGCTTTTGTGGATGAAGCATCCTGATGGTGAAATAGCCCTTTTTAATGACTCTGCTTTAAAAGTGTCCACTTCTTTATTAAAAAAGGCAGGTGTTATCAAGAAGGTCGGTTGGAGATTTCTAAAAGAGTCAGGATATTTTGTCAAAGGGTGGGGAAACGGCAACTATTTTGTTATGGATTGTGGTGATATATCTCCGGCATACCAACCGGCACATTCTCATTGTGATACACTCTCATATGAACTTTCAGTTAATGGGAGAAGAATCATAGTGGATACTGGCTGTGGTTCATATCAAGACAGTGAAATCAGACAGGAGTGCAGGAATACATCCGCACATAATGTTCCAATGGTTGAACAAATTGAGCAATCCGAAATGTGGGGAACCTTTAGAGTCGGTAGGCGTTCCAGGGTCATTAATGGGGAATATAACAGTAAAAATAATATTCTTACATGTCGGTTAAAAGACTATCATGGTAATGTCTTTTTAAGAGGGGTTTCATTTGTTGAAAATTTACTAATTATAAAAGATTCGTTAGAAAGAAGAATATGTAAAGGTATTTTTTTATCACTAATCCATGTTAATTCTTATGTTGACGTAAAAAAAGAGGATAATAGTATTTCTTTAGAAATAAACGGTTTGACGGTAAGAGTAAGTACTGAGAGCCGTTGTGAAATAAGAGATTCGTTCTATTACCCTGAGTTTGGGAAGAGAGAAGAAAATAAAATAATAGTTTTTTATAGTAAATTATTAAATGAAAATGAAATACAATACACGTTTCAGTTCAACAAACTTTAATATTTTAATTGTTTCACAGTATTATCATCCTGAGATTATTGCTCCTGCTTTCAGAATTAAGGAAACAGTTGATGTTTTAAGTTCGAAAAATCATAAGATTACTGTTATCACTGCGATGCCTCACAGGGCAAAGGTGGGTGAAACTGAGAAGATTGATAGGGATCGTGTAAGAATTATTAGAATTCCCATCATTAAGTATAGAGGCAAAGGAAAGTGGGATTATATTTTTCATTATCTTTCATTTATGATTATGGCAATATTTACATCGCTGTTCAGAATTGGTACTAAGCCCGATATTGTGATGGCTTCAAGCCCTCCGTTATTTGTAGGGGTAGCAGGTTATATTATATCAAAACTGAAGAGTTCAAGGTTTGTCCTTGATATCAGAGATATATGGCCTGATTCGGCAGTTGTTGCTGGGCAGCTAAATAGAGATAGTTTGCTTTATAAATATGCGAAGGAAGTCGAACAATGGTTATACAAAAGAGCTCATCTCATATCTTGTGTTGCAGTGCCTATGGCAGAATATATAGCAAGTGCTGTTGATCGCGAGAAAGTTGTTGTTGTTTATAATGGAGTGCCTGAAAGATACTTGATTGAGAGCTCCTTAAATTATGAGAATAGACAAGAATTGTTTTGTAAGGATAAAATCAATATTGTTTATGTTGGTAATATGGGTTATTGCCAAAATCTTCGTATGGTGATAGAATCTGCAAAGCATATCAAAGAAGAAGGAATAAACGACATAGTGTTTCACCTGGTAGGGGAAGGGGTAGAAAGAGCTATGCTGGAATATATGAAAACAGAATATGCCTTGGATAATGTGATAATAAGCGGACCGGTCAATAAAGACAAGGCTATAGAAATAATTTGTAATAGCTCTGCCCTGTTTTTACAGTTAAAGGACGATGGGATAATGGAAAAAACAATACCATCTAAAGTGTTTGATTATATGGTTGGAGGAAAGCCTATTTTATTTGGTATTCAGGGTGAGGGGAGGAGGATTTTAGAAAATATTAAAGGGAATATTTTTTTCAATCCTGATTCAGTAGAGTCTTTTACAGATGCACTTAGAAATTTGAAATTGAATTATAAGCATCTTTCGGAATATGCAAGAGATAATAGAATTGTTGTACAGAAATATTATGTGCGAGAAAAAATAGTATACAGACTTGAGGAACAAATCCAGAAGATTCTTAGTAATAAGGAGGTCTCTTGAAAATAATCCTGGTTGCAGGTGCACGGCCTAATTTCATGAAGGTTGCTCCGATAATAAAACAGCTAGAAGCCAAGCGCAAAACAAATAAGTCGATAGAATTGTCATGGAAACTTGTGCATACCGGGCAGCATTATGACTATGAGATGTCGAAGGTGTTTTTTTATGATTTAGAAATGTCTGAGCCAGAGTACTTTTTAGATGCAGGTTCAGGTAGTCATGCTGAACAGACTGCAAAAGTTATGATTGGATTCGAGAAGGTATGTGTAAAGGAACGACCAGACATTGTTATGGTTGTAGGGGATGTCAATTCCACCTTGGCGTGCTCAATAACGGCAAAAAAGTTGAATATAAAGGTTGCCCATATTGAAGCAGGATTGAGGAGTAGAGATATGAATATGCCTGAAGAAATAAATCGTATAGTTACAGATTCTATTTCAGATTATCTTTTTGTAACTGAAAAAAGCGGAATAAAAAACCTAAAGAGAGAGGGGAGAAAGGACGGTGAAATATTTTTTGTTGGCAATGTAATGATCGATACTCTTTTTTATTACTTAGACAGACTTGAAGGTCCTATGAATTCAAGGAAACCTAAAGAAAGAATTGTGAAAAATGGTAATTATGGTATTATAACTTTACATCGGCCTTCAAACGTAGATTATAGAGACGCTTGTGTTGATATTATTGGTGCGTTGATTGAAATTTCGAAAGATATAATACTCTTATTTCCAGTACATCCGAGGACAAAAAAGAATCTTGAATCTTTCGGTCTTATGGCGGTAATCAAAAGATCAAGGATTAAACTTATGAGCCCGATGTCTTATATGGAATTTCTTAAATTGTGGAAGGACGCCGAGTTAGTTTTTACGGACAGTGGAGGTATACAGGAAGAAACTACTGCGCTAGGGATTCCTTGCTTTACCATTCGTGATAATACGGAGAGACCCGTTACTATTGAGGAAGGAACTAATGTGCTTGCGGGTACCACAAAAGTAAATGTTCTATCAGCCTATAAAAATTATAAACAATGCAATACCAAAAAAAAACAAATTCCTGAGCTTTGGGATGGAAAGGCGGCAGGGAGGATTGTAGAGATATTGACAGGGCCTCTGAAGTAGAGCGAGGTTTTGTAAAAAAAAGTCAGCATTTTCAATTCTTCAATGAAGCAAAGCATCTGCAATAATGCAAGAACGTTAGCTTAATTTATTTATGGTTTACTTTGATACAATCATTAAAGAGAGGGCTCCGGTCTTTATCACAGGGGGTTCGGGATTTTTAGGCTCTGCAATTTGTCGGCAATTAACTGGTGAAAAAATACTTCACACTATATATGACCGTGCTGTGCCACAATTCAGAAGTCAATATGCAACATATATCAAAGGCGATATTCGCGACTTGAATTCATTAGCCTCATCGTTAAAACATCATCGGACTATTATTCATTTGGCAGCTGAATGGAATGATGTTGGTGTTGCCAATCAAGAATATCGTACAACAAATATAGATGGTACTCGAAACATCGTCCTTTCTGCCGAAAGCAACAATGTAAGTTATATCTTATTTGCAAGTAGCTCATCTGTTTATGGTTTTAAGTACAACAATAGTAATCCTTGTAGTGAAAGTGATGCTGCAGAGAAACCAGAAACTCTCTATGGCCAGACAAAAGTTGCTGGCGAAGAGGTACTGCAAAATTGGGTAAACAAGTCAATCGATAGAAGTCTTAAAATTATTAGACCTTCTGTTATCTACGGTCCTTATAATAGAGGCAATGTATATAACTTGATAAAGCAAATTAATACTAACTATTTTATCTTTCCGGCAAAATACGATGTTGTAAAAAGCATTGCTTATGTAGAAAATGTCGCAAGCTTTTTAATATATTTTCTAAAAAATAAGACTTCAGACATTATTTATAACTATTGTGATAATCCATCATTAACTACGTTAGAGTTAGTAAATAAAATATATTCTTTACTTAACAAAAAAGGTAAATTAATTACAGTTAACCCAAAATTACTTTTATTAGTTTCGTCTTTATTGGATTATTTCCCGAGTGGAGTAAGAAACAAATATGGAAGTATGAAAGTAAAAAAAATTTTACTTCCGACATATCTGAGTAATGAGCTTGCTCTTAAATCAGGGTACCACCAGTCTATAAGTATAGAAGTTGGACTGCAAAAAACTGTTGAATGGATTCTTCAATCCAAGAAGGGAATTTTATGAAAGTTTTAATTACTGGCGGGGCGGGTTTTGTAGGTTCTCATCTTGCAGAAAAATACTTAGAGCGGGGAGATGATGTTTATATAATTGATGATTTAAGCACCGGGACCTTAGAAAATATAAAACATCTTCAGGAGGATGAGAACCACAGAAATAAATTATTTGTAACAATAGATAGTATCTTGAATCATGATATTATGTTAGAACTTGTTGGAACATGTGATGTTATCTTACACATGGCTGCTGCTGTAGGTGTACAATATATTCTTGATAATCCTTTATTATCAATTGTTACTAATATCAAAGGTACTGAAGTGGTGTTGGAACTTTGTAATAAGTTCAGGAAAAAGGTGTTGATTGCATCAACATCAGAAGTGTATGGAAAACATACACATGCGCCACTGGTTGAGACGGATAATATAATATACGGTCCTTCAACAAAATTTAGATGGTCATATGCGGCTGCGAAGTTGATGGATGAGTTTACCGCACTTGCCTATCACAGAACTAAAAAGTTGTCGGTGGTTATAATCAGGTTGTTCAATACAATAGGCCCAAGACAGACTGGGAGATATGGTATGGTAATACCAAGGTTTGTTCAACAAGCACTGAGAAATGAAGCTATTACTGTTTATGGCGATGGAACTCAGACAAGAACGTTTACCTATGTTGGAGATGTTGTTGGTGCAATAACAAAGCTGATTGAATGTTCGGATGCAATAGGAGATGTTACTAACATTGGTGGTGCTGAGGAAATAACTATAGGAAATTTGGCAGAAAGAGTAAAAGAAATAACAAATTCTACTTCTGAGATCAAATTTATCTCTTACGATGAGGCATACACGAAGGACTTTGAGGATATGCAGAGAAGGGTGCCGTCTATAGAAAAGATAGAGAAGTTGATCAATTGGAAACCTACAACAAACTTGGATGATATTCTTAATAAGGTTATTGATTATTGCAGGGTCAATGAGTAATGGGTGCCAAGCCAAGGAATAACATTGAAATCATTGGCGTTTGAACAGTAGAATCAAATAAACAAATTTTAGAAATACTTCATGATAACGTATCTAATCCCCTTTTTTTCAGCTTTCTTCATTTCTATATCGATAATACCCTGCATTATTAGAATATCCCACCGTTATGGTTATGTTGCATTACCTAAAGAAGACCGATGGCATAAGAAACCAACTGCGCTATTAGGTGGTGTTGGAATATATCTCTCTTTTATAATTCCTGCCTTAATTTTTGTTCCTCTTAATGCATTAACTGTGGGAGTTCTTCTCTGCGCTACAGCTATATTTAGTTTAGGGCTGTATGATGACCTTAGAGAGGTAAAACCGTATACAAAGCTTATCTTTCAAATAATTGTAACAACAATGGTAATACTGGTTGGCGTCAAAGTTAAAATAATTCCATTTGTTTACATTGCCATACCATTAACAGTTTTCTGGATTGTAGGTATTACTAATGCTTTAAATATCCTCGATAATATGGATGGACTTTCGTGTGGCGTTGCCTTTGTGGCATCAATTTGTATATTTATATATTCCATTCAAAATAATCTTCATTTAGTGACGTTATTTTCTTCTATTCTTTCAGGGACGACACTCGGCTTCTTAATTTTTAATTTTAATCCCGCTAAAATCTTTATGGGAGATTGTGGAAGCTTGTTCCTTGGTTTTCTTTTGTCAATTGTTACAATTCTTGGTACTTGGCAGGAAGCGACAAATCTATTATTCGTACTACTTGTCCCATTGTTTATTCTGGCAATACCTATTTTTGATACAACTCTAGTTACCTTTTATCGAAAGACTTATGGGCGTTCTATCTCCCAGGGAGGTAAAGACCATAGCTCTCATAGATTGGTATTTCTGGGGTTATCAGAAAGGAAAGCGGTACTCATATTAATGGGGATTAGCCTCTTTTTTGGTATTTTAATTATTTTTCTGTCAAGTTTAGATTTATTTACTATTCTTACCCTTTTTAGTGCTTTGTTTGTTTGCCTCCTATTCTTTGGCATCTTTCTGGGAGGAATTAGAGTATATGCAGAAAAAACAAAGAAACCTTTTCAACGAGAAAGCTTGATTAATTCAGTTATTCTCTATAAAAAGCAAATCTTGCAGATACTTATTGATATAGTTGTAATAAATATCGCATATATTTCATCATACCTTTTAAAGTATGAAGGTATTTTATCTGTTCAAGATTTAGCCTTAATTGAGACATCTCTGCCAATTTTAATATTAGTGAAAATTGCTTTGTTTAGTATTTTCGGACTTTATAATAGTGAATGGAGGTATGTTGGTATAAATGACATGATACGGGTATTCAAAAGTGTCTCTTTAGGTTCACTAATTTGTATAGCAATAATATTTATTCTATATAGATTTGAGGGATATTCCAGAGCCGTATTTGTGAATGATTATGTCTTAACTCTATTGATGGTAGGAGGTGTTAGGGTTTTAATAAGAGCGCTTAAGGAATATTTTTATGGAGTTGTAGATGAGAGTGAAAAGTTGTCAGTACTTATCGTGGGCGCTGGTGATGGAGGTGAATTGCTGTTACGAGAGATCAGAAATAATCCGGGAATTAACTATAAACCAATAGGGTTTATTGATGACGATATAAAGAAGAAGAACAAAATAATCCATGGGCTGAGAGTCCTGGGTACAAGAGACGTTATATCCTCAGTTGTAAAGAAGAACGGAATAAAGAAAGTGATTATTTCTGTTCTTTCTGGAGAAGATGAGTTAAAGGGTATCTACGACATATGTAATGACTTGAATGTAGAATGTAAGAGGATCAAACCAATTATTGAAATCTAAAATAATTAAAGCGAGAGGTTAGAATCAGTTACATAATTAGTGTTTTGCTTCAGACGGAAACGGATTTTTTTGAATCTAAATAAGCTATACTTAACAGTATTATTTAGAGGAGAAACGAATGAAGCAGAGAAGACGGAGAAGATTTACCATAGAAGAAAAAGTAAATATACTCAA
>JADHTQ010000034.1 GCA_016784965.1 Bacteriovoracaceae bacterium | reverse complement strand
CATACTTTTCTTTGTATAATAGGCCAACATTTATTGTTTGCAGACTGCTTAAGGAAAAATATCGTAAAAATGACCATGTCAATGACCAGGACAGGTATTTGAAGATCAGATCAAGTTTAGGATGAAAAATTCAGGGTAATTTGTAGGACCTTGGTCTCCGCTCTGGTTGATCTGAGCGTACATTTAGATAATCCTCTGGAGTCTGAGATAGAGCACAGGTCATAGATGTTTCCACCACCTGTATCGGTTGCACTAAAGCTTGGGCGCACACCTACGATTGGATTTTCATCGTCGTCAATTAAGCTGATGACAATCGTACTTTTTGTTAGACCATCGGCCACCACAGGGCCAGATCCCACAATATTTGTGTACTTACTGACCACCATTGCACCTGTCGGATTCTTGGCCGTCGGATCCATTTGGATACATCCCGCCAAAAACATTGACAATGCCAGAAGCATTAGTAAGAAAAGATTTGACTTTTTCATTCCTTCACCCCCGATATACTCCACTTTAAATTATAGGTCTATGCCATGGGTATACCTAACTATTTGTGCTATACGTTAATTTGCCTCAAAATTCACCTCTAACCACTGCAAATTAAAGACAATTCTTCTATCTGCAGCAGTTGCTCGCGCCGATATTCCAATTAAAATACCGGCTTTATTTACCAAAAGTGCCTACTATTTTTGACGTTTTTTTATGCTGTCAAATGGTCACTCTGGAGCTTTTATTTTTTGCTGGACCAACTCTTTTGTTGCCAGCTGTTCAAGCATGTTAATTGGGGTTCCATCGCTTATTCTTTGCATAACCCACTTGCCTTCTGCCAGTATGTTTTGGGCCCCAGCGACAATACCATTGTTGCCGCCCATTACTTTTTCAACATCCTTCCAAGCACTCATAAATTTTTCAGTTTTGTCATGATTTATTTTTACATAACTAATTAGTCCGTTATAGGTCCTAAGATTAAGGGGAACCTTCGAATCATCGCGCCCCTTAGATCCGTTCTCTAATGCATAAAGATCCATAGCATAGCGCTCGGTCATATAACTCAGCCTACTCAGGTTAGAGTAAGACGCCAAAATTTTAGGACGCAACCAAAAAGTATCTGCAATATGTTTCCAACTAAAGCTGGCGATATCCCACGGATCATCAAAGTAATATTTATGCCCCAGTAGCACTTGGTTTTTTATCGCCCAGTAGTAGGCAGGAATATACTTCATCCGATAAATCGAGCGCAAAGCGGCCAGCCAGACAACTTTGTATTCTGAGGGGTAGTTTTGTGATTTACTCAACAGCTCATCAACTGCTTCAACTGACAATAACTTAGGCTTTTGTAAAGTTAGTCGTGCGTGGATTTTTGCAAAATTAACCTCAACCTCTTCGTTGGTAGAAAATCCTTCAAATGCCTTGATTAGGGCCAAACAAGCAACTTGTCTGCCACTTATCTCATCGCGATTTTTCTCCCTTAAATCTTTTTCACTAAAGTGCGCAGCTTGGGCGCACAAAGGATAAAAAAAGGTTCTGGTTTTTTCAATAAAATCTTTGGGACCCTGCTTGCCCATACCCGTGATAGCGATTTGAATGTTTGCTCCAGGAGAAAAATGAACATCCCCTATTACCATTGAGGCAAAATAAAGCCTTGTATAAATGGCCACAAATATTGCAGCACTGGTAATTGCAGTATCCACCACAAATAAAAATGCTTGAAACACTGGCAGTTTGGGGATGTAGCGAAGCAGGGCGAAAGACGAGTTAGTTAAATTATTAAACGCCCTGGGAAAGTACGCCCTTAAAAAATCTCCTACATTGGAGTCAAGTAGTAGCGCAAGGTAAACATTATAAACTTTTTTAACAATAGAGATACGAGTTGTAGTAAAAAAGGATCGCTCTGCTAACCAAAACAATCCTTTTTCCAAATGTGGTTTAGAAGCAAGCCAGTGAATAAATTTGCCAAAGAAAGCTCCTGAAAGAAAAGCGTTTCTAGCGCTCTCAAAAAACTCTTTCTCTATGTATATTTTTTTCCCATCAAACATACCCTCTGAAACAACTGCATCAAAATCGTTTCCTGTTATTTGAGCGGCAACTTTTCTACCCTTCATGAATGAGTAGTATCTATGCAATACATAGAGCTGCTTCATGCCAGCATAATTTCCCATAGCAGTAAAGTAGGTCTCAATACCAACTGCCGTTGTGATGATGGCCACATTTGTTAAAAAGCGATAAGACTTAAGCATCGAGGCCATCGCTCCCATTAAGTTGGCGGCACTACTGAAGGCCCCTCCGGCAGCAGCAAACAGAAGAGATTTTTTAAAGATCAACTTGTCGGCAAGATACTTATACTCAAAGTCTGTAACATCACTAATCCTAGTGGGATCGCCTTTTTCGCGATAGGTGGCATTTGCCTCTTTTTTTAATTTACTAATGAAAACCTTGTTATCTTGGTGCAAGTCCGCAGGATTGACATGTACATAATCTGGTAGGTAGTGGGCAACCTTATCCACAAAGCTAGTTGAAATATCTTCCATTTTTTTTGCCAAGGGATCGCCTTCTACGTAAACTTTCTGGCGAGCCTTATGTGCCGGCAATTGTTCGTTGTAAATTGTTTGCTCTTGTTTTGATAGTTGATAGGCCTGCTCTTCTGATTGACTAAATTTATGCTTTTTTACCCCTTTTTCCACTTCACCAAAAGTTTCCGGTGCAATGTATCCTAGGGCCTTTATACCAGAAGCCGGTATACGCTTAACAATTACTTTTTTGGATCCTTGCTGCCTAACATAGCTACGTTCTTGACTTAGGGCGAGCAGGGTGTTGCCATCTTTATCTTTTTTACCAGTGTAATCAAAAACATCAATCATAGTAACAGCAATAAAAGTGTAAGCAGCTTGCGCCATCAACTTGATGTCATTTTTTAAGGCCGCATCTACTAGCACATTTTGCAAATGAATTTTTAGCTCTTGGCCTAAAAGATGAAACTGTTGATTGTTTTTTGGGGACCTATAGATATTCCACTGAGTTTTGTTATTAAATTTAAAGTCTGATGCCTGTGCCTTGGGCCCATCTTGAATTTGTTTGGCAATTTTTTTAAGCTCTGCTTGATCAGTAATCCGCGAAATTTTGCCAATATATTCTGGAGTTATTTTTCTTTTGGGCATAGAACGTTTGAAGGGTCTCACCTCAATTTTTTTGGCCTTATGCTCAACTACTTGCTTGCTAGAGATCTTGGCCATTTTGGACTTATGTGAGGGCGCAGTTTTGCTAGAGACTAAACTTGGAAAACTAAACTCCCCAGTATTCCAACCGATAGACATCCAAATGGTGAGGCCTACAAAAGCTGCAAAATTAGCGATAACTACTATCCAAAATATTTTTGATTTCACAAGAGGGCCTCCAATAATAAAACTATATCGGCACTCTATTCGGTTGTTTTTTAAACTTATTAAAGAGTTATTTATAGTTTTGACGTAATTAATGCTATGGCGGTAGTATTACCTGGCGGTGTGGGTACTTTTACTTCTTGCTAGCGCCTCTTGTGTAGAGACATCTTGATAGCTTCCCAAATCTGCTATAGAGGCACCCAGATCAAAGTAGTGTGACTTGGAAAACTGTAGAGACGTAAACCTGGTCATGGGTGGATCGATAGAGGTTATTCTAAATAGAAAAAATATAAACTCAAAAATTGCCCCAATAGAGTATGCAAGATTAGCATTAACCTTCTTAGTAATTGGAGCAAAACCGTGTAGCTTTAAAATTTCATTAATAAAGTTCCAAAGATTAACCGGCTTTTCTTGGCCTAAAAAATAGGCATTGCCGCATATTTTTGTTCCAGTATCAAGAGTTTTTAAGGCATTGACGTGGGCCTTGGCCGCATTTTCTACAAATATTACATCCACTAAATTTTCGCCATCTCCTACGATCTTTAACTTCTTTTTCTGTGAAGCCTCCAAGATTTTTGGGATGATGTGTGGGTCATCGGGGCCAAAAATTAAGTGCGGCCTAAGTGCAACGGTACAAAGAGTATTAGAGTTGTTGGCATCTAAAACCAATTGCTCGGCCATTGCTTTAGATTTTGCATAATGGTTTAAATGAACTTCTGGATAGGGCCTACTTTCGTCAACTCCCTCTAGATCATCCTTTCCAAACACAACGCTGGGGGTGCTGGTATAGATCAACTTAGCTATTTTGTGAAAAGTACAAGCAGCAATCACATTAGTTGTGCCGGTAACATTTGTTTGAAAATAGTCATCCCACTTGCCGGCCATGCCAATTTTTGACGCCGTGTGAACAATGGCATCCATGTCAGAAAATGCACTCTCAACTTCTTGGTATTTTGTGATGTCACCTTGAATGCTGATCACACCCAGCTCATCTAATATGGGATGCTTTGACCTGGAAAAGTTAAATACTTTGTGGCCTTGTGCTAATAGTTGCCTGGCAATATAGCGACCTAAAAAACCTCCCGCACCGGTAATTAAAACATTCATCAAATAAACCCTAGCTTGTACAAAACCCATAACTTTTTTAGGCCATTATGGCATAATCAAGCAAGTAAAGTAAACTTTATAACACGTTAAAATTACACGATTGTCATTAATAAGTTGAAATTTGATGCAAATAGTTGTATTGCCTCATACCGTATATTTTAAATTGATATCAACTGTTTTAATTTAAAAAACACGAAACCTTTTTTAAGGTTCCAAAAGAGGATTAAAATGACCACGGCCGCAATACTTGCAAGTTGCTTTAATCAAAAACAAGCAGTCCTCTTTGACATGGACGGCACGATTTTAAATACAGAACCTCTGCATGCAAAAGCTTTGCAGGCAACACTGTCAAGTTTGGGTCTACCTGACTACAGTGCTTCTGACTTAGATCAAACCTATGCAGGAAAAAGTGACCTGGAAGTCTATCAAGACCTAAAAGATAAACTAAAGGCCACAACTATGGCCGACTTTATCAACTTAAAAAACCAACAATTTATATGGGCCCTGAATGAATTGCCAGAGCTGGAAGTAGCAAAACTGCATGCACCTGGAATCCACTCACTACTTTCTCTTCTTAAGGGCCACAAAATAAAATTAGGACTAGTAAGTGCTAGTGAAAGAGATGTTATCGATACCTTGCTGAAAAAAAGTGGATTGCTGCCCTTTTTTGATATTACAATTTCAAGAACCGACACTACTAACTCTAAACCACATCCTGATCCATATCTAAGTGCTATGACACAACTCCAAGTTAGCTGTGATCAAGTATTAATTTTTGAAGACTCAGTAACAGGCCTTCAGGCCGCCAAACAAAGCGGCGCTAGTGTGATTCAAGTGGATCTTCATGCCCCTTTAACACCAACGCAAAGACAATCTAACAAACGTATTTCTAATTTTTATAACCTACAATAGTAATCAATAAAAATTACTTCAGTTTTTGACAAAGCTTTCCGATCAGGTATTGACAACCAGTTAAAAATCAATTCATTTTGATACTTTAAAAGGAGTGTTACTGATGAAATTCATTGTAGTAAATTTGTTGCTTACTTTCTTAATTGTAGCATGCTCCACTACTTCCGATGTCGAGTTAAAAATTGATAACCAAGTAAAAATAACAAAACAAATACAGAAGGTGCAACAAACGCAACAGCTGCAAAAAAGCTCCTATGATAAAACACTACAAATAATCCAAAAATCGGTAATAACCAGAGAAGAAATTCAGCTAAAGCTCAAAAAAAATCGCAAACCCGCCAATTTAAGCAAACGCGACAAGCGCTTTGTAAACAAAATTGAAAAAATTGTCACAGAATAAGTGTGCTTCTGCAAAATCAAAAACTCTATACCAAACAATATAAATTTCAAATCCTACAAAATATGAACGCCATCTATTCCCCAGACGTTTTGTCCTTTTCATTGTTTAACCCTTGCGTCGTTACTATAACGGGAGAGTGCGACATTGCTTGAAGTAAGGTTTTTTAAAAAAAAAAAATTAGGGCCTAGTTTTTGGCCCCCCAGGCCTTGGATAATAAAAAATGTAACATCTTTTTTATCTTTTTAAAGCAAACGTTTTAAACACGCCAAAAAGTATCTTAGGCGAGTTATTTATTTGCCCATACCCCCACTATTAAAAGCTGTCGGCGTTTTCTTACATTAGTCTTTATGCAATTGTTATGATAGTTTCTAAAAATATTTTAAACAAGGGGAGTGAAATGATCTGTAAATTGAGTGACAAACAATTAGTTGCCGGTATTAAAATAAAAGTTAAAGAGGAAAAACAAATTATCATAGAAGTCTTAAATTATTTAGAAGAAATTGATAAAAGGAAATTGTTTGTCGATTATGGCGCACCTTCGTTGTTTAAGTTTTGTACACGAATTTTGAAATACTCTGATGCTGAAGCTGCGATACGGGTAAAAACCATACGTGCTATCAAAGCGGCGCCCATTATTAAGGAAAAAATTAAAGATGGAAGTTTAAGTTTAACAACTGCTGCTTCACTGTATGCATTTTTTAAAAACAATAGAATTCAAAACAAAAGCAAGTTAGTTGAACATGTATGCGGCAGATCGAGCAAAGAGGTAAAAAACATTTTACATTCACTATCTAAAAATCCACCACCAAGAATGTTAAATATTACCCTTCCAGAACATTTATTAAAGAAGCTTGAAAAGGTTGGGCGGGATTTTGATGATTGCAGTGAGCTTGAAGTGATCGAATGTTTGCTCGATAAATATATTGAACAAACTGAACTTGCCAAAGCAAAACGCACATCTACTAAACAATCAAAAAGCCAGAGATATATTACCAGAGAGGTCAAAGAGTCAGTAGATACAAGGGCACAAAATAGGTGTGAAGGATTCTCTCCCATAACTGGGAAGCGTTGTACCAGTCGAGTTAATCTTCAATATGATCATCTACGCCCAATTTCGTTAGGAGGAGATAGCTCGACAGAAAATATCAGAAAGCTTTGTTTTGGTTGTAACCAGAGGGCAGCTGTCAAGGCCTTCGGGACAGAGAAAATGGTGCAAAGAGGCAGTGCTGCCCTGTCACCTGGCGTTGAGTATTACTTGGAGCAAACAGATACAGGTCTTCAGTATAGTTTTATTCCGCCAGATAAGTAAATGGTAGTTTGAGCGTAAATTATTATTGTAAAGTGTTACTGATATCTTTGGCGTCTATTAAAGTTTTTAAAAAATTTCGCATGACTACAGGGTTGTGTTTTTTTAAAAAATCTACTTCCTTAAACAGTTCATTGGTGGTCTGCATGGGATCTAAGCTTTTTTCAGACATATATTCTACAAATCCTTCAACAAATGAGACAATGCTTGATAAGACGTTTATATATTTTCCAGAAACTCCCCGGGGAAATCCGGAACCGTCAAAAGCTTCATGATGTTGAGAAATAATTTGATCGACAGTTCCTCCAAACATGCTGTTTGGGGGCAGAAGACTTACACTTAACTGTACATGTCGATGATACTGCTTAATTTGACTACCTTCCATATTGCTAGAGTAAATGGTGGACAGATCTGGGGGAAGTTTGGTCATACCAATATCGTGAAAAAAACAAGCAGTACCAATTGTATCTATGGTGGAAGAGGAGTTCCACTTAAACTGTCTGGCAACTAAGCAAGAAAAAAGAGTGACTAAAAATGAATGAGAATGAACTTGTGGTCTTAGTTCTTTTAAAGTCAGTAGCGATTTGGCGACAGCTTTATCTTTTTTTATCAGCTTATAAATGTTTTGCGCAATTTGTTTACCTTGCTCAACGAGGTGTGGCTTTAGCCCCTTTATATTGACCTCTTCGACATACTTATCACAAACGTTTTGTGCTAGTTTAATTTTAATAGTAGGATCAATTTGTTTGTTCTCAGAAGAATTTTTCAGTAACGTATTGTAGTACCTAATATAAAGTTCGCGATCTTCGGTTTTAATATAGAGATATTCAACTTTTTTATCAACCTTGTAAGTATTAAGTCGCTCACTACAAAATGAATCCCCTGCATGGAGAATTTTTAAATACTTCCCCTCAGTAAGGCGAATTAAAACATCAAACAGTACCTCTTTGCCCGAGAAAAATTCATCAATTTTAATTTTAGTAAAATTTTTATCAAGTTCCATTACCCCCTCTACCTCAGTGTTTTTTTTGGGTTTTTTTTCTTTGGATTGCACTACAACATTTGGCATAGTCATGGTCACCGCCAACTTTAAAAGATCATCAAGTGATCCATCAGGGGGCAAGATATAGTAGTTTTTAAATTTGGTTAATAGATCTTTTGTAATTAAATCCTTCTGTGAAGTGCTAAAAATTATTGGAACATTGTGATACTTGATCTTAATAAAGTTTAAAACCTCGATTCCAGAGTGTCTTTGAACATCTAAATTTAAAAAAATAAGTTTAAATTGAAATTGAGAGATTAACTTTTGTGCTTCTATGCCATTGTCTGCAATACTGACTTCAAACTGCAGTTCAGTTTTAAAAACTGCTACAGCAGCTTCCAGCCAATCCCTAGCAGGTGCTACTAATAAGATCTTCACTCCTAACTCCTTAATATTTATAGACAATCATACTAAAAATACATTTAGAATACTAGTTAAATATCTGAAATTATACAAATTTGTTCTTAAGTGCTTGTTTGTGGCGACATTGTGCGTTATAATATCCTAGTGTTCTGGTTTTATACTTTTTGAGATTTTGCCTTCTGAACGTTTTCTCCTCTGGCATGTAAGCTTCGCTCAAAATCCCAATGTATAGTAGTCGGTAGTAAAAAACTCTATCGAAGACGTTGGTAGTTACAATTATGCAATATGCTTTTAGTAGCTCAAACTTTGATCAGCTCAAATTTCTATCTCCACTTAAACCATTTTTCGATGATGAAAATTTTCAAGTATATCTCCCCGATGTTCCAAGAAGTAAAATTGAAAGAAAAGATTTTGATGGCGTTTTTTCCATTAAGGGTAAGATCCATGGCAGGGATGTGGCCATTTTATATAATGACTTTCGCATAAACGGGGGAAGCTTTGGAAAGGTTAACTCAAAATTAATTTGTAGTTTTTTACAAGAGTTAACTGCTTCTAATACTCCTTTAATCTTCTGTTTAAATACTCTGGGGGCCAGGGTTATGGAAGGCAGAGCTGTATTTAAAGAGGCCTTTAATATCTTTCCAAACTTACTAAGCTTCATAGAATCAAACCTACTTATCACTTGCTCACTTGGCCGTTGTCTAGGTCTTGGTGCACTCTTTTTTGAACTTGGAGATTATCGTATCTCCCTGGCAAAAAATACTTTGCTCAACTTAACCGGTCCTGAAGTTATGAAGTTATTTTTTGGTAAGGCCGTTAACTTTGAAGATATATCATCGTGCCAACGCCAGTTTGAAAAAAATAATATGGTCAATGAGATCTGTTACAGTAAAGATGAAATTTACGCTAAGGCCCGCTACCTAATTGGAATCAAACATAACAAACATGGCAATTTACAAAATGAAGTAATCAAAACTGATGAAAATGACAAAATCGTTACGCTCACAAAAATGCAGTTTGAGCAAGATTATAAACTCAAGCAACTAGTATCAACCATTACAGGTGATATTGAACGGGCCAGAGAAATTTTTAAAGAAGTAAGCTGCTCGGTTCATGCCTACATTATAAACTCACCAATTACCACCTATGGCCTTTTTATCAACCCTCCAGGTAAGGCCAATATGATCGATATGGATACTATCAATAAATATCAAAACTCCCTTAGGCTTTTTAAAAAGCTAGGTCTGCCAGTCATCTCCATTGTTGATACACCCGGCGCAGATCCACGAGCTGAGCAAAATGATTTGGGGATCGTCTCAAAACTCAATCAACTTACTGCCGATATAATCCAATATCCACTGCCTAAAGTTGGTATTGTCTACGGTAGGTGCTTTGGAGGTGCATCTGTGCTTTCTTTTCCTCAAATTTTTGGCGGTGAAAAAACTTATACCGTACTTGGTTGCCAAATGGGGATTATGCACAAAACCATAATCAAGCAGCTGCTATCTGGCTCCAAAAGGCTTTATGAGCAATGGGAGCAACACTCAGCACTAGAAAAAGAAGATTTTGAAGATCTCTTGGCCAGCGATGTGATGCAAAAATTAATTGAACCAAGCGAACTTGGAAAAACCGTCGTAGAGTTTATAAGATATGCCAAAGTTACTAGAGATCACCCAGATATAGTCAAAAGTTTTACCAGCGATCAACCTATTAAAGCGGCCACCACAACAAGGGAGGTCGCCAGTATAAGTATTGGAGATGTCTTGGATTTCAAGCCTGTTGACACTCAAGAACAGGTCGTTCCTCTTTTTTCTGGCATCAAATACCGCCACTGCGCCTAATAAAAATTTCTTATTGACAATTCATGCTCTACGTAAGAAGACCATGCTATGAATTTAACAACTAGCATTCACTTTTTTGTTTTTTTAACTACAACCCTACTTATAGCTTCAGCTAATGCCATTATCCCGGCATCTGCTCCTGATGTTTTTTCCATATACGGAAGAGACGACCGGATTGATGTAAGGCTATATCCAGACCCTGTCCCTGAAATCAGCATTATCGACTATAAGCTCAAGGCCAAGTCGGTTGCGGGACTGGTTAACTTCTATGACCTATACCCCAATGAAGATAACCCCAACCTAATTGATTTTGACCTGGTTTCTGCCTATGATTATCTTCCAGCTTGTGCTGAAGATACTCGTTTTATGGATCAATACCTGCTGCCTGGCTGCAGTGGCACTTTAGTGGCCCCCAATAAAATTCTTACTGCCGCTCACTGTATTGTAAACAAAGAGCAATGCTTACAAAGAAGATGGGTATTTGATTACATCGACACCACCACGTCTATCAAAAGAGAAAATATTTACAGATGCACTGACGTTGTCAGCGTAAACGTTGACACCAACACAGTAATTTTTGATTATGCAATTGCCACCTTAGATAGACCGGTAACTGATCGCAAACCATTAGAGCTTAGAACACAAGGGTCAGTAGCAGATGGAACAGAGCTAGTGGTTATCGGCCACCCATATGGCCTTCCTTTAAAAATAGCCGACAATGGTTTTGTCTCTCCTTTTTACCAGCATGATGAAGTAACAAACCCCACCTCTTACATGCAAAAACGTAAGTACTACTTCTACGCCAATTTAGATACCTTTGTTGGAAACTCTGGCTCCCCAGTATTCAATAAACAAACAGGTCTTGTTGAAGGCATTCTAATTCGCGGTGGAGTTGATTTTAAAGGGATTCAAGACCCAAATACCGGCGATTGGTGTCAAAAGATTCTGCACCAAGGTGACTCAATAGAACTTGCCAAAGAGATGGTCCTTCGCATCACCACTATCCCTGAGCTTTAGCTAATCTGTGATTCATTATCTTTGACAATCTTTAACATATTCAATTTTGTTTGAAAGGCCAAAGCATAAAGAGAGATCTGCTTTAACATCAATGATAAACCATTAGCACGACTCATAGATAAGTGCTCTCTAATGCCAATTTTATCTAAAAAAGTAGGCTTAGTTCTTAACACTTCATTAAGAGTGCTGCCAGAGTAGACCTGTAAAATCATACCCATTATTCCCTTGACGATTAAAGCATCACTATCGCCAAAAAATTTTATTCGATCACCTTCCATTTTTGCATGCAACCATGCCTGGGATTGGCATCCTTTGACCTTATTGTGGTCTACTTTAAACTCTATGGGCATCTTCTGAAGGTTTTTACCTATGTTGATAACATGCTTATACCTAAGCTCCCAGTCATCCATACCATCAAATTCTGCTATTAACTTATCTATTTTCTCTTCAATTAACATCGCTTCATAACCTCAATTATTAAGACAACTTCACAAATATGTATAATTTATTTAATATTTGTGACGTATCAATATATTAGTCCCCGAGATTCTATCATGTTAACGATGGTAAAAAAAGGGAGTAGATCAACAATTTGCCTGGAAGGGGCATAAGGATGAAGATCAAGATACTAATTGTAGACGACGAACCAGGTATTAGAAAATTACTTTCTTTAATTCTATCAAGTAAAGATTATCTCATTAAAGATGCTTCAAATGCCGGTGATGCAAAGGACATTATAAACGATGACACTCCACATATAGTAATTTCTGACATGAAAATGCCAGGAGAAGATGGTTTACAACTTCTTAAATGGATAAAAGTAAATTATCCAGAGAGCTCTGTAATCATTATGACAGGGCACATAGACAGTGAGTTAACAGATAATGTACACAAGGCCGGTGGGCCAATATGTGTGGCCAAACCGTTTGATAATAGTGAAATGTTAGATCTTGTCGCTCAAGTTGCAACCGAGTTTAGACCAACTCTTTAAGATTTAAAAAACCAATACCTGGGTTTTGTGCTGGGGGGGTCAGCTCTTTTAATTTCTTTGATCAACTTACCCTGCTTATCAAAATATTCATTAATAGATATGGCCAAAGTCTTGAAAAAGTCTGTTTTTCTAAAGCTAACCTCCATCATCATCCCATCTTCATGCTTACTGCCACTTTTAAAGTACTTCTCCAAACGAAATAGAGGCCCTGCAACTCGATGTGAAAAAAACAGTCCCCAAAAAGTAAATATTAAAACAAACATTGAAGCAACACATAAAAAGACAAGGTTCATATGGTTTTGCTGTTCTTTTAGAAGTCTAAAATAGGCATGGGTTGTAGGTAAATTTAAAGCAAGTCCCTTATCAAAATAGTAATTAAAAAAATACATATTGGCCAAAAAGACCACTAAAATACTTAAGCCCCCGATTAAAACGGCTTGTCCCATTAGTCTGTATTGAAACTTGGGATTTACTAAATAAATTCTACCAAACACTTTGTTGAATATTCTATCCATGCAAACTCCTAAACAACCAAGTTGATTTATGACTCGTTATCAATATTGTATATTATGATATTTGTTTTTGGTATTAATTTATTAGTAATCATCCTCTTGAGGTTCAACTACCTCTTCAGGTTCAAGTTCTTCTCTACCTTCCTCATCAGAGAAGTTTTCTTCTGATGACTCCTGCTGACTTTCATCTTCTGCTCTACTGTCTACATTTTCATCAAAAGACTCTCCATCATAATCAGGATTTTTATTTCTATTTTGCTTTTCATAAGACCACTGACCTTGTTGTTCACTGTCATCATCACCATAGCGATCTTTGTTCATCTGCTCCCGTTGTTGATCATATCCATCTTCTCGCTCATCTTCTCGCTCATCTTCTCGTTCATCTTCTCGGTCATCCATTCGTTGTTGGTCCCGATCACCATACTGTTGCTGTGGTTTGTAAGGCTCCTCACCTTGGTCAATTGGCATCTGTTCATCTTCAAATTGTGCTTGATCATCATCCAAACTAGTTGGTATCCTTCCACCTCCGGACTTTGTAATCTCTTGCAGCTTCTTGATGGATTTTTTAAAATTCTCTACTTCTTGTTCATTTGATTCTCGAAACTTATCAATTTCTTCCTTGTACTGTTTTGAGTAAATTTGCTCCGAAATCATCTTCCAATCTTCTTTGCCAACATTTAAATCATTTTGGGTAATATTGTTAATTTCTCTGAGTGTATAATTTTCCTCTATTAAAAAATAAAAAGTGATCTCCACATCCCACTTTTCTAGATTGAGCAGCCTAAGGCCCATTTTATTTTTTAGAGCACTAATTTGCTTTTGCATGGAAGTAATTTGCCCAAGAGTAACGTCTTTGCTGAAAAATGAGTCCTCAAAAATTGAAACCAACTCCTTGAGCCTTCTTCTCATCTTTACCATTTCTTTGGAAGTAAAGGCCGGAACCTCTGCCAAATCGTCGAGTAGTCTTCTAGTTTTATCAGGATTTGATAAAAAGATTTTTTCATAATTATGGTCATCTTCTGCGACTGCCTTTTTTTGCTTTTTCTCATTTTTGTCAATACTTTTAACAATTACATCAATTCCGTCTAACAATTCTCTGGTCTCAGAAGAATCAGCAACAAACAGTTGATCGTTTAAGGCCTTCCTATCTTGATTGCGACGGAGCCTGGACAGTTGGCCATCTAGGTGAATTACCTCTGAGTTAAAAAAACGCAGCACTACAAAGCCTACTACTAACAAAAATAGGACTGCTGAGAGCTTTTTAACCATTAACGATAACCCCTTTAAAAAGTAATGCTTGGCAATTGGACAAACGCATTACTCTGGTCTACTTAATCGTCAATTTTTGCTAAATACTTGAGAACTATATTGTGTCACGAGAGTAAGCTATTGAAATATGGGTGTTTTATAGGAATTATTGTCTTGTTGCAAGTAAGCCTATGGCACAAGCTGGATGTCCCTCTATATTTACTAAGTGTTTTACAATGGCAAACTTGTCTTTTTTGATCATCTTGGCCAATGTTTTAAAATACTGTTTGTAAGTCACTTCACTTTTTGTGGTATCACCAAGCTCTACTACAAGCCTTGCAGGCCTGTTATTTAAATGTTCTTTAAACCACTCTGGAGCTGCTATCCAAAATCTTAGGTCGTTGTAAATTGCCAAAACCTCATTACGCAATACTTCTAACTTATACGCAGAGATACAGTTTTTAAGCAAAGAGCTATCGTGGAAGAAACTATGGGCCTTATGAATACGCGCATATTTATGAATCTCATGAGATAGAACCAGTAAAAATTCTAATGGATCAACAATTTTATTGATTTTAAGGGTTGGTACATACTCATTTTTAAATAGAGACAATTTTAGTTGGGCCATCGGTTCCATTTTGACATCAAATTCAACTGGAAAGGGACCATACTTCCAGTTTTTTTTGCCCTCTACAAAATTTGCATTAACATCACCCCAAAGGATCTTATTTTTGAGTATTGTTAAAATATAACTCAAGCACTCCAAAGGTTTGGTACTCTTTTCCACTTGCATACAACTTTTGATATAACTTTGGATGACTCTTGTGCTTCGATCCGCTTGCAAAAATGCAATTAACTTAGAAAGTGATTGCTTGGTATCCCCGCCCTTTGTTGCTTTAAGCATTTTTACCAAAAGGCCTGCCACCGTCGAATTCACATATGCTGCTGCCTCTACTTTAGTTGGGTGGCCTGTGATGTTTTTTAGAGGTAGTGGAGCGTTAACACTGATTTGTTCTCTAAGTGCAAAGAGCTTCACCGCTTGACCATAATTGGAAACGGGATGTTTTTTCCCATCGCTTGTCATTGATCCCACAATGAGCAGGTTTGGTACTTGGTATAGTGAGCCCCACAAATCCTCACCTTGAAACTGTGGTTCATCAAAATTTTGGTTTTCATCCCCGGCAGATACAATAAAGATGCGATCACTAAAAACTGCAAAAAAATCCATCCACGATTTTTTTATAAGATCAAATTCTTGTTGAATAAACCGTGCCTTTTGCCCCGTATATACACTCCTCATCCAATTTCGAGTCAACCTAAATGGTAGAAGAATCACTTTTATAGAAGTAAAAGTGCGCAGCAGTTTGGTCAGCTGATGGATATATGCATTTTTCATTGCTTCATGAGTTAGGGTTTTAACTCTTACAGGTAAGATTTTTGCCGTCTGATTAGAGGCCCGATAAGCAATCACCTGCATGAGAGATCCATGTGTTGCTAATTTATAACTACTCTCTACAGCTTGAGCACTTTGAGCATATTTTGTTTGAATAATTTGCCATTTTTTTGAGTTCGCTGACTCTACTTTGCCCCAAGTATCCAAAAGCCCTCTTAAGTGGGTAACATCTTCTTTTTTAACCTCGTTCCACTCTTGATGATCGTAACATTTATCAACTGCCAGAGGCGTGTTTTTTTTACCATCAACTTCAGCTTTTAAGACATAGCAGTACTTTCTTTTTGAAGTTAGTTTTTTATATTTTATGGGTGCAAATGACGAATCAATAACTATTAAATTGTATCCAGGTTTGCTACTTTTACTACTTTTGCCCTTTTTAGCTTTTTTGCTTTTTGCCTGTCCACTTGGATTCAAGGTTACTACTAGGGTAAGGATCAATATTGTAATCAACTTTTTCATGGCCTTTCACTCTTGCCTTCAACTTTATTGAAGCTTTTTATACATATCCTGTAAGTTTTTATTATACGGGAAATATTTCAAAGCGGTAAGTTTTAAAAAGGATAATGCCTCATTAAATTTTTTTTGTTTTATTAAAATACTTACCTTATTTTCATATGCAAGATAATAATGACCGTTTACTATGGCCCTCTCGTACATCATTTGGGCCACCTTCAGCTTATTTTGCCGCTGATAACACACACCTAGATTGTTCCAGTTCGTCCACCAGTATGGAGCAAGCTTAACAGACTCCTGAAAATGTTGACAGGCCAAGTTAAGTTTGTCCTTTCTAAACAGTTCAGTGCCTAAGTTATTTTGTAGATCAAATGAATTTGGAGAATACTTAATGTCGCGTGAGTATAAAGTCAAACCATCCTTCCAATTAATGTTTCGAATGATCGTCCTGATAGACAATGTCATCAAAAGTGTACACATAAAAATATATTTTACTCTCCCGAGTCTTATGCGCTTATATTCCCAAATGGTCGCAATAAATCCAATAAGACCAACTGCTGGAAAATAAAACCAGCGATCTGCTACTGTCATATCAAGAGGCACAAGCTGGGAGTGAAGACCCATTCCAGTTATAAACCACAGAATAAAAAATAGAGTGCTTTTACTTTTAGTGGTCTTAAGACTAAGAATAAAAAGAACAATTAACACTAGTAAACACAAAAGAGGAACAAAAAAATCAAAGACATTGAAGCTTGTAACTACCCAGTGGGCAGAGATTGAAAGTGGCCATGGGAGCGCAAAATTTTGTAAATAAAAATACCACACCTTTGGCAAACTCATCAGCCTAGTGCCTATTGGGGCACGACTAATGGTAGCAAGCAAGCCTGATGAATGACTTAGATCTGCCACTATTAATCTTAAATAGAAGTAAATGGCAAAAACAATAAAAATACCAAGAGCGCTTGCAAACATTTTTTGTTTGGTATCCCTGAAAATTAGGTTGTGGTAAATGATCACTGCCACAAATAAGATCCCCGACTCTTTAGACAACAAAGAAAAAAACAAAAATATGGAAGTAAAAATAATGTGTCTTATATGAAAATTTTTAAAGCTGCTCAAATATATGAGTATCGCCACCATTCCAAAAAAGAAAAAAAGCACGTCTTGAAAATTTGCCACATATTGGACGACCTCGGAGTTTAATGGATGGATTAAAAATATAGTTGAGATCAATAAAGATGTAATTTCTTTAAAAAAATATAAAAAAAACAGATAGACCAAAATGGCATTTATTATGCAAAGAAAAACTTGAAACAGATGATAGTAAAATGCACTTGCTCCAAAAGCACTAAATAACAAGGCATAACTGGTGGTCATCAGCGGCCGGTAGTAAGTGCCCGTTTGAGTTTTAGCACCTCCTCCAAAAAAGGTTGAGCCTTTAAAAAAATTTGGAATATTTTTTAAAGATCTAATCTGTGTATTGTTTAAAACCTGTTGTTCATCATCCCAAACAAAGGAGTTATTTAGTACATTGATATAGGTTAAAACGCCAAAACAAAATATCATCAGAACCGATGATAGGTTCGGTTTGTTGATTTCCACAAAACATCCTAGGTTTTATTTAAAATCTTAAAAAAAAGTTAATACTAGTATAAATTAAATTTCAAATTTAGGAAGGTTTGACTGTAATCTGGCGGCATTTATAGTGTTGTACATAAGCATAGTAATGGTCATGGGCCCAACTCCTCCAGGAACGGGAGTTGCCGCATGTGCTACGTCACTAATGTTTTCATAGTCTACATCACCAACTAACTTGAAGCCCTTTTTAGAAGTGGGATCATCAATGCGATTGATACCGACATCGATAACAATAGCACCTTGTTTTACATGCTCTTTTTTGACAAAATGAGGAATTCCAATTGCTGCCACCAATATATCGGCGCGCATACATACTTTTTCCAAGTTAGAAGTCTTTGAGTGGCAAAGGGTAACTGTAGCATCCCAGCCCTTTAGAGACATCATGATCGAAAGCGGTCTTCCAACAATGTTGCTGCGCCCAAGTACCACACAACACTTACCCTTGGTATCATGACCGCTGCGCTTTAAGATTTGCAAAATGCCATAAGGGGTGCACGGCATGTAGCGGGGGGTGCCTGCGGCCAGTAGCCCCACATTACAGGGATTAAAACAATCAACATCTTTTTGCCCTTTAATGCGCCTAATGACTTGTTCCTCATCACATTGGGGAGGCAACGGCACCTGACACAGTATGCCATGGACTGTCGGGTCTTCATTGTATTTATCAATGACTTTAAGAAGTTCTTCTTGAGTAGTATCTTGAGGCAAAACAGTTTCAACTGATTTAATTCCCAGTTGATCACATTTTTTCTTTTTATTTTTAACATAAATTGCGGAGGCGGGGTCATCCCCAACTAGAATCACTGCCAGGCAAGGATGAATATTTTGTGTTGCAAGAGACTCAACTTCTTGTTTTAACTCTTGTAAGATCTCTTTGCTGATCTTTGTACCTGATAATTCTTCCATCTTTTGGCCCTTTTTTCGCTTTGACACACAATTAATAGCTTAACTGGTAACTTGTAACTCGTAACTCGCGTTCGCATTTTAATATTATAACAGAAGGATGTCTACATTCATGGTGTAATTTTTACAGGTAGCTTCATCTACATAGACAATCAGGTGAGCTTGTTGATAACCAATTTAAAATAAATAGGTCAAATTGTACATGGAGCTTGAATGAACAAATACACAGCACTTATGCTCGTGGTTTCTCTATTTTTTATAAATATGACCTATGCCACTCGTTCTTCCAAATCATGTCTCAGACACTTAAATATTTTTAGAAAAAGTAAGGAGGAGTTATCCCAAGCTAAGGCACAAAGGATAGCTAGACAAAAGTTAATCGCAAGCTGCAAGTCCACAGAGTGGACTCCTGAAAGAAAATTGGCGGCCAAAAATTTCACTAAATTTCAACTGGGCATTGGCTTTACTAGCTCCACCATTTTTTACACCTACAATAACTGGGATAAACCAAAAGATGCCACCCTCTTTTACCGCTATGCGTATGAAGTTGCAGTCGGATTAATATTTGCCAAAGTGGTATCCAAAATCATCTCAAATCCAAAAGATCACCCCTTGGTAAAAGGGTTTAAAAAATATATCGCTACTAGGTTTATGGGTCCCTTTGAAACCGCCGGCTATGCATATTTGTTTGCAACTCCAGATAACAAAATCAAAAAGCGTCTAAATCAACTGATGGCCGACCCCAAGTACGCTGACAAAATAAAAAAATTGATAAAAAATCTTGAAGACAAAAACTTTTATCAAAAATCCAAGGAGCGCTTTATTGAACTTGCCAGCAGTCTTATGGGATCAACAAGTTCGGTCAAGCAACCTATCGACCAATCAAAGACCATCAATTCTATCGATTGGGCAAACTTGTCCAAAGAGGATTTAAAAGATAAAACGATTCAAGATATCCTATTTTTGGCGGTTGCCAGAGAAATGTATGAAGAGCAATCGGGGTGGATACAGCTGGGCGATGTCGGCATGGACCGCTATGCTTTTCATAGCGCTTATGGAATACTCTCTATGCCCCTTACACTTCCACTTAACCTAAAAATCTATGACATACTTTGCTTGGGACAACAAAACCCCAAAAAGGCCCTGATGAAAGCGGTCGCACTATACGTTATATCTCGTCCGATTATTGATCAACTCTATTATGGGTCTCGCGCCTGGGCAGTTAATCAGTAGATAGCTCTTTGACTAAATAACTTTCAACTTCATGTGATTTGATCACGCCATAATTGGCGGCTCCCAGCCAGCCAGACATAATGATACCCACAGAGCCACTGTGAAAGAGCCCTTGAATCTCTTTGTTCATGTTGATACTTACATCGAGTCCCTCAAACTTTGTACCAAATGATGATCCCTTGAGGTGATGCGTGTACCTCTCTACAGTCAAAGGAGTTGCTGCCTCGATCATGCCAACTTTATCGCGGATATTGGGGATATATTTTTCCAGGACAGTTAATGCCTTTGAAATGAGGTGGTCTTTGCGCTTTTTATACTCATCCTCACTTAGACCTACCCAGTCTTCATAGCGAGCGTTAGATGATGAAACGATGGCATAATAATTATCTCTATCGGGTCTCATTTTGGGGTAGTAAAAAGAAAATGTCTGACTACTAACCTCTTTTGATAGTAGTTGCTCGGTACTAAATTGCTCTGACTCAGAATAAAATAGTAAGTCTCCAAGGTTGGGAATTGTCTCCCCTGCTTTAATACCTATGTACACTTGACAACTGCTGGTGTTGAGCCGAACTTTTTGGGCCTTCTCTAAATACGTTTTTGAAAAGTTATCTTTTCCCACCAAGTGATTGATCGTCGACAGCAAATTAGCATTAGATAAAACTGCCTTGCTGAAAACTTCCTGATTTTGTATTTTGACCCCTTGTACTTGGTTGTCTTTTACAATAATTTCATCGACTAAAGAGTGCCTTTTAATGTCCACACCATTTTCAATCAACTCTTGCTGCAATTTATCTATTAAAACGTCTGTCCCACCACAAAAGGTATAAACGCCCTTGCTCATAAAATTTGAAAACACGATACCATAGGTAATCGCCTCATCTTCCAAGGTTGAGCCGTTGGCATAAGTAATTGGCTCTAAAAGAAAGCGGACCACATCATTTCTATCTGGAAAATACTTGTTAAATAGCTCCCCGTTAGTCATTTTAGGGGCATCATAAAAATTCATTTGGTCCAACTCTTCAAAAAAGGCATCGACCTTAGCTTTTTCAATTTTAAATTCAACTTCCAAAATTCTTGCATAGTCTTGTTTAGTAAAGTCAGTGGAAATTTCAAACTGAGGGTTTGCAAAACGAACTTGCTCAAGCGGAACTATCGAGTCTGCAATTTCTTTACTCCAATATTTGCGACAAGTTTTTTTCATGCCACCAGGAAACCCGTGCAGGGAAATATCAAAAATATACTCCCCATTATTTCTTCTAAACCAGGTGGCCAGTCCTCCCAGCTTGTTGTGCGCCTCAAGAAGAAGAACTTTTCTGCCATTTCTTGCAAGCTTATTGGCCGCAGTGAGTCCTGCCCATCCGCTACCCACAATGATCACATCGTAACTGCCTGTAATTTTGTCACTTTTTTTAAAAAGCATGCTACTAACTCCAATATTCATGATCTCAAAAAAAAATTATGGCCCAATATAAAGCTTGCCAAGAATTTTGGCCATTTATTTTATTACTCAGGCAAGCATATCTGTGCAATACATTGAAAATACGTTGACACCGTTGCTTAAAAATTGGTCCCCCATGCCAATGATATAATTAAGTATTACAAGGCATCGACCGAGACGGGTTACAGGGAGTTGTTGTTTTTACAAATATTGGTGGATAAATGCAAAAGCTTATACTTATGATTAACACCGCTTTACTTGTGCTTCTGACAAGTTGCATCCAAGCTCCCACCGATCAAGGTGCAAACAACCCCTCTACTGAATCACGTCAAACATCTACTGAAACCGTCCAGGCCTTACCGATAATAAAATATATTAACCCAGTAAACAACACAACTTGGGCAACCAGCGATGACCAACAGCGCTTTAACATTATCATCAAAGATCCCGACACCGTGGGCTACCAAACGGTATGGATTCTCGATGGTGCTCCTACACTTTTTCCCGATGGACGAGATTATTTCTACATTACTCCATCAGATTTAACGGTTGGACCCCATAAACTAGAGGTCCAACTTGTTAATCGCGAATCGATATCAGATGTCTATACAGCACGCATCTGGCACATAACGATAATACCCCCCTCTATTAATGCTGACTTTTTGCCCCCTTCAAATGAAATGATCTACGCCATTGACCAACAAACTCCATTCAACTGGGCAAGAGACGCTGATGCTCGCTTGAATGAATCCATCCCCAGGTTAAAGATTAATAGTGAAACCCATCGAGATAAATCAATTGCTTTCTACCTCGATGGCAACGATACTCCCATGTATAGCGCTGATTTTAACAGCAATTTAAGTAAGCTTGAGTACAATTTTCATGATAATGATCCCAACTTTAACTTTAGGCTAACAAACCCCTACGAGCCACAACTACACACAATAAGTGCAAAAGTGTTCTACGGAGCCGAGCAAATTGGTGACACTGTTGAATGGGATATTCAAGTTCGACCCCAAAACTCCAGACCAGCTTTGACCATCAATGCACCGACAGAAATTGAACAACTTATGCATGAGCAAGACAACAATACCCTGAGCTTTACCGTTAATTTGAACGACATTGACGGCATCAGAAACACTACAGTTAAGTTTGCTCTTGAGAGTGTCATTTTAGATGGTACCAATAAAATTTTTGGCACTAATAGAGATAGCCCCGATTGTGACATCGAGGTGAGTGATCCGCCAAGGGCCACTTGCACATTCACAGCTTTTAACACCAATAACAACTTAGATCCAGAAAGCTCTAATCCCAACACCATGGCGATTGCTCCACTGGTGAACAAAAAATTAACTGCCACAGCTTATGAAAGACTCGATGATGGTATATTTTTGGCCTCCAACCCAGTTTATTGGAACCTCAATGTCACTGAAGTAAATAACCAGCACACTCTGCTTAACATCTTTACGAGCGGTGGTGCTACTGTAGATCCAAACTCAGACACATATCTCTCCCAGGATGGAAACGACACCGTCACCTCCAGCTCCTTTTTGGAGGGCGATATTATGAATGTCCACCTGGCGGTTGCCGATAGAGAACTGGATGATTACCAGGTTATACTCAAACAAGATCCCACCGGTGGTAGCAATTATGTGGACATCGTGGGGTGGACAACTAACACCCAAATTTTTCGTGGCAACAACCCAAATGCCATCTCAGATATGAATGTTGATCTCATTCGTCGATTAAACAACACTGTTAACGACATCATAACTGTTAAATACACTATCCCCGAAACGCTAGTTACTAGTGACAACAGCAATACATCCCTAAGACTTACAAGCAAAGATATTCCTCATACCTCAGCACTTAGCCTAGATATGTCGGTAGTTTTTCCTAATATCACAATCCGAAATTATAATGCAGTACCAGTTTGGGGAGGTAGTGGACAACCGGAAACTACAACCACAACACCCTATCGCATAGTAACGGGTGTGCCTCTTTTGCTCGACTCATTAGCTTCCACTGACAGCTCAACTCAAGCAACTGAAAATATAATAAACTACCAGTGGCAAATATCTCGTGCCTGTAATGGCTCTTGGAGCAATATAGACAACTCCAATCAATCTACTCTCACCTGGACACCTCCGCCAGGTCTTGACAATCAAAATGTCTGTTTTCGTGCCTGTATGGGCGACAATGGTGACAATATTGCAAACTGTGCTACACCAGATAGAAAAGACCCCAATCAGATCGGCCAAGCAGGCCCTTGGGGGTCTGATCCAAACTTTTTTGTAACCATTGTTGATTCAGACAAGTTGATATCCAACAATACCGACATCACAGAAGTGGTGGGACTTTTTGATGTAAATGATTTATCAAGCCCCACCCTAAATACCGTTTTTGCAAGAAGTGGAGCTGTTACACTCACCCTAGTTCAAACACGACTTAGTGGTGATGACTATTCATTAGTCATAGACGCTAATTCCAACACAGAAACCTTTGCTCTAACTGACAACTCAGGTGCGGCCACCAGACCACCAACTGATTTATCAGTTGCCGTTGATGGCAACAATTTATATATTTCATACCAACTTTATGATGATCAAAGCCTGACCAATATTAGTCGAGTTCTGGTGACAAATAGCTATGCTCCCAACGATCTCCAATTTACTTCTACCTCTGGGGCACAAAAAACTGGAAGCATTTTTATCAATAAGAATGATAATCGCTGGTATGTTCCCATTTTCAGAGATGACGGTAATATTATTGATCTGTTATGGTCTACACTAGAAGATCCAAATGGATGTGCTCCTAACTGTGACAGAAATGCAAGTTCCACCAATGTTCTATCAAATATCAATGCAACAGAGATTAGCAATGCATATGATTTAAACACCAATAGTGTTCATGTAATGTATAGAAAACAAACACCAACTAACTGGAATGTTTATACATACGACTTTGATAATACAGCTGATAACTACGAACATAACACCATTTTTAATGCAACAGATATTACTGATGCCACCATCAGTTTTAATGGGGTCTCCTCTACAGTTTATACCGCAGGAATTAACGGCTTAAGAAACAGTATTGCACTGGCCAGCTTTAAAAATGTTACTGGCTCTGCTATAACTCGAGACACGGGTAACGCAGATCCAGTCAACGATAACAACTTAAACGGAGATGCAAATACACTCGTCCAAACTACAAACATTACTAAAAAAGTTCAAGTAAGTAGCGCCCCAGACGCCAATAATGTAGTTATTAGTGTTATCTCAAACAGTAACAATTTATACCTACTCAACTTACAAAACCCAGAAACTTATATTGGAGGTGCACTTGTTACCCAAAAAGAGGTGGGCTTTAATGTAAATCCCTCGGACAAACAAGTCCAAAGAGATATCTTTCATATGACACCAATTTATCAAGATTTCAAAGCCGGAACGAATGTTGCTGGCAATAGTAACTTAAAAAACATCAGTGTCTTATATTATCAAGCAGATGATTCTCTTCGAGCAGTTTTTACTAACACAGAGTATGAAAGCATTGAAGCGACTAGAGAAGATCGAGGAGTAGGTTTTAATCCAGGATACCTGGGCCCAGGCCCAACCCCATAAAGAAGTTAATATAATAATTTATAGGGAACTTGAGTCTTTGATTCCTATGGATTTATAAATATTTTGAGTGCTTTTGGACTTATTCAATGTATAAAAGTGAATACCATCAGCTTGATTGTCAAGTAGATCACTCACCTGTTGGGTGGCCCAATGTTCTCCGACATTTTTAACTAAATCTTCCGAGTCGGCCCGGGCAATGGCCCTTAGTAATTTAGCAGGAAAGCGTGCCCCGAGTGCTAACTCTCCCATTCTTTTCATGCTAGTGCTGGAAGTAATGGGCATAATACCTGCAATGATTGGAACTTTAATACCTACTAAACTTGCTCGCTCACTAAAATCAAAGAAATCTCTATTGTCAAAAAACATTTGGGTACAAATATAATCTGCCCCTGCATCAACTTTGTTTTTTAAATACTCCATCTCTTTTAGACGATTGGGGGTTTCAGGATGACCCTCACAAAATCCGGCCACTCCGATTCCCATATGGGGAAACTTCTTTTTAATAAACTCCACTAACTCATAGGCATATTCAAATCCGCCAGGAATCGGTTTATATGGAGCCCCTGGAGTTTGTGGATCTCCTCTTAGGGCCATAATATTATCAATCCCAACCCGGTCATACTTAGTTAAGATATCATAAATTTCATCTTTGGTATGTGAGACACATGTTAGGTGGGCAACAAGCACTAACTCTGTCTCTTCTTTAAGCTTTACTAACAAATCGTGAGTATACTTTTGAGTTGATCCTCCTGCGCCATAAGTAATACTGACATAGGCCGGTTTTAAAGGAATGAGCCCTTTAATCGTTTTTAACAAGTCCTGCATTCCCAAGTCATTTTTGGGAGGAAAAAATTCAAAACTCATTGTGGTCTGATTTTGTTTTAAGATTTCACTGATATGTTGCATGTTCTAATCCCTATTCCATATTATTTATTTATTTTTAAAATAGATTTAAGCTCACTGGAGATATGGAGGTGATAAAAGAGTAGATTTTTTTTCTAGCTCTGATGGTACATTTGCCATTTCATGGGTTAGCACTTGTGGCGCATAGGAAAATCGCCACTTTCTAAGTTCTGGATCTACAACCTCAAAGTAGAACTCATCATTTTGTTTTACCAAAGTGGCCTGTACCATTACTTCATCCATCTTTCCATTTTGCATCCGATATTTTATAAACTGAACCTTTTGAAATAAATCTTTTAATTCTTGCTCACTAGATAATGAAAAATCAATCGCCATATCATCGTTAGTGGAGGGGCTGTGATCTTCACCCGTTTGCACTATTAAAATATTAAATTCTTGATGAGTTAGAAGTATATTAGGTTTTTTGATTGCTCCAACTTCCATCTCCAGTAGATGAATTAAAAAGGATGATAATGCCTTGGCCTCTTTGGAGTAGATAATTATTTGTCTAAGTCTTAGGGACAAAGTATGGCTCCCTTTAAAGCATTATAAAAAACTGCCGGATCATGTACTCTATATATTAGATTATACCCATTTGCCTTCAATGTCCACGCCGCAAGAATATGAGTGTGTAAATATTCAGTTTGTACCTGGATAGAACTATCTGGGCTTGCTTTAATTATTGATTTTTTTAAAAAAGATTTGCGCGAAATACCCAGCAACCATGGTATCTTGCGATCGAAACTAAATAGCAAACTAGGAAGATCCTTTATAAGTTGTAAATTTTGTGGAACTGTTTTTGAAAATCCAAAACAGGGATCAAATATTATTCGATGGGCAATCTTCCAATCATCAAATTGTTTTTGGGCCTTCTGAAAATAATCTTTTAAAGCTGCCACTACTGATTTAGGATCACAATCCATAGGATTATCCATATGACTAGAGGCGAGCTCTGAGGATGGGCACAAATTGTGACAAAAAACGTATTGAACATCAGGGCAGCTGCCAAGTAGCATATCTTTTAACTGCTCATCTATAACCCCTGAGACATCATTCCAGATCAATTTGATGGCCGGATTAATTTTTTTGATCTGTTTGTATATATAATGAAAAGTTGCAGCTCTATAGGTATCAATTGAAATGGTGGTGTTTGTAAGGTCTTTTCCGTACTCATTTAACACGGGAATAAAAATCTCTTTAAAGCGCTCAATCTCTTCTTCTTTAGTTATTGGATCGTTAAAGGGAGCTGTAGATTCTGCGCCGATATCAATTATCGAGGCCGTCCAGTCGTTAAATGTATCGATTTGTTTTTTTAGGGCCGCTTTAGTATTAAAAATTCCACCATCAGAAAATGAGTCGGGAGTTATGTTAATAACTCCCATCATCTTAATATTGTCAAAACTATACATGTTTAAAAATTAGGCCATAGAGGGATCGTCTTTTGGATCTTTACCCGGTATGCTGGAAATGGATTTTTTGCTCTGATCATCTTCACCATCTACTTCTTCAACTATGGTCTCATCGGGTACTTCAACGTCTGCTGTAGGTGGTTTTAAATCAATAATAGGTAGACCGATATCTTTGCCATCCATTATATCTGTCACTTGTTGATTATCTAGTGTTTCCCAAATAATTAAAGCTTCGGCCAAAGCGTTGAGTTCCTTTTGGTGTTTTCTTAAAATTTCTACTGAAAGCTTATGATTTCCTTCAACAATTTTATGAACTTCTTCATCGATAATCTGAGCTGTTTTTTCCGAATAGTCCACGTGCTCACTACCTGAATAAAAAGGCGTAATCCCTGACTTGGTAAAATGGACAGGCCCAAGCTTTTTGGACATACCCCAACTACAAACCATACTATGAGCAAGCTTTGTAGCGCGCTCAATATCGTTTGAAGCCCCATTGGTGATTTCATCAAAGGTTAACTCTTCGGCCGATCTGCCACCCATTAAAAAGGCAACATAGTTATTGGCCTTCAAAGAGCTCAAGCTCAAGCGCTCCTCATCGGGCAGAGTTTGAGTAATCCCCAGCGCATTCCCACGGGGGATAATTGTCACTTTATGAATGGGATCAGTTTCAGGAAGGTTTAGTCCCACTATGGTGTGACCTGCTTCGTGAAAGGCAGTATTTCTTTTTTCTGCATCAGAAATTACCATAGACTTTCTTTCAGGTCCCATTAACACTTTATCTTTGGCCATCTCAAAGTCACTCATCTCAAGCTTCTTCTTATTTAATTTGGCAGCTTGTAGGGCCGCCTCATTGACCAAGTTTGCAAGGTCAGCTCCAGTAAATCCTGGAGTACCTTTGGCAATAACTTCTAAGTCTATCTTTTCAGTTAGGGGAGTTTTAAGTGAATGAACTTTTAAAATGCCAAGGCGACCTCTAACATCTGGAACACTCACGGTTACTCTTCTATCAAATCTTCCCGGACGAAGTAGTGCAGGATCCAAGACATCCATCCGGTTAGTTGCCGCAATTAAAATGACCCCCTCATTGGTCTCAAAGCCATCCATTTCCACAAGCAACTGGTTTAGGGTCTGCTCTCTCTCATCGTGTCCACCGCCCATACCAGAGCCTCGATGCCTACCAACAGCATCAATTTCATCGATGAAGATTAAGCAAGGTGCATGCTTTTTACCTTGATCAAACAGGTCTCGCACTCGGCTGGCACCAACTCCAACAAACATCTCCACAAAATCAGAACCCGAAATGGAAAAAAATGGCACGTCGGCTTCACCGGCCACAGCGCGGGCCAGTAAGGTTTTACCGGTACCCGGGGGACCTACCAGCATTACACCCTTGGGGATTTTACCACCCAGGGCCGTATATTTTTTGGGATCTTTTAAAAAGTCGACAATTTCAACTAGCTCTTCCTTGGCCTCCTCAATCCCTGCAACATCTTTAAACGTCACCTTTTTATCATTTGGGCTGAGCATGCGCGCCTTGGATTTGCCGAAGCTCATGGCCTTACCTCCCCCCGCCTGGATTTGGCGCAAAAAGAAGTAAAAAATGACAATGAGCAATATCATCGGCCCCCAATTAATCAGAAGCGTGGTAAAAAATTCAGGTTTTTCTTCCTCCTCGTAATTGGGAGTTATTTTATGATCTCTAAGAAATTTAAACGTCGTTTCACCAGTATCACCAATCAACCTAAAGCGTACTGGTTTGCTTTCAGTTCCCGCACCACCGTATCCTGGTCGAAACTCACCAATAATAGTATTTTTACCCTTGAAGGTAACTTCTTGGACTCCGGCTTGTTCCACTGCAGCAACGAATTCAGAATATTGAATTTTTTTATAAATTTCTCTTTTTTCACTAAAAATTTTAGCAATTAGGGCAAACATTAAGATGCCGACAATCCACATGGTTAAAGTTTTCTGTTGAGGTTTCATTATTATCCTTAAAATTAACTATTCGTTTGAATGTTACAAAATGTATACTCTATAGTGAGTCCCTGTCTATAGTTTTATCACATTATACTCATATTATACTTAAATAACGCAAATTTTCGACTTTGTAGGCAATTAATAACTCGTGGGGCATAATTAAACCAGATCTTATTACTTATTGCATACCGCGTTGCGCCAGGAAGTAGTGGATGCGCCCTTTTGACTGAGGGCAATATATTTTGTAAATTCTCATCGTTAGAAAAACATATAAAGGGATACCTAAACTCTCCTGGCCGTTGATGGGCAACTTCTAGCATAGTCTTAAGCTCCCCATGGCCAGCCAACCGCATCTTTGGAATATACGCACCTTCCTCAATCAGCTCACACAATTGCTGATCAAGTTTTTGATATCGGCTTAGCACCTCCTGACTAACAAAATAAAGCATCCCATAAGTCATAAAACCCAGCACACCACCTGAAAAACTAAGAGGCCCCAACTTTCCCTTTTTAACTGCTGCACACATTTTACTTACCTGCAGGCGCAAAACCCCGCGAGTGTTTGTAGAGACCATTTTAATTGCCTCAACAATTTCCTCTTCATAGCAATCAAAGTTATTACTAAATTGCTGGTTGTACACTACTACCCCACCCATAGCGTCGCGATAAATTAAAAGTGGTTGTTTTTGATCTCGAGCAACCTGCTTGAACCTAGAAAGATTTAAGCGGTGGGCCAGATCATTGCTGCGATATACATAATGCTTGAGGTAACCCGGAAACCTTTGCTTCAACTTGGGAACAACGACATTTCTAATATAATTGCGCTCAAATGATTCATCCAAGTTTGTAGGATCAAAGCAGTGAGGGATTTTACATACTCTTACCAAATTTTCAATTTGCGCCCGACTAACACACATAAAAGGCCTAGCAATTTGCCCTTTGATAACCGGAATACCCAATGAGGAAGAAATCGAACTAGACTTCATCTGCGCAAGCCACGACCACTCCAGCGAATCATCCAAATGATGAGCAGTATAAAGCATATCCCCAGGCCTCAAAAACCCCTTAAACACTTCATAACGCATATCACGGGCCCGCTTCTCAAAATTCCCCACCTCGCCATCTTTTCCCCCAGACAAATCCACCCGCACCACATGGCAACGCACACCCAACTTCTTGGCAAACCGCTGCACAAGTTGCGCCTCCGCCTCATTCCCATCCCGCGTCCCATGATTTATATGAATCACCTCAAAAGGTTCCTGGAACCTTTTCGGGCTGCCCTGCGTGACTTTTGCGAGGACAAAGAGCAGTGCCATGGAATCAAGGCCTCCTGAAACTGCTACGAAAGCTTTGCCCGAGGTTGGGTATAAATTGGCCTTGCTCATAAAGGAGGCGATGTGCTTAATAAATGAATTGAAATAACCACTGTGCATTAAATGCTTATACCACTAAAAACATTGACAGTTAAGCGTAGATTGAATAGCATTCATCATTATTAACCGCACATTACTATACATTTTTGGTCTGGTAGCTCAGTTGGTTAGAGCGGCGGATTCATATCCCGCAGGTCGGGAGTTCAACTCTCCCCCAGACCACCAATAATTTATTAAATAATCTATATGTCAAAAGTTGTTATTAAAAAATGTACTTCCTATGACCTCGAATTAGTCCAACAAACTGTGGAAGAAGGGATCGAATTACTGGGAGGAGTTGACCGCTTTGTATTTGACAATGAAACAATTTTGCTTAAACCCAATTTATTAGTCGGAGAACATCCCGACAAATGTGTCACAACTCACCCTGTGGTTTTTCATGCAGTTGCTCAAACTATAAAAAAGCACTCTAAATGTCGCATTGTGTATGGCGACTCTCCGGCCATTGGTAGCACGCAGGCTGCAGCTAAAAAAACAGGTCTAGCAGAGGTGGCAGACAAACTTGATATTGAACTTGCTGATTTTCAAAGTGAAACTAATGTCTACTTCGAGCAGGGAAAACAAAATAAAAAATTTACTATAGCTTCTGGAGTGCACGCTAGTGATGGAATCATTAGTTTGCCCAAGCTTAAAACCCATGGACTTGAGCGCCTTACAGGTTGTGTGAAAAATCAATTTGGATGTGTTCCGGGACTACTTAAGGCCGAATTTCACGTTAAACTGCCAGATGCCACTGATTTTGCCAAAATGTTACTCGACTTAAATATGTATTTAAAACCCCGCTTGTACGTGATGGACGGAATCCAAGCGATGGAAGGCAATGGCCCAAGAGGTGGCAATCCAAAACAGATGAACATTTTGTTGTTTTCAGATGACCCCATCGCCTTAGATGCCACCGTTTGTCGGCTGATTGATATCGATCCGGAATTTGTTCCAACTACCAAGTTTGGCGCAGAGTTTGGCGCCGGCACTTACAAAGAAGATGAAATAGAGCTTTTAGGCGACAGTTTGGCCGATCTAAAAAATCAAGACTTCAATATCAAACGAACTCCCGTAAATCATTACAAACCAGGGCCCTTTTTAAAATTTTTCAACAACCACCTAGTGCCCAAACCGGTAATCATAAACGATACCTGCACCAAGTGCGGACTCTGTGTCCAGATGTGTCCAACGGCGCCAAAAAGCATCGACTGGAAAAATAACAACCAAAAGATTCCTCCGCAATATACCTACAATACATGCATTCGCTGTTATTGTTGCCAGGAACTTTGCCCACACCAATCTATTACTATTGAAACGCCTCTTTTGCGCAAATTCTTAGGGCTGTTTTTTGATTCCCTAAAGGGTAAGTAGATCTGTAAAAAATTTATTCAGATTTTTGGGATACCACCAAAAAACCTATCACTAAAATACCTGGAAAGATAAAAAACAACTCCGTTTGTGGGATACTGCCTCTTATAAAGAAGTCGCTGATACCTGTGATGATTGGTTGGAGGTAGATGAAAAAGGCGACTTTGGTGGCATTCATCAGTTGGAGTGCTTTTAAGTTTAGTAGATAGACGATGGAAGTTGAAATAATGATTTCAAACAGAACAAGCAAGGTATTATTTAAACTGCCACTGGCAAAATTGTATATATCAACCATGTGTTTATTGGCGATAAAGACCATTAGAAATCCTCCGCCAAATAACATCAATCCGGTAAGAAGCTCAAAGGGGAAGTTGTTTTTTAGAACCTTCTTACCCAGTACAAATGCCAGGCAAAAGGCCATCACATTTAAGAGAATTAACAAATTTCCAAGATTAAAAAAATAAACTGTTTCATTACCGTTGCCGCTTATAATCAGGTAGCTTACAAGTAAAAAGGTTGCACCAATTCCCACAACCTTTTTGGTGGTGACTTTTTCAATGCCAAGCAGACCTGCAAAAAGTAGAGTGACGATGGGAATGGTGTTGGAGATGATCGCCGTATTTAGGGGGGTGGTCAGTTTTAGGCCTTTCATAAAAAATATTTGGTTGATAAAAAATCCTAAAAACGCCATTAGACATATTGATACGACATTGCCTTTAAATATGTCTTTACTTGTAAACTTCTTTCTAAAGTAAAACAGTATCAAACCACCGCCTACCAATCCTCTCCAAGCCGAAAGGGCAAATGGTGAGACGGAGGAGGCCAAAATATGTTTGGCAGCTATGTAGTGAAAAGAAAAAATGGTGGTGACAATTATGCACAAAACTGTACCGTAGAGACTCTGTTTCATGCAAAATGTTCTTTGACATAACTTTTTATAAAGTCGCGCAAAACTTCAACCTTTTTGTCTAGATACTCCTGCTCTAGATGAATCAGATAAAGCTTAGTCTCCAGGTTTTTTACTCCTACATTTATTAGCTCTTTATTTTTAAGCTCATTTTGGATGCTAAGAGTTGGTAAGATGGCATAGACATCATGAGTTTTAAGCACCTCCAGCATTGCCTTGTGGGAGTTGACACTAAATTCGACATTCAGTTTGTTAAGTTTACTTTTGGGGTAGACTTTTTTTAGGTAAAACATGGTTAGAGGATCATTTTCACGATATAGCACAAAGGGCAAGTCAGTAACCTTAGTAATTTTGTTGGCGGCATTTTTGGCATTAGTAGTTAAAATAATCTCTTCTTTTAGAATTTCGTAAATTCTTATTTCTTCTTGTAAAATCTTATCCGGAACAATTCCCAAATTAAGGGTCCCATTTTTTATCCCTTCAACTATCTCAAAGGCCTTTAAAAACTTTACCTCAAATTGAATTAGCTCATTTTGTTTTTTGAATTCATTTAAGGCATGAATAAATACTTTTTCCCCCACTTCTTCCAAGCATCCAAAAGTTATTTTTCCTTTAATTTTACCTACACTTGAGGTTATATCTTCGACTCTGCTGTTAATTTCGTGATAAAGGGGATAGATTTTATCATACAGCTGCTTTCCTGTGGCCGTGAGTTGGACCATATGTTTGGTGCGCAAAAATAGCTGCATACCAAACTGTGCTTCCAGTGCTTTAATCTGCTTGGAAACCGCAGGTTGAGCAATCATCAACTGTTTGGCAGTCTTAGAAAAACTTAAGGTTTTTGCCAATGAAAAAAAGCATTCTAAATGGTTAAAGTTGATAACATTTCTCATCACTCATCTCGACTTAAAATAAATTGTTTGGCATCTTTAAAATAGTACTTTCATTATAATTGCAAATAAAACTACTAACACTAAAACAAAAGTTCCTACAATTAGCACACCCTTTTTAAAGGCCCTGGTAGTAACTTCATTTATTTCAGTCTCAGTTGCGATTTCATCAACTTTGTCTTTTGGGACACCACTCATCTCACTTAGGCTTTTATTAAACTCCTCCTTAACAACTTCTTCTTTCATCTTCTTTTCTTCTTCAAAAACCTCTTTGGCCACCTTGTCTTTTACATCATCATTTAAATCACTCATCCAAAACTCCTAAATATTTATTTTAAACTCTTAAGTTCCCGTTTGGTCTGTTTGTACTGTGCCTTTTTCTCTTTAAACAAATTGCGCTTTTTTTGTTTTATCATTTGGTTAATGTCAATGTCAGTTATATTGTGTTGCTTTACCATCTTCTTTAACAATCTACGCTCAGAAGAGCAAACACGACCGTCTGCCAAACAAACATCAACCAGTTGCCCCATTAACTCATGCAGGGCAGCCCCTTGCGCTACTTGCAAAGTAAAATCTTCTTCACTGCGGGCCCTAGCTACTAATTGTTTTAACTTTTGCCTACTTATATTGCTCTTTTTGGCCACATCACGAATAATATTTTTTTCCTTTTCATCAATATTACCATCTGCCATGGCAAGACAGATCAAAGCAGTGACTAAATCATCAGGGGCAAGTGCAGAAGATGAAGCAGCAGCAGCAGTAGGCGCTGCAGTTGACCTTGTAACCCGGGTCCCCCTACTTAGCGAATATGGTTGTACATCTGACAGCACCCAGTCGCCATGTCCATCGTTAAGTGCACGCCCACAGTATTCACAACTTGGACTATCTGAAATCATCTCAGGAGCACCACAACCAAAACAATGATTGGCAGACAGGGATTTTTTTAGTGAGGATGACTGGCCGGTGTGCCTAATAAATATAAGTAGTGACTTTTTCAAACTTGATTTATCAAAATCTGGAATCAACTCCTGGTTTAAGGGTTTGGTTTCAAGATGTCCTGACCAAGTAACAATTACGCTACATTTATCAAATCCATCATTTCCTTGGACAAGCTCGAAACCTAAAACGTCGACTGCACCGACTGCCACATCCTTATAAAAAGTTCTTCTGCCTTTGTTGTCACTTTGAAATTCAAAGGCAACTTTTTTGACAAAGCTAGAAGTGGCCAATTTAACAATGTATTTTTTATCGGCAAAAAATTGGGCCGCATGGTAGCGCCAAAAGGCAACGGTGGCGCGATCTTCCATATGTTGGACATTAAATTCTTCATCTTTTTCCATCAACTGCCCAAGACCTGTAATCTGTCTGTCGCGCTCACCACCAAAGACACTATCTTGAGTAATCTCCGATAACACCCAATCATATTCCCCACTAGTAATTACTGCTTTACATGAATCACACTGAACCTTATCAGAAAGCGCAAGCGGATTTCCACAATTGGGACAAAAGCCATCAACTGGCCCTTTTTTATTTAGAGTTTTAGCTCCAGGGCGCCTTATATAAGACCAAAACTCTGTAAATATAGGTTCATCAAATTGATAGTTTTTCTTGTTGGTTTTGGGGTTTATATGATAATCGTTAGCTGAAGCTGTGATGGCAACATGGATGGTATCAAAATGTTTGCCACATTTAACTGCAGCAATTTGAGCATCAATTACTTTTAAGTTCTCCATTTTATTAACACTGAGGCTTGCTCGATTCATTTGTAAATTGGTAGATAGCCTTTCATAGGCCCCATCTGACATCAAAGTTCGTACAGCTTTTAGGTTTTCTTTGCCCCAAGCATTTTGAATTTTTACAAATCCTTTGATGATATTTCGAACAAATGCAAGCTCATCAAATGCTGGATCTCTTTTTTTAATTTTGGTAAATTGCGCCACTTGCTCTAGCTTCGTTTGCATTTTGCCGTACCGAGAAATCATCTTGGACTGATACCCAGAAGCAGATAGCTTCATCATCTTGTTGGCAACATAAATTACAAATATAGTTAGAGGAATACCTATTAGAGGTCTGTGGAGACACAAATAAATAAGTCCTCGTATCAGATGCATTGCTAAATAGATGATCTCAGCGCCGCCGCCGCCCCCACCGCTACCACCACCAAAGCCTCCACCACTGCGACCTCCCCCACCACTAAAGCCGCCTCCGCCTCCAGTGCGAGCAAAAAGTACTTCGATACAAACGATGTAGCAGATAAATGAGACAAAACTAATTAAGGGGAGATACTTAATTAAAGTCTTTTGATATTTTTTCATAAATTACTCTAGTGATTAAAATTTATTAGGCATTATTGTTTGGCCCCACATTCTGGACAAAACTTGGCCCCAGCTTCTAGAACAATGTTGCATCCACTACATTTTACTTCCTGAGGTGATCCACACTCGGGACAAAACTTTGTATTTTTTGGAATTGAGCTTTTACATTTTATACAATTTACAAGATCAGAGGCAAGCTGCCCGCCACAACTAGCACAAAACTTTGAGCCTTCAGGTGATTGAGCATTACACTTTGGACATTTTACAACTACTTTTGGAGCAGCATTACTGGCATGTCCCCCAGAAACCGCACCACCAAGCTGTCCTCCTACCATCATACCCATCATAGAACCTGCCCCGCCCTGGTTAGAGGCGGCGTCTCGCAAGGCCTTGGCCTGTTGAAATTGTGAGTATTGATTCATATTTCCCACAGCTCCCATGGAAGCTCGCTCGTCCATGGCCTTTTCTACGGCTTCAGGTAGACTAATATTTTCTAGAGTAAAAGAGAGTAGATCAAGGCCTAGGCGTGTAAAGTGGACAACCAGCTTATCTTTCACACAACTGCTAATTTCATCGTATTGAGCGGCAAGCTCTAAGGCCGGAATTTTAAGCTCTCCGATGGCATCTGAAAATGATGACACTACTTTCGTTTTAATCTGCCCCTCAATGGCGTCGGCATAAAACTTTTCACCGGCCCCCACAAATCTCGATAAAAGCTTGGCCTTATCACTTATTTTGTAAGAGTAATTTCCTCGACAGCGAAGCCTTACTATTCCAAAGTCCAGATCGCGCAACATAACCGGATTTGGAGTTCCCCACTTTCTATCCAACTGCTCGGTGGTATCGACAAAGTACACCTCCGCCTTAAAGGGTGAATTAAATCCATGTTTCCAACCAGACAGGGTTGACATAATGGGCAAGTTTTTGGTCTGCAAAGTGTGAGTTCCAGGCCCAAAAAGATCGGCCAATTTACCCTCGCGCACAAATAGCGCCCGCTGCCCAGGCCTTACAATGAGCTTGGCCCCCATCTTTATCTCGTTTTGGTAGCGAATAAAGCGATGTACCAACAGCTCTGGTTCCTTATCGGTCCACTCAATTATATCTATTAACTCACCCTTCATTTTGTCAAATAGGCCCATATCAAATCCTTTTTTATATATTTTTAATTTTAAAAAAAAATTATACTATATAATATTAAGGTATCTTATCTTTTTTCATATGATTCTGATACAAAAAGGTCGTATTTTACTACACGAGTTGTTTGGTCAACTTTATTGGAGATAGTTTAAGATGACTGCGTTTAAAAATGCCTCCTATTGGTATTGCTGGTAGGATGCTCACATCAACAGTATCAAGCATCATCATCGTGGGCAAAATGTCCATATCAGCCTGTATGTGACACTGACGATATCTACAAATGCTACATAAATATCGATGGATGCACTATTTGTGATTGCAATAAAGTTGCCAGTGAAAGTATGCTTCATTATGACCATCGAAAGTCTTTAGAAATGCCAATTCGTCGATACTAAATATAATACTAAATATATTTAATTCAGTCGAAAAAAGAGCTCAGGATTAACAAAATCCGAAGGGGAGTTGCCCAATTTACCTTGAGGGACATCTCCATCAAAGTATTCATACCAATATTGCCAATTTCTATCAAAACTCATCGGAGTTGGCCTGATTTTTTTGGTCAATACCCTGTTTAATAGTTTAGTGATCATCTCCGAGCAGTACAAAAGCTCCTGGCCGCTCTCAGAGAAATTATCCCACAGGTAGCGTGAGTCAAATGGAAGTTGATTGTAGTGTGTGTAAAACAAGTTGGTCAAAGTATCGCTAATTTTTTTAAACTGCTGCTTACTTCTTTGGTAGATTTGCGCAAGTTCAATTGACCTCACAACAACGATCTGTTTATTTTGGGCCGACTGATCTAAAAAATCTTCGATAGTCTGTGTCCTGACCTTTCCGAGAGCTTCAGCTACTACCAATTCATCTTGCTCATTTTTAATCAGAAGCCCCGAATGAGAAAATGAACTCTCCGACTCACTCTCAATAATGGAACAGGAATAACACGGCAGCGATTTTAAGATTATATCACCAGGTCTAAGCTCTAGTGCCCGCACCGCCATAGGTATCAGTAGTAAAATTACAAAAATATAATAGATTATTGTCCGTTTCATCCGCACTGTTTAGTACTTATTATGCAAAATGGCAATGAGCATTTTAGTGTAGATAGCACAAATTTGCTGATGACAGTTTTTTTTTACAAAAATACTGAGGTCTTTTAACGTCTTAGAAGCTTCCAAAATGAAAAAAATAACAACTTTTTCACTTCTTTAAAGTAGTGGCCCAAATAGAGGCTATTGTGCTACTAACAAGAGCTGTTTCATAAGCCTTGCCCGGCTTCTGAAGGGTCTTTTGGCATTTTCTTACATTAGTCAATTGATCACAATTGTGTTAGTTTTTTTTTATGAAACTTTGGAGGAAAAAATGATTAATACACTTAGTGATAAAGAGCTTATTGTACAGGTAGTAAAAAAAGTTAAAGAGGAAAAACTTATCGCTTCAGAAGTTTTAAGTTACCTCGAGGAGATCGATCGACGAAAAGTTTTTATTGATCACGGTGTGCCATCTCTATATAAATTTTGTACGAGAATTCTTAAGTATTCAGACTGTGAAGCAGCAGTTCGCGTGAAGGTTGTCCGGGCCTTTAAGGCCTCTCCCATCATCAAAGAAAAAATTCAAGATGGCAGTCTGAGCCTGACAACGGCTGCCTCTCTCTATTCATTTTTTAAAAATAATAAACAACAAAACAAAGACGATGTTGTAAAAAAAGTTTGTGGTAAATCTAGTAGACAGGCAAAAGATATTTTAAATTTTTTGGCCGATAATCCTCTGCCTCGATCGTTGAACATTACACTCCCTGAGCATCTATTAAGAAAGCTTGAAAACATAAGTGATGACTTTGAAGGCTGCACTGAGCTGGAGATTATCGAGTCTTTGATAGACCGACATATTGAACAAAACAAAAAGGCCAAAGATAAGCGCAGATCAACTAAACACTCTAAGAATCAAAGATATATCACGAGAGTTGTCAAAGAGCATGTAGATAAAAGGGCCCAAAATAGATGCGAAGGTATTTCTCCAATTTCTGGGAAGCGATGTCAAAGCAGAACAAATTTGCAGTACGATCATTTAAGGCCTATCTCCAAAGGTGGTGATAGCTCTAAAGAAAATATCAGAAAATTGTGTTTTGGGTGCAATGCTAGAGCAGCTGTTAAAGTGCTGGGTGTACAAAAAATGTTGCAGGGAGACAGTGTTACATTGCCAAAGAGCGTAAATTATTATTTAGAACAAACGAGTGCTGGCCCTCAATATTCGTTTATTGCGCCGGGGGGATAGCTGCCACCTGTGCTGCGGTGCCCCCCCAAGAATTCACTTCCAATTTTCGCCTATATTTGGGAGGATATCTCTTTTACCTAAATGGATAGGAGTACCCTTTACTTGAAGGAGAAAGATATGTGGAAAAAACTGACACCGGAAAATGTACTTTTTTTGTTGATTGATTATCAACAAAGCTTTTTTAAAATTCTAAAAAAATCTATTGTAAAAGATGCTCACAAAAACATCCTACTGCTGATTGAAATGTTTAAAAAATTGGAAGTGCCAATGATTGGCACTGAACACTACAAAAAAGGTCTAGGGGATACTGACTCAGAAGTGTTAAAAGCGTGGGGAGATGCCCCGGTTTTTACTGATAAGATCACTTTTAGTTGTTGTGGGGATGAGCAATTTCAGCAAAACTTAAAAAATAACTCCAGGCCCATAGTGGTGGTGACAGGGCTTGAAACCCAAATTTGTGTTTTGCAAACTACCTTAGATTTACTAGATCAAGGATATATCGTAATCGTTTTAAAAGATGCCGTACTGTCTACTACAAAACTTAAATGGGAAAATGGGCTTGAGCTGATGAGGCAGGCCGGTGCTCATATTTTAAATACCGAAACCCTACTGTTTCATCTTCTAAAGCGCGCCGACACCCCCGAGTTCAAGCATATGGTCAAGCAACTTAAGAAGATGCAATAGGATTGGAGCAAATCTTGAGATTATTGTCTTATGGCGACTCCCTTGAAACTGGTAGCTATAAATTGCACTCCACTTTTAAAAATGTAATTAACTTTACAGGCCTTGGAGGTAAAAAAGATATAGTTTCACTGGTTAAAACACCTATAACAGATGCACCAAACCACCTGGTCTTTGACTATTTTGCAAGCGACCTTACCAGTGTTACCTCTTTGATCATCACTGATCACCAGTTTATCGCCAAAACCTCCAGGACACAAATCTCATTTGCAAAGGCCGACTGTGACGACTGTAAAACTTACGTCTCCACATTTGAGCTGCCCAAAAATTACACCTTAGAGCAGCTTGAGCACAACATTCAAAGTGTAAAAAAGCAAGTGTGTGCTTACTCTCAAGATGCAGGTCTTAGCTTTTTACTTGATAATAAAACCAAACAAGCAGCTAGCACCAACCCCTTTGAGCGCGAGTTTAAAATTAAAGTGACAAAAGATATCGACAAGTTTTTTTCTCCCCATTGGATTCAAGGAGCACAAGGACTTAGAGGCTGTGGCCCAGGTCTTACCCCCAGTGGTGATGATTTTTTACTTGGAAGCATCATTGCCATTATATTGCTTACTCCAATTATGGATAGTGCCAAACTGCCAGAGATAAATGTCATTGCAGATATGGCCAAATCGGATAATTTAATTTCCAACAATATGTTTTTTTGGACAGTACAAAAAAAGTATACAGGCATGATCAAGCAGTTGATACAAGTGCTAACAGACATTAACCCCACCACAAAAAAGCTTAATCAATGTGTAAATGAAGTGACAAATCTTGGCAGCACGTCCGGGGTAGATCTACTTGTGGGTCTGATCTTGAGCATACAAAGGAGACATCAGTGGCAATTAAAGCAATAATAAAAACTGGTAAATATTACGATTCAGTAGCACTAATGATTATGGCCCAAAAGATTAATCGTCTGCACGAATCCCTAAACTCCGCGGTAGTCATGGCAACAACAGAGAATAAGTCCATTTTAAAAAATGCGGGTCTCTACCTAGATGAATTTGAAAAAACAACTGATGCAGATCTCATAATAGTCGCCGAGGCAAGTGACCAACAGATAATTAAAAAGGCGATGGATAAAGCTGATGAGCTCCTTTGTGCTTTTGATAAAAGCAGCAACGACTCAGTGGATTTTTTACCAAAAAGCTTAGAGGGGGCCATCGAGCAAATGCCACAGGCCAACCTTGCCTTAATTTCTGTTGCCGGCAAATATGCCACCTCTGAGGCAAAAAAGGCACTGGCAAATGGTCTAAACGTAATGCTTTTTTCTGACAACGTCTCTTTAGAAGATGAGATCGAGCTAAAGAAAATTGGGGCAAAAAAAGGTCTGCTGGTTATGGGCCCTGATTGTGGGACGGCCATTATAAATGGGGTGCCACTGGCCTTTGCCAACGTTGTAAACCGAGGAAACATTGGAGTGGTAGCAGCTTCTGGCACCGGCCTTCAAAGTGTGACTACTTTGATTTCAAACAACGGCGGAGGAATCTCCCAAGCCGTAGGTACCGGTGGCAGAGATATCAAAGAGCAAGTCGGAGGCACTACATTTTTGCAGGCGCTAGCTATGTTAAAGTCCGACCCAAACACAGAAGTTATCCTACTGGTTTCCAAACCACCCCACCCAAGTGTGCTGGATAAAATTGGTGCATTAGTTAAAACAATTGATAAAAAAGTAGTTGCCCTGTTTCTTGGTGCTTCCTCTGAGCAAGTTGAATCTCTGGGCATGATTGCAGCAGACACACTGGAAGAAGCGGCATATTTGGCCCTTGAGCATTGTGGAAAATTTAGTGAGGCAGCTCTTTGTGACTTTAAAGCAAACAAATTAGCAGAATTTGAAGGCCTACAACAAACTGTAATTCAGTTGAGTAGGCAATTAAAACCACAGCAGAAATATTTAAGGGCGCTTTTTTCGGGAGGAACTTATAGCTATGAAGCACAACTTCTTGCCTCTAGTTATTTACCCGATCTATATTCGGCCGCACCGGTAGAGGGAGTAAACAAATTAAAAGATGTCCATCGCAGTGAAAAACACACCATCATCGATTTGGGCGAAGATGAGTTTACTGCCGGTAGGCCCCATCCCATGATTGATTTTTCCCTGCGCAATCAAAGAATTATTCAAGAAGCACAAGACCCATCGGTGGCGGTAATCCTACTAGATCTGGTGCTAGGCCATGGCGCCAACTTGAGCCCCCTTGATGAACTAGTGCCCACTATTGAAAAGGCACAAGACCTTTGTAAACAACAAAGTCGCCTGCTACCCATCATCTGCAGCGTAACCGGAACCGACAATGATCCCCAAATTAAAGCTCAAGTAGTAACTGCACTTACTAAGCTCCAAGTAGTGGTTGCCCCCTCAAACGCAAAAGCTCTCAAACTTGCACTTTCAGTTTTAAAAGGGGGTAAATAATGAACAATTTGTTTGATTCACCACTTAATGTAGTCAACATCGGTCTTAAGTCATTTCATGAAACTTTAACTAAAGCAGGTGTGAGCTCGGTGCAGGTTGATTGGAAGCCGCCTGTAGAAATAGATCACACCCTTAAAGATAAAATTGATAACTATAAAGGTGAGATCAACAAGGCCAATCAACAGGCCCTAGAGCGAGTGTTAAACAGCAAACCAAGCCTTGTAGGCATGGACATCGCCAAAAATGTCATTCCTGGCATGCAAGATAATTTAATTTTGCACTCAGGCCCACCCATCACCTGGGAGAAAATGTGTGGCCCGATGAGAGGCGGCGTTATGGCAGCACTTATCTATGAAGGGATGGCAAGTGATGAACAAACTGCAATTGCTCTTGCAGCTTCGGGTAAAATAAAGTTTGCTCCCTGCCACCACCACAGCACAGTTGGTCCCATGGCCGGCATTGTTTCTGCTTCCATGCCAGTTTTTATTATCGAAAATGAAGAATATAAAAATCGCGCCTACTGCACCATGAATGAGGGGCTTGGCAAGGTCTTGCGCTACGGGGCCTATGGAGCGGATGTAATAAAAAAACTTAAGTGGATGGAAAGTGATCTCTACCCTGCCCTAAAGCGAGCAATTGCCAAGCTTAAAAAAATTGATTTAAAAAATATCATTGCCCAGGCATTGCATATGGGCGATGAAGTTCACAACAGAAATCGCGCTGGCACTTCCCTTTTGTATCGCCAACTGGCCCCAGCAATTGTGCAAACTACAGATAACTCCTCAGTGGTAGCTGAAGTGTTAAGTTTTATAAATGGCAACGACCACTTCTTTTTAAATCTCTCCATGCCTGCCTGCAAGGCCTCACTGGATGCTGCCAGAGGTGTAAAAAATAGTAGCTTAGTCACAGTTATGTCCAGAAATGGCACCGAGTTTGGCATCCAACTCTCAGCAACAGGTGATGAGTGGTTTACAGCAGAGGCACCAGTGCCCGATGCTTTGTTTTTTCCAGGGTACTCTAAAGAAGACGCCAATCCAGATATCGGAGATAGCTCTATTACTGAAACTAACGGACTAGGAGGTTTCGCCATCGCCGCATCACCTGCCATTGTCCAATTTGTGGGAGGTACCACCAGTGACGCCATAAACTACACACTCGCCATGTATGAAATTTCAATCGCAGAAAATAACATGTATCAGATACCATATTTAAATTTTAGGGGCACCCCAACTGGCATTGATGTCATCAAAGTAGTGGAAAAAAATGTGCTCCCCTTTATTGATACCGGAGTGGCCCATAAAAAACCGGGGATCGGGCAAGTTGGCGCCGGGGTTTTAAGTGCCCCCATGGACCCCTTTAAAAAAGCATATACAGGATTTGCAGACAAGTTATAAGATAGATAGACCAAGGAGTTAGCTATGACTGAACAAGATTTTTTTAAATTTATGAGTGAACTTAAAATGTATGACCTGACTCAAGATTTGAGTATTCATACACCACCATGGCCCAGTTATATGCCCCTTGGTATCCAGTATTTTAAAAGAATAGCCGGAGCTCACATGGGACAGGGGGCCTCAGGCCAGATTTTAACCACCAGTAACCACGTGGGCACCCACATGGATGGTGAAATCCACTTTCATCCCTCGGGCAGGCCCATTGGCAAAGTCCCTTTAAACGAATGGGTCGGAGAAGGAGTCGTCGTGGATATTTCTGATGATGTCGGAGACTATGATCTCTACACTCCCAAGATGATAACTGACCGAGTGGAGGTCAAAAAAGGTGACATTCTAATTATTAATACTGGCTACAATAGATACGGATGGGATCAAAACAAATCAGATGAAATTCGCTATTTTGTCAAACACCCTGGACCGGGCAAAGATTTTCACAAATGGGCCATCAAGATGAAGTTAAAATGGATTGGAGTTGATTGCGGCAGTGCCGATCACCCCATGAACACTATCATTAGACAGTGGCATCCAGCAAAATTTAAAGAGGCAGAGCAGTTATTGATTGATAAGTATGGTGCAAAATCTTGGGATGAATATTTTCCTCAAGATGAGTACTACCAAGTGATGCATCTAAAATTATTCCCCCAAAGAATTGTTCACGCTGAAAACTTAGGTGGAGATATTGGTAAGTTGAGCAATAAAAGAGCTTGGATTGGCTGTTTCCCTTTAAAAGGAATTGAGCTAGAATCCTCCATGTGTAGAATTGTTGCTTTTTCTAATTAATTAATAGCAATTAATAGCGAGGATAAGTATGACTATAACTTGCGAGTTTGATTATCTAAAACCCAAAACCCTAAACGAGGCAAAAAAACTTCTGGCCAAGCATAAAAAAAGTCAGCTGCTAGCAGGCGGCACCGACCTAATTGGCAATCTCAAAGAAGATGCACTGGCCCCAAGCAACTTAATTGATTTAAAGGGTATCAAAGAATTAAAAAAGCTAACTGTTACCAAAAACGCTCTCACCATCGGGGCACTAGTTACTTTTTCTGATTTAATAGCATCCAAAGCTATAAAAAAATATTTCCCCATAATCTATGAAGCAGCACTAACGGTGGCCTCCAAAGCAATTAGAAACCGAGCGACCGTGGTTGGTAACATCTGCTCAGCAGTTCCCTGCATGGACAGCAGTGGCTTTTTGATGGTGTATGATACCAAGTTAAAAATAGTGGGATCAAAAGCAAGAAGAACTATTCCCATTGCCAAATGGTTTAAAGGCCCCAGAAAAACCACCCTTAAAAAAGATGAGATTGTAACTTCCATTGAAATAAAAGCACCGGCCACAAAACATGCCGGCTGCTATATTAAACTTGGAAGATACAGAGGAGAAGACCTAGCACAAGCGACAGTCACAGTCCTGGCCACCTCTAAAAATAAATTTAGAGTATCTTTTGGTTCAGTGGGGCCCACCCCAATTAGGCCTTTAAATTTAGAAAAGATGTTAGATGGCAAGCTAGTAGATGACAAACTCATAGAAGAGGTGATGAAAAAAATTCCCACAGTTATCTCTCCCATAACCGACATAAGGGCCACCAAAGAGTATCGCACCCACATGTGCCAGGTAATGTTTAAAAGAGCACTTTTGGCTTCTATTGCCAGGCTTAAAGGCATTGGTCCAAGTTATGGCACAAATTTTTTGTAGGAGTAATAAAAGATGAAAGTATCATTTGTATTAAATGGTGAAAAAAGAAGTGTTGAGGTAAAACCCAATGAAGTGCTCCTACACGTGCTAAGAGACAAGCTGGGGGTCAAAAGCCCCAAGTGTGGATGTGAGCGAGGAGACTGCGGGACCTGCACAATTTTGATAGACAACAAAAGTGTTAAAAGTTGTTTAGTCCTATGTGCAGAGGTTGAAGGACAGCAGCTTACCACCTTAGAAGGATTGATGCAAAACGATTTAACCCCCCTCCAACATGCGTTTATCGATAGCAATACTTTTCAATGTGGATTCTGTGCTCCGGGAATGGTAGTTGCTGCCACTGAATTATTAAAAGAAATTCCAGACCCAAATATTGAGCAAATAAAACATGCCCTAGCCGGCAATCTTTGCCGGTGTACTGGCTACACACCTATAATTGAGGCAATTTGTAAGTTAAAAAAACCTTACAAATAAAAAATTTTTCAACTATTTTGTTCTATTCATCATTTTGCAATCGTTACTTATATTTTGTGCGCTAGAGTTTGTATATCTTACTATACTAAATGGATCAGTTATGAATATAATTTGGTTGCTAAAACTTAGTATTGCTACTGCCTGGATTATCTCTGCTGCTTGGTCACAAGCACCTGACGGATGTTTGCAATCACTAGAAAAAATAAAGTCTCTCAAAGCACAACTAACAGTGGCCAAACTTGAGCACCAAGCATCTACCCTACCAGCGTTGGAAATTCACATCGAAAAAAGAGAAAAACGAGAGATAGACTCATGGGGAGATGTTACACCAGTACACCACTCCAACAAAAAAATTTTAAAAGCACTCCACCAAAGAATTGGCACCCACGTGTATCTTGTATCTCGAGTGCAAGCGGCAAGTGGCACCAAAGTATACCTGACCATAGCACCACGAGTTCCAAACAAAGACGTTGATCTAAGTGGCGATGAGGCCTTTTTTGTATCCCATAGAAGCCTTCATGCATCCTTGCATGAATTTGCACAGGCCCAAAACATAGAAATAAATAAATTTGAAGTAATCGGTGCCGGAGAAATAGTTGTGGAACAAGATAAAGTAAGTTTAGTCAGCAATAAGTCTGGAACTTTTTTACCAAGTAAGGTGGCCCTCAACCACTCTTATGATGCGCTACGCAACCTGGGTCTAAAAATTGTAAAAAATAAAAAAAATCCAGCTGCAACCATCAAAAAAGATTACTCCAGTTCATCTTTACAAAAAAGCCATTTAAAAGATGTCAAAAAGGCCCGGGGAGAGATCCAGATGCACTTAAGCATCAAACGTGCATTGGCCAATGATGCCATTTCGATTTTTGTCGACCAACTTGCAAAGGCCTACCCTGCCCCTAAACCTAAAAAAATGACTGCCGATTATGACTATCTGACCAAACTTTTAGTGAAGGCCCGAAGAGAAGATGGTGGCGTTGATGAACAGATAGATTTTTTATTTTTTTTCATCTCCTACCTAAAAAGCATGGACTCCATCTCCTCTGTGGTCGATATGCTGGAGGTAAACTCTCAAGTACAGCTAGGCCACATGCTTTCCATCTTTAGAAAAATAGTCAAAGAAGATCAAAAATTAAAACGAAAAACAAAACTAAGGGCCAAACTTGGCCGCGCCAACACTGTAGTAATCGCTGCCAAAGCAAAAGAGCATGCGAACAAACTTTTTGGTGAAAACTCACAACTTGCAGCAAAAATCAAGGCGTACCAAGACTTTATTGAGAGTTCAGCCAATGTGCATATTGGGCCTGATCTATATCCATAATGATTATCATACGAATTATTTTACAGTGCCCGTGGCACCCAACGCAGGACTACACAGAAGGCCTTTGACTGCTTTTTTAAGTCGCCTGGGAATGTTTCTTGCATTACGGATTACTCTGATTTACCATTAGAACTTATGGAACAACAAAACACCTTAAATGCAATTTGGGATAACATTATTCAGCTTTCTAAAAAGCACAACCTCACAGATGCACAGACCGCTGTGATAATGGATATGCCACCTAGCAGGTACACCTTGCTAAAAGAGGGTAAGCTCGACCTACCCCTTTTAAACTTGGTATACTTGTGTCAACAGCTCAAGGTCAAACCTAGTACTATTTGTACTAAGTTGAACTAATGCAGAAATCTCTCTGCAAGTGCAAAGATAGTCAGTATCGACTTTCTTTGCACTTCTTGGGCCGCCCTGACACCATCACTATTGCCATTTACAATCGTTGTGATTAGAATGGACGCCGCTTACAAACTGGAGAAGGCAATGGCCGAAAATTTTGCTAAAATGTTTCGAGCAATAAGAAAAAATGCTGGTCTATCTCAAGATGAACTGGCCGACACGCTAGATTCCACCCAAAGCACCATCTCTAAAATCGAGGCCGGCACCATCCCCATTCCTGGAACTATCCTTTGGTTGACGTTTGCTGCTCGCTTTCACTTTTCGCCCTTTATATACCAGCAATCATACATTGACTCTAAGAAGCTCCTAAAAGTTAAGCCTTACAGCAAATTTAAACGAAGTAGCTATTATACCAATTCGGGCAAGAGATGCGGGCCGCGTATTGGCCAAATTGTAATTGTGTAGTTTAATACTCCTGAATTAATCAAGGAGTAAAGATTGACACCGATTTCGACAGAAGATTTCATTAAAAAGTATAGGCATA
>JADHTQ010000033.1 GCA_016784965.1 Bacteriovoracaceae bacterium | reverse complement strand
TACTTAGAGGTCTAAAAAGAGAAGAAGTTGAGCGTGGACAATGTATTATTGCTCCAGGCACAGTAACTCCTCACACAAAGTTTAAAGCAGAAGTTTATATTCTGACTAAAGATGAAGGTGGACGTCACACTCCAATCTTCCCAGGATACAGACCACAGTTTTATTTTAGAACTACAGACGTGACTGGAGCTGTGAAGCTAGCAGAAGGCGTAGAAATGGTTATGCCAGGTGATAATACCTCTTTTGAGGCAGAATTGATCACCCCAATTGCCATGGAAAAGGGTCTAAGATTTGCGATTAGAGAAGGTGGTCGAACCATCGGAGCTGGTACAGTTACTGACATTCTTGAATAAATAGATTGTCAATATTTCAATTTGATTTTAGTATTGACACTTTAACTATTAACAAGTAATTAGATATGATTTTAAAGATGAAAGTTAATGTGAAGGGAAACAGATAAGATGAAGGCATCAAGACTGAGAATTAAGCTTAGAGCATACGATTATGGGTTGTTGGATAATTCGGTAGGTGAAATCGTTCAAACGGCTAAGGAGACTGGTGCTCGTGTTGTAGGTCCTATTCCCTTGCCAACAGAAATAAATAAGTTTACAGTTCTAAGGTCGCCTCATAAAGATAAAAAATCTCGTGAGCAGTTTGAAATGCGAACTCATAAACGACTGGTCGACATACTAGATCCGACACAACAAACAGTAGATAGCTTGATGAAACTAGATTTATCAGCTGGTGTTGATGTCGAAATAAAGTACTAGGTTATTATTAAACCATGCATGCATCCCTGATATGACAGGGTGATGCTGTGGAGGACAAATGTCAGAAGAAAACAAGAACATTGATGGTGTAGTCCTGCCTGCTTTCTATGGTGTTAAAGCTGGAATGACTAGGGTCTTTGACAAGAGCGGAAACCATGTACCGGTAACCGTCATTAAGCTTATTCCAAACTTTATTTCCCAGGTTAAAACCAAACAGAAAGATGGGTATGAAGCGTATCAAATTGCTTACAATGAAAAGCGTGAGCGGTTAATAAACAAACCCACCCAAGGTCAACTTAAAAAAGCAAATATCCAAAACAAAATGTCACGTTTTTCTGAAATTCCTGTTTCAGATGTAACGACAGAAAATCTTGGTAAACCCATTGCGTTGACTGAGTTTAAGCCAGAAATATATACAGATGTCACCGGTATCTCAAAAGGAAAGGGATTTCAAGGAGTCATCAAACGTTATAATTTTTCAGGTGGCCCTGCTGCTCATGGCTCTCATTTTCACAGAACTACTGGATCTATTGGGAATCGTGCGACTCCAGGTAAAGTATTTGCTGGTAAGAAGATGCCCGGTCACATGGGAAATAAAAAACAAACTATACAAAATATTTTGGTCCATGAAGTTAATCTAGAAAAAGGGTATATGCTCCTGCGGGGATCTGTTCCTGGATCAAAAAATAGTATTGTTAAAATTGTAAAGGCCACTAAAAAGTAGCGTCGAAGGAATATGAGGACTTAAGTTATGACTGAAATAACGTTGTTAAATTCAAAGCTAGAAACTTCCGGTACATTAGACACCGAAGTAAGTCTAACGCCAAAAGATATCAATGTGCCAGTTGTTCACCAAGCAGTAAAAGCGATTTTGGCAAACAGAAGACAAGGTACAGCTTGTACTAAAAATAGGTCGGCTGTTAGAGGTGGCGGTGCCAAGCCATTTAAACAAAAAGGCACAGGTAGGGCAAGACAAGGTACAAGTAGATCACCACTAATGGTTGGCGGTGGTGTTACCTTTGGACCTACGCCCAGAGATTATTCTCAGAAAGTAAATAAAAAAGCAATGATTCTAGCTATTCGCTCAGTTATTGCAGATAAATTACAAGCTGGAAAATTAACAGTTGTTGATAAAATAGAGTCTGATGGAAAGACAAAGTCAATGTTTAATTTATTGGATGGTAAAGGACTATTGCCCGCACTGCTTGTAACGAGTAGTAAGGATTCTCCAGCAATACAAGCAGTTAGAAATCTTCAATATGGCAGAGGAATGGCAGTTGAAGGCTTCAGCGTATATGAAGCGTTGAAATATGAAAATCTTTTAATTGAAAAAGAAGCTCTAGAAACATTATTAAAAAGAATGGTGTAATTATGCATTTGGAAGACATCCTTATAAAACCTATGATTACGGAAAAAGTTTCGTTTGCTACTGATAAAAGCAACAGATATGGTTTTCATGTAACTCTGAAAGCTAATAAAAACCAGATTAAGCAAGCTGTAGAACAGCTTTATGACGTAAAAGTGTTGAACGTTAAAACGAATATTACACCGGGAAAACCAAAACGTGCTGGTAGGGTGACAAGAAAGACCCCAAAAGTTAAAAAAGCGTTGGTTCAACTTAAAGAAGGACAAAAGATCGAATTTTTTAAAGGTGTTTAGTATTTGTGTGATTGTACAAGACTGGCTTAAAAGTTTTTTGCGATGAAATGAGGTGATTATGGCCATAAGAAAATTTAAACCTACAACTCCAGCACTACGGAGTATGACTGTAATAGATAGCAGCGTCTTAACTAAAAGTGCAAAACCTCCAAAGCGGCTAACCAGCCCGAAAAAATCTCAAGCTGGTCGCAATAATGACGGAAGGATCACTGTTAGGCACAGAGGTGGCGGTGTAAAGAAAAAGTATAGAGTTATCGATTTTAAAAGAAATAAACTCGATATCCCTGCAAAAGTTGAGGCAATCGTTTATGACCCAAATAGGTCATGCAATATTGCATTATTGGCTTATGCTGATGGTTTGAAAAATTTTATTTTAGCTCCAAATGGGTTATACGTTGGTGATGTTGTAATTTCTTCTGCGAGTGCTGATATAAAAGTTGGCAACGCTAAACAACTAAAAGACATTCCAATTGGTACCTTGATACATAATGTGGAGCTAAATCCAGGAGCAGGCGGACAAATAGCAAGATCTGCTGGCTCTTATATTCAGCTTATGGCAAAAGAAGGTGACTCTGCTCTACTTAGAATGCCGTCTGGAGAGCTTCGAAAAGTAAAAACTGTTTGTCGTGCAACAATAGGACAAATTGGTAACTTAGATCATGAAAAAAGGGTAATTGGCAAGGCTGGAAAGAAAAGATTATTAGGTTTTAGACCGAAGGTTCGCGGTGTTGTGATGAACCCAGTGGACCACCCACACGGTGGTGGTGAGGGTAGAACTTCTGGAGGGAGACATCCAGTAACTCCATGGGGTGTGCCAACTAAAGGTTATAAAACTAGGAAAAATAAAAGAACTGATAAATTTATTGTAAAACGCAGAAAGTAAGGTTTTATAGTTTAGGAGATTGATTATGGCCAGATCGTTAAAAAAAGGTCCATTTGTAGATGAGCATTTGTTGAGAAAGGCCTTGGCACTTGAAAATGATAAAGCCAGGTCGGGGAAAATTATAAAAACTTGGTCTCGTAGATCGACTATTATTCCAGAGTTTATAGGTTTAACTTTTGCGGTTCATAATGGCAAAAAATTTATACCTGTATACATTACAGACAATATGATTGGGATGAAGTTGGGAGAGTTTTCCATAACCAGAACATTTTATGGACATGGAGCAGATAAGAAATCGAAGAAATAGGGTTTTAAAGAATTTACTAATTTTTAAGGTAAGAGAGTTACGTTATGGCCATTGTGGTGAAAAACAATAAAGTTGGAATTGCTCCAAGGAAAGTGAGACAGGTATGTGATCTTATTAGGACCAAGAAGGCCTCTGAAGCGATTAAAATTCTAAGATTTTGTGAGAAAAAAGAAATTTCGATCATACTGACTAAACTACTTAACAGTGGATTGGCGATTGCATCGAATTCTGACAAATACGATATTGATAATTTGGTCGTAAGCACAATTTATGTTAATGGAGGAGCGACTCTTAAAAGAATACAACCAAGAGCACAAGGGCGCGCCTTTAGAATAAGAAAAAGAACCAGTAATATATTTTTAGAACTGAAAGAAGCATAGGAATTGTAATGGGACAAAAAGTACATCCTTTTGGATTTAGATTAGGCTATATAAAAACGTGGAACTCAACCTGGTATGCAAAAGATGATTATGCAAAACTTCTGCATGAAGATTTGGCCATCAGAAAGTATATCAACAAAGAGATGAAAAATGCTGCAGTAGCAAAAACGGAGATTGTCAGAACTTCTGATCAAGTGAAAGTGACCGTTCATACTGCCAAACCAGGTGTGGCCATCGGTAAAAAGGGTGCTGGAATTGAGAAGTTGAGAAATGATCTACGAAAAATCGTGGGTGGTATGCTGATCTTCAATATCTCAGAAGTAAAAAGACCTGATGCAAGTGCAAAATTAATTGCTGAAAATATTGCAGCTCAATTAGAAAAACGAGTTGCGTTTAGAAGGGCGATGAAAAAAGTTATGCAGTCTGCTTTTAGAGCAGGAGTTAAAGGAATTAAAGTAAGAACTGCCGGGCGACTTGGTGGTGCTGAAATGGCCAGAGCTGAAGGATATTCCGAGCGAAAGGTTCCATTGCACACTCTTAGGGCAGATATAGATTATGATACAGCAGATGCTCATACAACATATGGCGTTATTGGCGTGAAAGTATGGGTTTATAAAGGTGAGATTTTTAAATAAGCTTTGGCATTTGGTAAATTCATAAAACCGGAAGTTTGTGACTAATTTACACAAAAATGAATAGAGGTAAGTAATGTTAAGTCCAAAAAAGATTAAGTGGCGAAAACAGCACAAGGGCAAGATGCGTGGCAAGGCCAATAGAGGTAACAAAATAACTTTTGGCGAGCATGCGATACAGGCAACTACTTGTGGATTTATAACAAGCAGGCAAATAGAGGCTGCTCGTATTGCGATCACAAGAAAGACCAAAAGAGGTGGAAATGTTTGGATTAAGATTTTTCCAGACAAACCACTATCGAAGAAGCCAGCTGAAGTTAGAATGGGTAAGGGGAAAGGTTCTCTTGATAGATGGGTTGCAGTCATCAAGCCTGGTAGAGTGTTGTTTGAAGTGGGTGGAATTGACAAAGAGCTTAGCTACCAAGCACTTAGGCTTGCTAAGTATAAATTATCAGTCCAAACGAGGATTATTTCTAAAGACCAAGAAGAGTAATTGAGAGGTTTAAGATGTTAAAAATGAATGAAATTAAAACTTGGGAAGAAAGCCTCATAAAGGACAAAGTAAAAAGCATAAGGAGTGAACTTTTTACTCTTAGGATGCAAAAGGGCGTTTCTAGAATTGACAAACCTCATCAAATAAAAGATAGGAAGAGAGATATTGCTCGTTTATTAACAGCGCTTAGGTCAAAAAGAGAGAAATAGAAGATGGAAAAAGAGACTGTAAAAACATTTAAAAGAAGGCTTGATGGTGTTGTTGTAAGTAACAAAAATGATAAAACCGTTGTAGTCAATGTGACAAGACGTTTCAAGCATGATAAGTACAGCAAGTTTATAAATGAGAGTAAAAGATACCATGCTCACGATGAAAAAAATGAAGCCAAAAAAGGTGATAATGTAACAATTATTGAGTCTAGGTCTTATTCAAAAAAGAAGACGTGGGAATTGTTAAAGGTTAACTAAAAGATTGAAGCGGTTTAGGAGATAGACCAATGATACAAATGCAGACGAAACTTGAAGTTGCAGATAATTCCGGTGCCAAAATCGTAAAATGTATAAAGGTGCTTGGAGGTTCTAAAAGAATGACTGCCAGATTAGGCGATATTATTGTCGTAGCAGTTCAACAAGCATTGCCCGGTGGGAAGATGAAAAAGGGTGATGTTAAAAAGGCCGTCATTGTTCGGACAACGTATCCAATTACAAGGGCCGATGGTTCTTATATTAGATTTGATAAAAATAGTGTAGTAATACTTGGCCCAGCAAATGAACCTATTGGGACTAGAATTTTTGGACCAGTTGCAAGAGAGCTTAGAAATAAAAATTTTACGAAAATATGCTCCCTCGCTCCAGAAGTATTATAAAGTAAGGTGAACTAGCGATGCAAAAAGTAAAAATTAATGATGATGTTATTGTTTTGACCGGTAAAGAGAAGGGAAAAAACGGTAAAATTATAAAAATTAATAGAAAGTCGGGAAAAGTTTTAGTGGAAGGATTGAATATGGTTCAAAAAACCAAAAAATCCACTCAAGAAAATCCAGATGGTGGTTTTGTTAAAAAAGAATCCTTTCTAGATATAAGTAACGTGGCGTTAGTTAGTCCTAAGACAAATAAGGCTACAAGAGTAAGAATAGAGACAAGAGACGATAAAAAAGTAAGAGTTGCCGTGGCTTGCGGTTCCTTACTTGATTAATAGATAAGCTTTGAGGCATTTATGAGCAGATTGAAAGATCGATATAACAAAGAAATTAGAGAAACCTTATTAAAAAAATTTGGTTACAAAAACGTTAACATAGTTCCTAAACTTGAAAAGGTTATTGTTAACTCCTGTAGTGGAGACTGTGTTACAAACGGTAAAGTTGTAGATTCTATCGTTTCAGATTTAACTGCAATTACGGGTCAAAAGCCCGTTATAGCAAGAGCTAAAAAATCTGAGGCAGGCTTTAAGCTAAGGGCCGGTCAGGCAATTGGTGCGGCGGTTACCCTTAGAGGTGACAGAATGTATGAGTTTATTGATAGATTGATAAGTATTGCCCTACCTCGAGTTCGAGATTTTCGTGGAGTATCACGCAAAAGCTTTGATGGGAAGGGTAACTATACACTAGGGATAAAAGAGCAAATTATCTTTCCAGAAATCGATTATGATAAAATTGATAAGGTGAGAGGGCTCAATATTACTGTTGTAACTTCAGCAAAAAATAATGATGAAGGTAGAGAATTGTTAACACAGTTTGGAATGCCTTTTAAAAAATAGAGAGGATTAAGTATGGCCAGATTAGCAAAAATTGTAGCCGCGAAGAAAAAGCCAAAGTTTCGCGTACAGCAAAGGAATAGATGCGCTCTTTGTGGAAGAGCTAGGGCCTATTATCGCATTTTTAATATGTGTAGACTTTGTTTTAGGGACCTTGCCTTGAAAGGGATGATCCCAGGCATTACAAAATCTAGCTGGTAGAATTTAAGGAGTAAAAGATTATGATGACTGATCCTGTTGCGGATATGTTAACTAGAATTAGAAATGCCCTACGTGTTGGGCAAGATAGAGTTGAATTTCCTGCAAGTAAAATAAAAGCTGCTATGTGCAAAGTGCTAAAGCAAGAGGGATATATTCGCTCCTTTAAGATTATTGCTAAACAGAAGAGCGATATCCGTTTGAAAGTTCTATTTAAAGAAGATGCAATAGTTGGGATTCAGAGGTTTTCAAGGCCTGGCTTGCGCCAATACAAGGGATATCAAGACTTACCTAGAGTTGTGAGTGGCTTGGGTATTTCAATTTTATCAACTTCTACTGGTGTAATCTCATCTAGAGAAGCAAAAAAGAGAAAGGTCGGAGGCGAAGTCCTCTGTACAGTGTGGTAATTAGGATTAACTAAAAGAATTAAAAGAGGCAATTATGTCAAGAGTTGGCAAGGAACCAGTAGCGATACCAGAAAAAGTTGATGTTAAGATTAACGAGGGACACGTGACGGTAAAAGGGCCTAAGGGCCAGTTAGAGTATCAGTTTACCAAGTATGTTACAATTGAGTTGGTTGACAAGACTGTAGTTATAAAGCCTATTAACCAAGAAAAGTTGTCTAGGGCGCTATGGGGTACTACTCGGTCTCTAATAAATAATATGGTCACAGGTGTGACCCAAGGTTTTAACAAGTCTTTAGAACTAAATGGTGTTGGATATAAAGCTGTAACTAAAGGTAGCACATTAGTTTTAAATTTAGGCTACTCTCATCCCATTGAATACAAACTACCTGATGGTGTGAGCGCTAAGGTTGATAAAAATATTATTAATATTAGCGGCAACGATAAAGAGTTAGTTGGATTTGCAGCATCCAAAGTAAGATCATTTAGACCACCTGAACCTTATAAAGGAAAAGGTGTTAAATATGTTGATGAGGTTATTATACGTAAAGCTGGTAAATCAGGTGCGAAAAAATAATAACTTTGTAGGGTTAAGGAAGTAAAAATGCGAAAACAATTTGGTAAAATTAATGATAAGGCACTGGCCAATAGGACTAGGCGGAAGCTAACAATTAGAAAAAAAGTTACGGGCACTGCTGAGCGTCCACGAATTTGTGTAACAAAATCTAATAAGCATCTACGCATACAAGCTATCAATGATGATATTTCGAAAACTATTTTCTCTGTGCAAACATTTGGAAAAGACGCACCAAAAGATGCTTCAAAATCTTTAAGTGGTGCTAAGGTGTTAGGTGTTAAAGTATCGGACTTATTAAAAGAAAATAAGATTCAGACAGTTGTTTTTGATAGAAGTGGTTATAAATATACAGGTCTTATTTCAGCATTGGCCGATAGTATTAGAGAAGAAGGCATTCAGCTATAATGTGAACTTTTTTAAAAAGAGAATAATGAGGAACAAATGAGCGAAGAAAAACAATCAACGGAAGAAGCAAAACAGCCCAAAACGGAAAAGAAACATGAAAAGAAGAGACCACCTGCGCGGGCCAAGCAAGCATCACCAAATCCAGACTTAGAGGAAAGGGTTGTTGCTGTAAATCGTGTTGCCAAGGTTGTTAAAGGTGGACGTAGATTTTCTTTTTCAGCACTTATGATTGTAGGTGATAAAAAAGGTAACGTTGGTTATGGACTAGGAAAGGCCAAAGAAGTGCCCGAAGCAATTAGAAAGGCAACGCAAAAAGCTCAAAAGAGAATGATTCATATCCCAATTGAAAAAGGAACTATACCTCATACTATTATTGGAAGACATGATGCAGGCAAAGTCTTATTTAAGCCAGCTGCAGATGGTTGTGGTGTTAAATCTGCTGGTGCTTGTCGATCTATCCTTGAGCTTGCTGGAATTAAAAACGTATTAACAAAATCCCTTAGGGGAAATAATCCACATAATATTGTAAAAGCAACTTTTAATGCTTTAAAATCATTAAGGTCTGTTGAACAAATTGCAAAAGTACGAAACATTGAAGCAAAGAATGTTCGTTTGAAATAGGATAAAGAAGAGGTGTGTTATGGCCAATAAAACTATTACCGTAAGACTTAAAAAAGGTCTCATTGGTGCTACTGAGCTACAGAAAGCCAATGTCGCGGGTTTGGGCTTGAGGAGAATTGGAAGTGAAAGAACGCTTGAAAATACTCCAGCAGTTCGCGGAATGATCAAAAAGGTCATGCATTTACTTGAAATTAAATGATGAGGAAAATATGCTAACGTTAAATAATCTAAAAAGCCCCAAAGGTGCACATAAAAATACAAAGCGTCTTGGAAGAGGTCAAGCTTCTGGTCAAGGAACTCAATCTGGAAAAGGCCACAAAGGGCAAAAGTGTAGAAGTGGTGGTGGTGTAAGGCCAGGCTTTGAAGGTGGCGCCATGCCCATTTATATGAGACTACCAAAAAGAGGCTTTAAAAATGCCCCATTTAAGTTAGAGTATGCAATACTTAATCTGTCTCAAATTAATGACAAGCTTGAAAGTGGTGAGGTAACCAAGAAAACCCTTATTGATAGTGGGTTGTTAAAAGGTAAGCAAAGAGCAATGCCTGTTAAAGTTCTTGGAAACGGTAAGTTGGATAAGGCCTTAACTTTTGTTAATATTGATAAGTTTTCAAAAACAGCGCAGGATTTAATCGTAAAAGCCGGCGGAAGTGTAATTACAAAATAAAAAGGGTTAGGAATGGTTTTTGCTCAGGGAAAACTCGAGGAGCTAAAGAAGAAGATCTTTTTCACCTTTCTTCTATTAGTAGTTTTTAGAATGGCAGCTCAAATACCTGTGCCAGGTGTCGATGGAGCAGCTATCGAATCCTATTTTGCTGGTTCTGGTGGAGGTCTTTTTGATCTTATCAATACTTTCAGTGGTGGAGCCTTTAAGAGATTTTCTGTGCTCGCTCTGGGTATAATGCCATATATCACGACATCCATTATATTTAGCTTATTGGGTGAAGTTATTCCACAAATACAGGAACTTCAGGAAGACTCTGAGGGACATAAAAAAATTCAAAAGTGGACAAGATATGCAACCGTGGTGCTTTGCTGTGTGCAGGGCTATACTATGGCGGCAGTTTTTGAAAGCTTTAAAAGTCCAAGTGGTGCGCCGGTTATTCCTGATCCAGGGATGCTGTTTCGCTTGACAACAATGATTACCCTCGCTGCGGGAACGATGTTTCTTTTATGGCTAGGTGAGAGAATTACTGAATATGGTTTAGAAAACGGTGTTTCTTTGATCATTTTTGCAGGTATTGCTGTGGCCCTACCTTCTGAAGTGATCCAAAAATTGACTTTATATAGAAATGGAGAACTACCAGGCTTTAGCTTGCTAATAGGGCTACTTGTTGTGGTATGCGCTTTTTATGTAGTCGCATTTGTAGAGAGTGCATTTAGAAGTGTGCCGGTCCAATATGCCAAAAAGGTTGTACACAATAAAGTATATGGTGGAACACAAACCCTTCCAGTTAGAGTTGATACAGGTGGTGTTATGCCTCCAATTTTGGCCTCATCTCTTCTGGCAGCACCAGCAACTTTTGGAAACTTTGTGGCAACAGACAGTGCTATAAAGCCATTTTTAGATACAATACAGCAGTCATTATATCCAGGGAGACTTTTGTTTAATATTTGCTTTGGTCTACTCATAGTATATATGACTTATTTTTATGCGCCGATACAGTTTAAAACCAAGAAGATTGCAGAGATGCTTCAAAAAAATAATGCATTTGTACCAGGGATTAGGCCAGGTACAAAGACTAGAGAATATTTGGACTTCATTCTTTTTAGACTCTCCTTTTTCGGAGCACTGTTTTTGGTTGTGGTTTGTATCTTGCCGAGCATAATAATGGGTGGGCAAACAAGATTTGGTGGAACATCAATGCTGATTCTAGTTAGTGTTGCCATCAGAGTAATGATGAATGTTCAGTCGTTTCTGTATGCGGATAGGTATGAAAGTGCATACAAGTCCAAAGGGAAATATAGCGGCTCTAAGCGAAGATTTTAGGTTATAAAAAGGTGAAATAACTTGCGAAATAGTGCTCGCTCGTATATACAAGCAAAACAATGATGGAAAGGCATAGATGGCAGAGAATGAGAGTATAGAGGTTGAAGGTGAGGTCATTGAGCTTTTACCAAATACAAAATTTAAGGTAAAGCTCCCCAATGGGCATAAAGTAATAGCCCATATTAGTGGAAAAATGAGAATGCATTTTATTAAAATTCTACCTGGAGATAAAGTTACCGTTGAAATTAGTAGGTACGATCTTAGTAAGGGAAGAATTACTTATAGAAGTAAAGGTTAATAGTTGTAAAGAAGGTTAAACATGAAAGTAAGAGCATCAGTAAAAGTAATGTGTAAGGATTGTAAACTTATTAAGCGCAAAGGTGTACTTAGAGTAGTGTGTAAGGCAAGCCCTAAACATAAGCAAAGACAAGGTTAGTGAGGAGAATATAATGGCCAGAATACTCGGTGTTGACATTCCAAGAAATAAAGCGATGGTTATTGCGTTACAGTCTTTATACGGGGTAGGCCCAAAGATTGCAAAAGATGTTTTAACGTCTTCAAACATGGCCTTGACTAAAAATTCAAATGAGTTGACTGAAGAAGAGATTCAAACTATCCGAAAATGTCTAGAAGATGATTATGTTGTTGAGGGAGATTTGCGTAGAGACGTAGGTCTTAACATCAAAAGATTAAAAGATTTAGGATGTTATCGCGGTATAAGACATAGGAAAGGTTTGCCCGTTAGAGGTCAAAGGACTAGTACAAATGCTCGAACCAGAAAAGGTAAAGCCGTTGCTATTGCTGGTAAGAAGTCAATTAAATCAATGAAGTAATGGTTGATTAGAAGCTTATTGAGGTTAATAAGATGGTAAAGAAAACAGTTGCTAAAAAGAAAGTAAAAAAGAACATATCAAATGGTATATGTTGTGTGCAGGCTTCTTTTAATAATACGATCGTAACATTTACGGACACTTTAGGGAATGCACTTGCTTGGGCCAGTGCGGGCCAGCTAGGTTTTAGGGGTTCAAAAAAGTCGACACCATTTGCAGCACAAATGGCGTCTACTGAAGCTGCTAAAAAGGCGATGGAACATGGTCTTTCGACTGTAGAAGTAAGGGTTAAAGGTCCAGGAGCGGGAAGAGAAAATGCAATTAGGGCATTGATTTCTGTTGGGCTTAAGATTACATCAGTATCAGATCGAAGTCCTATTCCACACAATGGGTGTAGATCACCAAAAAGAAGAAGAGTTTAAGACGCTTTAAGAGGAAAGATAATATGAGTAGGTATATTGGATCAGTATGTAAATTATGTAGAAGAGAGGGAATGAAGCTCTTCTTAAAAGGTTCACGTTGTTATAGTGATAAGTGTGGCATTGAAAGAAGACCTTATCCTCCAGGTCAACATGGGCAAAGAAGATCTAAAATTTCTGATTTTGGCGTTCAGCTTCGTGAAAAGCAAAAGTTAAAAAGGATTTATGGAATCCAAGAAAAACCAATGAGAAACATTTTCGACAAGGCCATTCGCATGAAGGGAGTAACTGGCGAAAATATACTTTGTCTTTTAGAAAGAAGATTAGACAATATTGTTTATCGCATTGGTTTTGCAGTATCAAGAAAAGAAGCAAGACAACTGGTCAAGCACTACCACTTTCTAATTAACGGCAAAAAGGCGAATGTGCCATCTATGGTTCTTAGAACTGGAGATGTTGTTGAGCTAGCTACAAAATCAAGAGAATCAGATAAACTAAAAAATGCTTTGGATGCCAATAGCATTAGAGAAGTCCCTGCTTGGCTTGATGTAGAAAAAGCTGCGTTTAAAGGCACTGTCAAAGCATTGCCAAAAAGAGAAGACATATCTGCACAAATTGAAGAACGTCTGATTGTTGAACTTTACAGTAAATAGGATATTTTTGATATTTATAACAAGATGACAATTCTTAAGGAGAAATATTAAATGAGTAACTTTGTAGCGAAGAATTGGTCAACAATGATTAGACCCGTTGCACTTGAAGTGGATTCTGATAGTGTAAAATCCAACTATGGCAAATTTGTTGCAAAACCACTAGAGCGTGGTTATGGACAAACTTTGGGTAACTCATTACGAAGAGTTCTACTGTCTTCACTGCAAGGCGCTGGTATTGTAGCCGTAAGAATTGAAGGTGTAGACCATGAGTTTGGTACTATCAATAACATTAAAGAAGAAGTTTCTGAAATTATTCTTAACTTAAAAGAAATAAGATTTAAGATTAAGGAAAAAGAAGACGTAATTCTTTATTTAGAAAAACACGGTGAAGGGCCAATTTTGGCTTCTGATATATCAGAAAACCCAATGATTAGCGTTTTAAACCCCGATCACGTTATTGCTAATGCTTCTTCGGGTGGTTCCTTAAAAATGGAACTAAAAGTTGCAAGAGGCAAGGGATACGTATCTGCTGCAGATAATAAAGAGACATTTAATTTACCTTTGGGCTGGTTGTATTTAGATACACTTTTTTCTCCAGTTAACAGAGTTAATTATACAGTTACAAACAGTCGTGTTGGAAAAAGAACTGACTTTGACAAGTTAACTCTTGAGATTTGGACTTCGGCAGCTATTGAGCCGGGTGATGCAGTAGCATACTCTGCCAAAATTATGAGAGACCAGTTGATGGTGTTTTTAAATTTTGAGGATGAAGAAGAAATTGCTAAAATTGAAAGCAGACCATCACAGGCAGCGTCTCCAGCTAATAACGCGCTACTCAAGCCTGTTTCAGAGCTTGAGCTATCTGTTCGTTCAGCAAACTGTTTACAAAATGCTAATATTAAATACATATATGAACTTGTCTCAAAAACAGAAGGTGAAATGCTTAGAACCAAAAACTTTGGTCGTAAATCTTTAAATGAAATTAAAGAGATCCTTACAAACATGGGTCTAGGGCTAGGTATGAAAGTGGATAGCATTATGAAGGAAGTGCAGGACAATCAAGAAGATGCATAAATAGGGGCAAATAGGAGATAAAATGAGACACCAGAAGCACAAATATAAAGTAGGAACAAATCCGACGCACCGCCTAGCATTGATGAGGAATCTATCTGCAGCTATTATTGAGCATGGTAAAATTAAAACTACTAGTGCTAAGTGTAAAGCAGTTAGAGGTTATGTTGAAAAGCTAATTACTTTGGCGAAGGTAGACACAGTTGCAAATCGAAGAACTGCGTCAAAAAAGATTAATAACAAGCTTGCTGTACAAAAGTTATTCAATGAAGTAGCGCCTCGCTTTAAAGAAAGGGCCGGTGGTTACACGAGAATTCTAAAATTAGCAGATGGCCGAGTCGGTGATAATGCTAAAATGAGCTATATCGCCCTTGTCGACTAATATCCGATATCCCGCAATTTTAAAAGTTCTGATTATTCTTTTGGTCGTTGCGACTACGTATTCATACTCACTTTACAATAAAAGAAAAATAGAGAATATTGCAGTTTCAACCAGCAACACATTTACCTGGGAAGAAACCAGCAACGAGCTAATTCTAAAGACATTGCCCAAATTTAAAGCAGACACCATAAACAAAGAAATTAAAATTGATAGCGAAGCCATTTTTGATGATGGCACCAGTAGAATCTTTATCCACTTTTGGGGAACGTGGTGTGCACCATGCAAAAGCGAGCTGCCAAATTTCATCAAATATGCAAAAAAGCTTGAAAATAGAAGTATTAAATTCATACTTATTGCGGTTAATGATACAAAGATCAAAGTTCAAAAGATGCTACAAAAAGCAGTTGAAGAAGTTCCTTCTAGTGTTCTCATTGTATTAGACCCAACTTCCAGTATCATGAGCAAGTTTGGTACTGTTAAAGTTCCTGAAACTTACATATTTGATTTTAAGGGAGTGACACAAGCCAGATTAATTGGCCCTCAGGCTTGGGAAAACCTTGAATATCAAGAGTATTTAGACAAATATCTTAAATCGCCTTGACAAATTTTTTGAATCCTGTATTTTTAAGACTATGAGGACTCTAAACATCAATTTAGAAATTATTATTATTACCACCCAAAAGGAGTGTGTTTAGGGACCTGCATGCGATGAGAAAAATTGGTTTTAATATAAATAAAGGCCCTGGAATTATCCTGGGCCTTTTTATATATGGGGTGTTGTTATGTTTGAAGATGTCGAATCAAGGATTAGTTTTGTTGAACTAGAATCACAAGTTTTAAAACATTGGAGAAAGCATCAAATTGAAGAAAAATCCCTAAGCACCAAGGGTGAAGAGGTAATATTTTATGATGGGCCTCCTTTTCCCACTGGAACTCCACATCATGGGACAATTTTAGTTTCAGTATTAAAAGATTGCATAGCACGATTTTTTAGTATGAAAGGATTTGCAGTACCAAGGGTGTGGGGATGGGATTGTCATGGTCTTCCAATTGAAAATCAAGCCGAAAAGATTTTAAAAATTAAAAATAAACATGAAATTGAATCAGTCCACAGTGTAACTAAATTCAACAATACATGTAGAGAGCTTGTTAGTCAGTATAATGAGTCTTGGCGACAGTATATTAACAGAGTTGCCAGGTGGGTAGATTATGATAACTCCTATAAAACCTTAGATAAAAACTATATGGAGAGTGTTTTGTGGGTTTTTAAGCAGTGTTATGACTTGGGACTCATTTATAAAGACCATAGAGTTACTCCTTATTGTTATAAATGTGAAACATCTCTTTCTATCTCTGATACTAGAGAATCTGATTCTACTAGATTAAGGCAGGACCCAACTTTAATTGTGAAGTTTGAAGCTTTGCAGAAAATCAATAATAAAAAAAGTTACTATTTAGCTTGGACCACAACACCCTGGACTTTAGTCTCTAATCTAGCACTAACAGTTGGGGCAGATATTGATTATATTGCAGTTGAAAGTAGTGGCGAAGTTTATATCTTAGCGGAATTTGCTTTTTTAAAACTTAAAACGATTTTTAATGATGATCTTAAAATTGTAAAGAAATTTAAAGGCCAGCAGCTTCAAGGGGAGGAGTATTTGCCGCTTTTTTTCTATTTTGAAAATGCAAAAAAAGAAGGTGCTTTTAAAATAATACTAGGAGATTTTGTAACCACAGAAGAAGGTGTTGGAATTGTTCATACAGCACCAGCTTTTGGAGAGGATGACTATTGGGTTTGTCGCAAAAATGACATCACTTGTATAAATCCGGTGGATGAGACGGGCCAGTTTAGTGATGTTGTTACTCACTTTAAAGGTATGAATGTAATTTCGGCCAATAAAGAAGTGATAAGGCTGCTTAAAAGTTGGGATAAGGTTTTAGAACATAAGACCTTAGAGCATAACTACCCACATTGTTGGCGTTGTCGAGAGCCTTTAATTCATCGAGCAATGGAGGCATGGTATTTTAATGTTGAAAAAATAAAGAAAAAGCTTATTAAGAATAACCAACAAATAAACTGGACTCCAAAGTCGGTAAAGTTTGGCCGCTTCGGTAAATGGCTAGAGGGAGCCAGGGATTGGAATATCTCTAGAAACCGCTATTGGGGAACTCCGATTCCAGTCTGGAGTTGTTCTGCGTGCGATAGTAAAAAAGTTATGGGTTCAATTGAAGAGCTTCAAAAGTATTCAGACTTTACTATAACGGATCTCCATAAAGAGTTTTTAGATAAAATAAAAATACCTTGTAGTAAATGTAATACGTTAATGAATCGTGTGCCAGAGGTGTTGGACTGTTGGTTTGAAAGCAGTTCCATGCCCATGGGACAATGTCACTATCCATTTGAAAACCAAAAATGGTTTGAATCACATTTTCCGGCCGATTTTATCGTTGAATATCCTGGGCAAATACGTGGGTGGTTTTACTATTTACACGTAATTTCTACTGCACTCTTTGATAGACCTGCTTTTTCAAACTGTGTGGTTCATGGAACATTATTGGCAGAAGATGGTACAAAAATATCAAAATCAAAACAAAACTATACAGATGCTTTGGAGCTGTTGGATACATATGGTGCTGACTCTCTTCGAGTATATTTAATTAATTCACCTGCTGCTATCATGCAGGATTTACGATTTACTGATCAAGACATTGGCCTACAAACTAAAAATGTTCTTTTGCCTATATGGAATGCATATTCATTTTTTGTGACATATGCCAAATTAGATGCTTATACACCGGATTACAAAGATCATCCCAAAGAAAGCAACAATGTGTTGGATCAGTGGATTCATGCCAAACTATTTGAGGTGGTTGAGGAGGTAACTGATGCTTTCAATAATTATAATATTAATCAAACCTTAAGACCGATATTGGATTTTATTGATAGTTTTACCAATTGGTATGTTAGGAGATCTAGAAAAAGAGTATGGGGAAGTGAAGTAGATCAAGATAAAAAACAGTGCTACGATACTTTGCACTACTGCCTTATCAATTTGGTAAAGCTACTTGCCCCATCAACACCTTTTATAAGTGATAAAATCTATACAAATTTAACTATGGAAGAATCGGTTCACTTATCTGCGTGGCCTGTGATCCCTAAGAGTTTTCAAAATAGGGCCTTGTTGCAACAGGTTCAACTAACTAGAGACATTGCAGCTCTAGGACTTTCTTTACGTCAAAAGAAAAAGGTGAAGACTAGGCTGCCACTGCGTTGTTTGCAGATAGGCTTGCCGTCCAACTTGTCGCCGGATATGTTGAGGGATCAGCTGGACGTTTTAAAAGATGAGCTAAATGTTAAAAAAATTAGTTTTATAGATGATCCAAAAGAAATTGCACATATTAAGGCCATACCTAATGCAAAAAAATTAGGTCCAGCTCTTGGGGCTGACATGGCAGAATTCTTACAAAGTTGTAAGGGGGGGCAAATAGAAATTTTCAATGATGTAGTAAAAGTCTATGGCGAAGCTAAAGTTTGGGAAGTGAGCCTAGATGATATCGCAATAGGGTACAGTGGAAAAGATGGATTTGATGTTGCAAGTAATGCTGGGATTATCGTTTCAATGGACTTTCATGTGGATGAAAAGCTGCAAGAAGAAGGGGTAGCCAACGATCTTAATCGCTATATTCAAGATCTTAGAAAAGAGATTGGGCTTAATGTAAGCGATCGCGTCTATTTAAGCATTGAAGGTGCTTTAAGCAATAAATGGAAAAAGAAGCTTTTAAGTGATGCTCTTTCTGTGTCTGAAGATGTACCAGACAACTGTGTAAAAAAAGAAGTCACAATCTTAAATGAGTTATATGTGATTAAAATAAAAAAATTTCTACATACAACTGTATAACCTAGTCTCTTGACGGCAGTCGTGGCCAAAGAAATCAACACAGGTTTTTTTCACTAAACAACGATCTTTTTTATAACATTTTTCTTTGTAAATACATTCATTTCCAAACCACTTGAGGCAACGTTCTTTGCAGTGTGCTTTGCCATTTGAGCTAGTACAAGTTGCTTCTTTATATTCGAATACACAATTATCACCAAAAAAACGACCGCAACTAACTTTGACTAGGCATCCGTTTGAGACACTACAACGCTCACGATAATCACAATGAGTAGCACTTGACCTTAAACAACGTTCTTTGCAGCTTAGGTTGCGATCAATGGCACTATCACAGTAAACTTTATGGGTTCCAATTTTTTTGCTGGTGCCGGGTACTAAACGGTAGACCCTTGCATTTGCGGTGAGGCTTAGAATAATTAAAGATGTAGATAAGATGAACAATTTTTTCATAGATCCCCCCAAATTATTAAAATTGAGTTTTAAGGCTAGCAGATTAGAATCTACTTTGACAATGCAAATTTAATTACAAATTGACTAAATTTTATGCTTTGCTAAATTTTTAATCATCGTTTTAGAATAGATCTCATCGCTTGTAATACCCGATAGAGAAGTGGTTGTTGCTAAATATTTTTTTGCAGCTTGTGTGATGCTTGCAAGGGTACAACCAAGAACTTGGGTACGAAATTCAGCGCGAAGGTTGTAATCAACTCCTTGCACATGTTGCCAATAATCTTTCATTGCCTCACGCGATGGAGGGTAAGGGGTATCAAGACCTGAAATAACTTGCAAAATGGCTTCTTGTAGCTGCTCTTGGCTAAATTTAGTATTTGACAACCATTGTAAAACTGAATTGTAGGTTGAGACTGTTCTATCAAAGTGTGGGTCTCGATAGGAACACAAGTAGAAAACCCCCATAATTTCATCGTATACAGAGTATCCACCATACGCACCACCTTTTTCTCTAAGCTCTGGGTGAAGATATTGGGTAGTGATTAGCCGGTTTAATACCTTGAGACTAGCGGCGTCAGTATCTCTAATTACTGGTGCTTTAAAACACTGAGTGACATACGAGACTGGTGTAGTTGTTGTCCACGCCTCTTTATGGTAGGGATTTTGTAGTTCTTTTTCAAGATCTTGGTAAGCAGTGGTCATTGCACTTGAAGTTTCACTGGTTTTAAGCTTACTAAGCATATCTGAAATAACTTTGTCAGATGAATTCAAAATAGCTTCATCGCTTATAAGAATTATCGAGAGGTTATCTTTTTGAAATACCTTTTTTCCAATTTGGTTAAGAGTGTTTACAATTTCTTTAACTTCAGCTTCTGACTTATTGGTTAAAGATTCCATAAACTGTACTTGCTTAATTCCAGTATACCCCTCTTTAATATATGAAACGGATGAAAAACTACGGCTTGCGGCACTCATCGAAAATGCAGTACCGTCGTAGAGGATAGAGTTTTTTAATGTGTTAAATCTTTTTTCAATAACAGTTTTAGTTCTGCTTAAGTCTTGAAAGTTCCAGTCATTAATCATATCTGTGGCAAGATTAAATACAGAAGTCAGGTTTTGATTTAATGCCCTTGAGCTTAAACTAAAATACTCTACAGATGCGTCACTTTGGGCGGAAGTAAGTATAACTGGAGAGGCCTTAAAACCTCCGGTTGTTTTTGCTTTCTCTTTTGCAAACTCTTCATAATCTTTACTGCCCACACCTGATTGCACAAGCAGGGAGGAAAATAGAGGCAGCCACATTCTTTCTTTCATGGAAAAGTTTTTTAAAGAAAATAAAAAGTTAACGTAAGATAGGCCGTTAGTGTTTTGTTCATATTTAAATATCTCATTTAGGCCTAAAGTGGTTTTTATAAAAGGCTTATCTAGCACTTTTGGCGACTTATCTAAATCTTCTATGGCAATGATTGGTAAACATGAGAGATCACTTTCTTTTTCCTGAAAATCTTTTAAAACTTTCGCCTGAGTGATTAATTCATTTTTTTCATTATCGGATAATTTAGCTTTAATTTGTTCGAGGTGTTTGGCCTGTTCTTCTTCTTCTGCTTGTGTTAAGTTCTCATCGGGAGTAAGAAAAAGAGTTACTCGGTGTGGGTTATCAATAAACTTTTGCTTAATTAAACTTAGAATGTACTCTTTGTCCTCTAGTTTTTTCTTTATCTGGTCTAAAGTTGTATCAATGTTTAAATAAGTTACAGGATCTCCACCATGTATCCAGCCACCGATACAGTTGAGTATCTGAACGAGTCCAAATGGATAATGGCCGCTATCTAAATCCTTACTTTCAAGCTCAATTTGATGAATTGCTGATTTTATCTCTTCGGGGTCAATGCCTTTTTCTAAAGTATTGGCCAAAGTATTCATAACGAGTGCTTCTATTTTTTCTAGATCGCTTTGTGCTACTCCTTGTAAACCTACAAAATATGTTGTTTCACGACTATCACTTTGAAAGCCAGACTCAGAAAAAAGTGCCCTTCCTATATTTGATTCAAGAAGTGCTTTTTGTAAAATAGCTCCATCATGACCCAGGAGGATGTGGTCAATTATTTTAAACGTCAAAACATGCTCTGTAGAAAAACTTTTTCCCATGGGCCAAGCAACGGCACCAATACACTGATTACCATCATTTTCTTCTTTGCTTAAAGGGTATGAGGATTGGATCTTTTTAGGATAGGAAGTGCGATTTTCATCCTGTACTTCTGTGTTTGGGTCAATTTTACTAAAGTGGCCAAAAACGTTTTTATCTAGAAACTCAAGATGGCCTATAAGTGGAAAGTGGCCATAGGAATAAAAATAAGCGTTTGAAGGATGATAGTGTCTTCTGTGAAACTCAAGAAAGTTTTCATATGTTAGATCGGGAATTGCTTTGGGATCACCTCCAGAGTTGTAGTGATACGTAGTTGTCTCAAAGAGACCAGACATTAACTCTTGTCCCATTTTACGATCGGGAGTGCTCATCGCTCCTTTCATCTCATTATACACAATTCCTTTAATCTCAAGTGGCGAACCACTATCAGACATATCAGAAAACTCTAATCGATGACCTTCTTGCTTGAAGTTTAATTCCTCTAAGTTGGGGAAAAATACTGCGTCAACATAGACTCCCATAAGATTGTAAAAATCTTTTAAATTTTGTGAAGCAAAGGGGTACATCGTCCAATCATATGCTGTAAAAGCATTCATGAAAGTATTAACACTTCTTTTTATCATGCTAAAAAATGGATCCCTCGTTGGATAATTTTTTGAACCACAAAGTGCTGTATGCTCTAAAATATGTGCAACACCAGTGGAGTCCATTGGAATTGTCTTAAGAGTTACTCCAAAACAGTTGTTGGTATCGGTTGTACTAATATGCAACATTTGTGCTTTTGTTACATTGTGCTCAAGCGTGTAACAAAGACTCTTGGTATTTGGTAGCTCTTCAATTTTTTTGACAGTGAATCCAAAATAGTCTTTCCCGACTATTAGCTCAGAATTAAATTTATCATGCATTTTTTTGTCCTAGTAGACCTACTCGGTCAGTTTTAGATATTTCATATTTCTCTTTATGAGGCTTGAAGGCCTATAATTTTTTAAATGACCATGCTTTACTAGGTAGTATCTTTGATACAACTGTAGCGCCCAGGGAACATCGTCGAAAATTATATCTTCCATTTTTTGCATTACAGACATTTTTTCAGGTCCGTCTTCTAATACTCTTAACTTCTCATATAGCGCATCAAACTTGGGATTTGAATAATTAGTAGCATTAGGTCCAGGGATGACATTTTGAGAAATTAAAAGTTGTAGAATATTTTCTGCATCGGGATAATCTAAGGCCCAGCCATCTTGCCAAAATTGGAGTTTTCCAGCTGATTGTTTTTTCAAAAATGATGGGAAAGTATTAACACTAACTCTGACTTTAATACCAATTTTTGCTAACTCTCTTTTAACAAACTCCGCTCGCTGCCGAGATGAGGTCGTTCCGCCTCGTACATCATAAACGATAGTCGGAAGACCCTTGCCCTGTGGATAACCGGCCTTTTTTAAATAGCGCTTGGCCAGATTAAAGTTATAGCTGTATGGAGGAACTCGTTTAGAATTGTAGCCAAAAATGCCGGGAACATAAATTGAATTTGCTTTTAAAGCGACGTTGTTGGAAAAGAGTTCAATATATCTGTCGTTATCAATAGCGTGAGCGATTGCAAGTCGTAAGTTTTTATTTCTACCTAGAAGGCGATCTTTCATGTTGAAAGAAAACCAATAATGGACAAGTGTCTCGGCCTTGAGCAAATCAATATTTCGGTCAATGAAATCATCCATTAATTCGCCAGAGGGGTTAATAACGGTATCAAAGTTATCCTTTGGAACATCTAATAGGTCTAATTTTTTAGCTTGGAAATTAAGCCAAGCGGGTTGAGACTCCTTAATGATGTGGAAATGTATACCATCTAAAAAGGGAAGACGACTACCAGCATCGCTTGTGAGATTATTCTTCTTAGCGTAAGAATCACCTGTATCAGGGTAATAATCGCGATGATAACGTCTAAATTTCTCCATGATAACCGATGAGGAGCGATTCCATTTCTTTAAAGCAAATGCACCAGTTCCTACCACATGGTTGCTCAAGTCGTTACTGTAGTAGTCAACAGCTTCTTTTGGTATGGGTGAAGTAAATGCCATTGCTAAAATGTATTTCAGTTGAGGGTAAGCAGTAGTTAGCTTGATTTGCAAAGTGTTGTCATTGATGGCAATCAGACCGGGAACTTGATAAAATTTTAAAACATCAATGTCCTTTCCGGCTTTTTCGCGAAACTCATTTAGCCCAACAATTTTGCCGTCAAAGGCCCACCATCCCTGACTCCTAGTAGGTTTAAAAGCAACTCTTTTAATTTGAGTAATAAAATCTTGTGCAGTAACATAGCGCGATTTTCCCTTCAAACTGGGATCGGCATGATAGCTGATATATTTTTTAATTTTAATAGTGTAAGTTTTTCCGTTGTCAGTAATTTTGGGCATACCTACTGCGAGTAGTGGCTTTAGAGTGTAGGGTCGTTTTAAGTATTCATACTCATATAGTGTTTCATATGCCTGATAAATTACTTTGGCAGAAACGGTATCATAGGATACTGCAGGATCGAGAGTTTTAATTTGTGACTGAAGACGATAGTTGAGGACGTTTGGTTTCCCCTTTCTGTGTACAATTTCTTGTTTCCTGCCCGATCTTTTCCTGCTGCTTTGTCCTTTCCTTTTTCTCATATTGTCTCTGTTAGCTGGTAGACAGCTAGTTAATAGCAAACTGACAATAACTAAACTCAATACTTTCATATATCAATCCCCGGTTAACGCTGAGCGCCAATATTTATACTGCTGTTGACAATATATTATATGTTAAAATTTATCGTAAGTCAGGTTTTGGGCACAAAAATGTTAATAAAATTAATACTAAATTTTAATTTCCTGCTCGGGAATTAATTGTTGCCTAGGCCTTTTCATTTTGCCTTTTCTGGGTATTTTTTTAAACTTCAAGGTTAAAAAATCATCTTTGGTAGAAGTATCGATGCTGTCTGGATCAACGTAATCTGGGAGAGTGAAAGTTTGATTGAATTGTGAAATACCTTTGTAATTTAATTTTGATTTGTTGTGAGTCTCTACAACTTTAGCTTTGATAGTAACAACTCTATTTTTCACCTCTACGTTGACATCGATGCTGCTTAAACCTGGTATCTCCATTTTATAAAATACATACTCATCATTTTCCGACTCATCAATATTTTTATGTCTCGGTTTAAATTTACCACCGTGCCAATTATCAAATAAGGAATCAAACTCATCAAAGTCTTTATGGTTTTTAAAGTGTTGTCTGAATCTTTTTCTCATTGTCTCCATTTCCTTGAAAGGGTCTATATCCATATTAAAAAAACCATCATCCATAAATTCATTAAAAAACTCACTGAGTAGCTTTTGCTGGGCATCAAAAGGATCTCTTTGATTTTTTTTCAAAGAATTTGGATTATCTGCAATAGCGATATTAGTTATTAAAAAAGTTAGTATTGTTAATTTTAAGGCCAACATGTTTTACTATCCTCACAAAAAAGAAGCTCACACTAGTATTGTAGATGATATCAAAAAAAATCTGACCAGTGACTATGCGTTGCGGTATAAAAAAATGAACCTTTTTTGATCTTGCGGTGTTGAAAATGTATAAGGAATTTATTTACAAATTATCGATGAGATGAAAATGGAATTACTCTTTAATGCACAGAAGGACTCATTGCTAGCATTTGCTACTACTTTTACAAAAAATATTGAAGACTCTAAGGATGTTGTGCAAGAAGTGTTTTTAGAGTGTTTGGAAAAGAAGGTAGCGGATAAAATAACAAAGGCCTATATTTTTAAAGCCGTTAAAAACCGTGCCTTAAATCGCTTGCGTAGCAGAAAGCGTCTGATTGGATTTATTGAAATCTGCAAAGAGCAATTTAGTCAGTTATTTCCGATAACACTTGGTACACATATCGGTGTAATGGAAGAGTTAAACAAGCTTCCTACTAAACAAAAAGAGGCAATTATACTTAGAATAAATGGAGAGTTGAAAATTTCTGAAATTGCTGAAGTTTTGGATATTCCAGAAGGGACCGTTAAAAGTAGGATAAACTCCGGTCTTACAAGACTTAGAAAAAACTTAAGAGGAGATGTATGAGCCAGTTTACTGATGATGAAATTTTATCTTACTTAATCGATGATTGTTCTAATGAACAAAAAAGTAAGATTACATTAGCATTAAAAGAAGATAATGAGCAGTTAAAGCAACAGGTGAGACAGATTGAATTAATCAGGGAAAAGATTCTTTTTGCTCCGGTAAACTCCGCTCGCCCGGCTCAGTCACATTCATTTTGGGGGCAGGTTCTACAAACAGGTACATTCATAGTCGTATCATTTTTTATCGGTATTTATGTCGAAGCAAGATATCTAGTTTTTGACACTAAAATCAACTCACCCGCTGCCATGACGATGGTAAAGGTCATTCCAAAACAGCTTGACTGGGATGAAAAGAACCTAGCAGGTTTGATGTAATTAACTTAAGTGAGGTACTTATGAAACTAACAATTTTACTTATGTTTGTGTTTACAACCAATATTTACGCCAGCACTTTTAACAAGATAGTGTTTTTTGATACAGTGGAGTCCATTTTAAAAACATCTATGCATAAACTTAGTGAAAGTGAAATCTATGAAGCGGCCCTAGGTGGAGTTTTGGCCAAGTTGGATGAAAAAAATGGAGTAAATAAACGTGCAGGCAAAGACTATCGTGTGAACAGACTCTTGCCTCCTACTAAAACCGCCTCTATGGAAGGAGAGCTAAAGGGCGAAATTACAGGGATAGGAGCACAAATTAAGTTTACCGATAATAAAAAAAATGTATTTCCAATAATAACTAAAGTTCTGCCAGGTGGAGCTTTAGATGCTGGAGTTAAAGCAGGTGATTACATTGTTAAAGTAGATGATACTCCCGCAGATAAATTCGATGGACTTATGAGTATGATCTATAAAATTAGGGGCACAGTTGGATCCAAAGTAAAATTAAGCTTGCTTCGAAATGGTAATATAATTACAAAAACAATTACACGTAGAAAGATTACTTATAATTCTACCCAGTCTAAAATAATTAATAAACAAATTGCCTATCTCAATATTAAATTTATTAATGAAAAAACTTATAAAGAGATTATTGACAAAATGCTAGAGTTTCAAAAAGTAAAAATAAAAAAGATAATTGTCGATCTTAGAGGTAGTTCGGGAGGATTATTTAAGGAGGGGATCAAAGTTATAAAGCTTTTTGCCAACAAAGGTGATGTTGTTTTAAAAGTTAGAAAAATGGATATCAACAGTGACGAGAAAGTTTATACTGCTCAAAAAGATGGGCCGGCCTCAAGCTTTAAATTAGCTGTCTTAGTAGATCAGTCCACATCTTCTATGGCCGAGGGATTTGTCAGTATGATCAAAAGTCTAAAAAAGGGTATAGTTATCGGGCACCAAACATTCGGAAAGGCCACTATGGAAACGATTTTAGGTTTACCCAACGGGTATGCAGCTAAATATACTGTCGGACAATTATACGATGCGACTGATTCATCCTGGGCAAATCGAGGTATTACACCGGATATATCATTTCCTAAAATTGAGAGTGACCAGAACTTTGCAAATGATAAGGGCGATGTTGTGTTGGAAGTTGCAAAAAACTATCTTTTGCAATAGGGACCAGTAGAGTGGGTTTTGAAGAAAGTATTAAAAATTATAAAAAGAGCATTGAATCTCAAAGAGCTGATAAGAAGATTTTGCTTCAAAAAATATTCGAAGATGGAAGTACAATAGTTGATTTTAATCAAATAACAATCAAACACAAAAAAAGTTTTTACATTTAGCTGGAACATTAAAAACAAGTGAAGATAAAAGTATTGAGTACGAATTAGTTGTTCCTCAAAATATCGGTGGTAGCAAAGCTCCACTAATGGTTTTACTACCGCCAATTAGAGACGACTTGAAAAACAAAATCTTAAATCGCTACATTGGCCGCAGGTTTGCCTTACAGGGCAATGTGGTGCTTATTGTGAAGCCAGACGTCAATATTGCTAGCATAGAAAATAGAAAGTTTGAGGAGTTGACCCATTTTTTTGTACGCAATACAATATTTGTCAAATTGGCCTTAGAACATACCCTTACACAATATATCGATATAGTTGATCAAACATCTATAAATGCTATGGGTATTTCACTTGGAGCTATTAGACTGATCTATCTACTTGCTGCTATTCCAAAAATAAAAACCGGGATAGTTGTTATGGGAGGGGGGAATTTAGCAAAAATGTTAACATACTCGACTCAACCAGATGTAGCAAATTATAGAAAGCACCATATGTTACTTTTTTCTCATCACAATATAGTTGATTATGAAAATGCTACTGCATCCGTAAATTTACTTGATCCTCTTGAAATTGCTCCTGCTATTAAAGACAAGAATATATGCATGATTGTTACTTTAAAAGACACTTTCGTCCCTAGTGATAACCAAGTTGAACTTTGGGAACAATTGGGGCGACCAAAAAAGATGAGTTTATCTTGTGGTCATTTTGGGGCTTTTTGGCATTTGAATAAAATTCTATCATTTTGGCTTAGATAATTGTATGAGTGATGTGGCAAAGTGAGTTTAAGTACTATAGATAATCTTTTAAATTGATTCGTATTGCATTAAGGTCAATATTGATGGCAAGTAAAATAAAAAAGAAGCCAGCTAACGTAATACCAATAACGGCTTCTGTAAAGGGTAGGCCTATAAATCTATCTAGTACCCACCATGTTAGACTTACAAGTGCACTCCATTTTAAGACCTCTAGTATTTGATAAAGTCTTCTTAGCTCAGCATCTAGGTTAAAATTATGATGAGTGCGCATTATGTCTTCTCCTACTAATTTAATTAATATTACTAGTATAATACTATTAATTTAAATTAACTAGTTTCTTATTCTAAATATACTCATGAGGCATGATGCGCTTAATGGGTCTAAAGTATGTCCTTGGAGAGTGCATTAGAAGATCATTAACGCTCGCCATATATATGCAAGCGTATTTTTCAACATGTCCAGCGAGCCTGCTTTCTTCGTGACCTGATCTAAGTAATTCTCCCCAGTACGGATTAAAATAACTTTGGTATAGTTCAATATCAGTTGATATGGAGTTATTTATCTCTTCAATCTGCCTATAGAGTTCGTTAACTTTACCCTTATTTTTGTTTGAGAATAGTTCATTAAGTTTGTGTTCTCTTATTCTTTTGATCTCCATTTTATTATCAATTTCAAGCTGTACTTCTTTTGCTTTTTTAATACTTGCAAGTTCCTCAAAAAGAGGTTCAATTACAAGTGCAGTCCTCCAACTAAATGTCTTTTTAATACTTAATACATCTCCATAGATATGGTCACCGAGGTATAAGATTTCATTTGGTAGCATTTTGAGATCTTTTTGTAACTTGGCAGCAGAACCTCCTTGATAGATACCAGGCTCTACAGGCCCAGAAGTGTTACTCATAAGTCCAGTTGAAGGATCAACTTTTAAAAAATCTTGTTTTTCAAGGAAAAAACGAGGCTTGCATGAATTGGTAATTGTGATTTCAAAAAGATCCATCCAGCTTTTATGTTTTTCAAGATGCGGGTTAAAGACATAATCCATTAGTAGTTTTGTGTACGCATAATCCGAGTTGGTAATAATAATTAATTTTTTTCCGTTCTCCTTGTAAAGTTCAAGAAGTTTTGGAAGTTGTGGATCTGTTTGGATATATTGTTTAATATTTTTTCTAACCTCATCTTTTAGTGTCCCATCTTGGTGAGCAGCATCTAAAACCTCTCTGAGATCATCAGCAATAGTTTCATAACTTGAAAACTTGCTGCCAAGCTTGTCTTTGAGATCTACAAGTTGACTAAATAAAATCCCGTGAGACAGAGAAAAAGAGGTATCAAGGCTTTTAATATGGGGGGCATTGAGATCAATCTCCTTGCCAGCATAAATTCGATTTTGCTCCTGAAAATCAATTTTAGAAGTACCATGGTAGCTGGATTTTACTTTGCCAAAACGAGACAATTTGAGAAGATTACCTCGATGTTTATCGATAACTAGCCCCTGAATAACACGGTCAAAGTCAAAAGTTAACGTTCTAATCAATTCTGGATAGTTTTTTGATTTTATGAGCTTTTCTTTTATAGCGTTATAGGTATATGCTTCAAAGTTTTTTGTAAAATACTTAATGAGAGTGTGATCCATATCAAAACCAATTGCCTTAATCTTTTTCATGTTTAGAGTTCTATTGGTAAATACACTCATCTTTTGACTCCTTGTTCTTTGTGCTATTTTTACAGATCTATTCTAAAATGAATGATACACACTAAACATTATTGTATAGTGAATAGTATTTATTTTATCTCTGTATTATCAATTTAAAATGTTAATGAAAACACATAATTCAAACATAATACCCTTATACTATTTGATTAACCTCTATGAGGTATATTGTATGTTTAAAGGTTGTGACATGACTATAGCAAGCAAGGGGATATCTTATAAAATATTGTTATATGTTGTGCTTTGTAGTTCTGTCTTCACACTACTTGCCACTGCTTTTCAATTATATTTAGAGTTTGCGGAAGAAAGTGGTGGTATTGATGATAATATCCAGCATATCGAGCAAAGTTATTTAAAAATTATTGGAGTAGATGTTTATAAGCTAGATAATGAGCACTTAGAGTTGATTATGGACCATATCGTAAGTGAAAAACATATTGTTTATGTAGAAATTAAAGAATCAATTAAGGGGAGAGAATATATTACTTCTAAGGGATCGACTACTTTTTCAAAAGATGTGCTTAAGACGTACCCTATAACTTTTAAATATGGAAAAAAAGTAATTAATCTAGGGGAAATGACGATTGTTGCAAGTTATGATGGTATCTATAAACAATTATTTAAACGAATATTGCGAATTTTAATAATTAATGGTGTTAAAACATTTATAACGTCCTTTTTTATTTTCCTTATAATACAATATGCACTTACAAGACATTTAACTCGCATTGTTTCTTCTATCAAAACCACAGATCCAAAAAATTTTCAACCAATAGTGTTAGATAGAAAAACGAAAAATCCTGATGAATTAGATCATGTTGTAAGTTCATTGAATGAATTATCAAACAATGTCATGAGTTACTTGAAACAGCACGAAATTATTGAAGATAATTTTAAAAAAGCTTATGTAGCTAAAACACAATTTTTGGGTCATGTTAGTCATGAATTTAAAACACCTATAAATGCTATTCTTGGATTTAGTGATCTTTTAAAAACTGACTATTCTATTGAGTATGTTGAGAAGATCCAGCACAGTGGTCATGAGTTACTAGAGCATATAGATTGTATTATTACACTTTCACAACTTGATGATAATTCGATGAGCTTTGATGAGGAAGTGTTTTCATTAAATGAATTAGTAGATAAGGTTGTTGGAGGAGTTAATTTTCTAGATAATAGGTTCAAGTTATTTTTAGATAAAACTTTAGAAGAATTATACCTTGGAAATCGAGGCCATATTGAACAAATTTTAAATGCATTGTTATATAATGCCATTAAGTTTACTGATAATGGTCAGATCAATCTAATGATAAGTAAAATAACTGCAAAAGATGAGTTGACAAAAATTCAATTTTGCCTAGAAGACACCGGTATAGGCATTAGCCGTGAGTTTATGTCCGAGGCATATCTCCCATTTTCACAAGAAGATGATTCCTTACAAAAACAATTTAAGGGAGTAGGCCTTGGGCTTACCCTCGTAAAAAAGCTTGTCGATGCTTTGAATGGACATGTTGAAATTCTGAGCGTGAAAGGTAAGGGAACTACAGTTACAGTAATTTTATACTTAGAAGGAGCCAACAACGGTCTTATATTAGAGAAAGTAAAGAGTCAACGTAAGAGAGAGAAATTGCATCTTGCATCTCAAACCTGAAGGAGTAAAAAATGAAAACTAAACTTTATAAAGTAGTTATAATTTACTTTATTGTATTAGTCTGTATACCTTCATTTGCCTGTGAAATAACTCTAGGCTTTAAGTTGAAGCCTAAAAGGCCTTTTATAGGAGGTGCCCAAGATAACTCGGGAGTCTATAAAGACCTATATTCTTTAGCGGCAAGCAAAATTTCATGCAAGTTGTCCATAAAAAGATTTCCTAAAATGAGAATTTACCGCATGATGAAACATGGGGAGGTAGATTTTTATCCTGGTATGAAATTTAATTTAAAAAGAGCAAAGTTTGCTTACTTTGCGGTCAATGGGATCTATTATAGTAAAACAGGGTTGACCTTGAATAAATTTACAAGGGATATTACATCTTTAGATCAGCTGAAAGGTTTAAGGACGGCTATACCTCTTGGTGGAATTAATATATACCAAAATAAAAAAATTGATGTCTTTAAAATCAATCAGCTGGATATTAAAAGAGCAACAGTAATGTTACTCAACAATCGCATAGACTTCTATTCAGACGACACAAGTGTCTTAGATGTTTTTTTTAAATACAACGAAGAAATGAGAGGTAACTTGAAGTTGCATCCAAATTGTTGTGGTGGTAAAAAGCCGTATCATTTGGGTTTTGCAATGGGCTCCAAACATTTTAAAGCTAGTGTAAATCAGAGTTTTAATAAGAGTTATAGTGTGAGCATCAACAATTTTCCAGTAGTTGTTGATCCGCAATCTATTGCTTTTAAGTTTATGGAAGCAGTAAAGCAGTTGTCTGATGATGGCACTGTTGATAGGCTGTATGCTAAATATGTTGGAGAGATGTAACTGTTACTGGATGCTTCCTATGCATTTACGACAAAGCCCAACAATTTCTAAAGTATGAGAAAAATAGGTATAACCCTGCTCTTGAGCAATCTCTTGCAGCATTTTATCAATAGTCTGATCATGAAAAGATATCACGTCTTTACATTTTGTACATATGGTATGGCCATGCAAAGACTGGTGACGTACATACTCGTAATGGGAGTGTCGATCGGTGAATTGAACTTTTCTGATAATTCCGATTGCTTCAAAGATTGCTAATGTTCGATACATGCTAGCGCGGGAAATTTTCACTTTGTTGACAGTGATTATTTCAAAAAGTTCATCGGCATCAAAGTGGTGTTCAATGTGTGCATCAATAATGTGAAAGAGTAGCTTTCTTGTACTGGTTGAAGAAAGATCATTTTCTTTTAGTCGCTTTGTTAACTTGTAATCTGTATTTGTTGCTTTCACGAGAATCCCTTTAGTTTTTAAAAATTGAATCCAAGTTATTTAACACAAATATATTCAACACAGCGTTAGCCACAACTATTTGCCGGTTCACCCTTGAACTTTGGAACTATTTCTTTTTTATAAATACCTTTAACTAATAAAATTACCATAGCTATAGCTGAAATTATCTGTGTCCATTGAAACAAGACACCACCTGTTTCCTCATGGTGCATTTGTAAGTTTAAGGTTGATTTCCAGGCGTATTTAACATACAGAAAATCGACAAAAACAGCCAGTATAAGGGCGACCCCAATTATGGCAAATACATTTATTATCACCCCTTTTTTACCAATGTATTTTTGCATTACCAAGAGATTGGAAATATTAGTAGCAGGTCCTACTAATAAAAATATGAGAGCCGTTCCAGGCATCATTCCTTTCATTACAAGCGATGCAGCTATTGGTGTGCTAGCAGTTGCACATATATACATAGGTATGCCAATTAAAACGATTGCAATTCGTCCAGACCACCCATTGAAATTGGCCAAAACATGTGCTGGAACGAAGTAATCAATAGTGGCCCCAGCAAGCACCCCAAGTGCAAGCCAGAAGGCAATATCGTCCATTAAATCGATAAAGGCATACTCTGCCCCACCTTTTAATTTTTGTATAAAAGATTTTGGGGCTTCGTCTTGAGCAGGCTTTTTGCTTGAACAACAACTTTTTACAGGTTCCTTGTCAGCCACAATTTGGTTTTCGTTATTGAAGTATAGCTGTAAAATTCCGGCTAAAAAGGCAGATAAAAATGCAGCTATTGGTCTGATGATGGTCATAGGAAGGTCCATCAATGCATAAGTTACAGCTATCGAGTCTACTCCCGATTCTGGGGTAGAGATTAAAAAAGAAGATGTCGCTGCATTGGTGGCGCCACTTTTTTTAAGGGTGACGGCAGTAGGTATAACCGAACACGAACATAGTGGCAAAGGGACACCCAATATGGAGGCATTTATGACTGATGAAAAACTATGTTTGCCCAATATTTTCTTCACTTTAGTCATGGGTATAAAGCTATGTAAAATACCGGCAAAGAAAACTCCTGCGAGGATATAAGGAGAGGAGATTAAAAGGTACTTCCAAATTGTGTGTAAAAATTCCATAACTATCCTTTTGGCTTCTAGTTTTTTAAGTTGACATCTTACACTATTACACTATAAAGTGTAATAAGCAAATACAATTTAGAATAAAATCGGAGAAATTAATTAAAGCGTGTGAAAAAAACAATGCACCTATTCACAGTAGGCCACTTATTTCATTAGAGGTCGCAACAGATCTAACAAAGCTATTTAAGATATTAACAAGTGACACAAGGCTTAGATTACTCCATGCGCTTGCTAGAAAACAAGAGCTTTGCGTCAACGATTTGGCAAAAGAAGTGGATATGAAGCCCCAGGCAGTCTCTAACCAGCTTCAGCGTCTTGTTAATTGTAATATTCTAGCTTGTAAAAGAAATGGGACCGAAATACATTACCGAATTCTAGATCCATGTGTCATAACCTTGCTTGAACTGGGATTATGTCTATTGGCGGAATCTAAAAAATAGAAACGATTACTTTAAAAAAGGAATTTTTGTGGATGTTAAAATAATAATGATTAGTCTGTTATTGTTGGGTTCTTCTTTACTGTACAGTGGACTTGCTATGGCCAGTAGTAGCAGACCATGTGCAAGTGATTTTGAAAAATATTGTAAAGATTCTCTAAAAGAGCGGGGAGGAAGAAGGGAGTGTATAAGTAAAAACCAAGATAAGTTTTCAGACGCTTGCAAAAGTAAGATTGAAGAGAGAAAAAAAAGACACGGAGGAAGAAAGGATAGTAAATGTCGAGAAGATTTTGATAAATATTGTAAAGATTCTCTAAAAGGCCGAGGCGGAAGAAGGGAGTGTGTAAGAGAAAATCAAGATAAATTTTCAGATGCTTGTAAAAGTGAGATAGAAGAAAGAAAAAAGAAGCATGGTGGCGGTAAGGATAATAAATGTCGAGAAGATTTTGAAAAGTATTGTAAGGATGCCTCAAAAGAGCGAGGTGGAAGAAGGAAATGTATAAGAGAAAACCAAGATAAATTTTCCGCTGATTGTAAAAGTGAAATAGAGGAAAGAAGAAGTAATCGAAAGGGTAGACGTCAGCAACGTTAGTTTTTAAAAAAATGATGATGTAATTTGCTCACCGATTCCTTGGTGAGCAAAGTGAACATAAAAAATTGCTATCTATTCAGGTAGGTATTCATGAAAAAAGATATCGATAAGCTCTCCGGTTTTTTTCCGATGTGACTTATCTTTTGGATCTACATAATAAAAGTTAGCTCTACCCCTAGCATTAGCTCTTCTACCAAAGTGCATTGTGAAGCTCGTATCTCTGTCATGAATATCAAAGCGATAAATTCCCATCTCTTTGAGTGTAAACAGTTCCCCTTTTTGTGAACGCCCATCAGAGTTTTTATCTTTCCATAATACCAGTCGTTTAAACTCATCGTCAGCTTTTGTGATTTTCCCATCAAAGTTTGAGTCTATAGCAGAAAGGGCACGAAAGCCATCAAGGTAGTATCCATTTTGACCAAATACTTGACTGGACTCCCAAATTCCTTGTTTTTCTTTACCTTTTTTAAGCAGAGCTAAAAAATATCCATGATGGTTTTTTTCTGGCCAAAAGGTTTTAACACCATCAATATCTTTTCGTAAAAAGTTAACAACATTACTAAATTTAGGATATTTTTTATTAAAAAATACCATCAGAGGTGAGTGATATCCTCCACAGTACCCATCCTGTCCCGGAAATGTAGCCTCGAGATTTAAAGAACCATTTTGCCCCCAACTCCATGATGGTTTTACAGTAATCGGTCCATCCCAAGCATAAAAATTAACTCTAGTTGGACGGCCAGTGTTTGTTTGCTCATATGTAACTTCAACATTACCACCTGCACCCCAATTAATACCTTCATATACTAGACTTCTATCCTGACAAGCAACACCCGTTGAAGATAGACTAGAAGTACCTAAGCCTGCTTTACAGGCGAGGTCAGGGGTGCTGGCAGGATTAAGGTCAGTTAAACATTCTGTTTTACAATTACCATATATACTAGCATTTTCTTTTAGTGCACATATTGCACTACATGTTGTTTGTTTGAGACAAGTTTTTTGGGTATCAGTTAATCCCCCTTTTGCCTCATCACTTTGATCTGGATTTAACAAACAGTATCCTCGAGCAAGCCCACTCACTGCAGCGACCTGTGTGTTGTACGTACTTGCCATAGATAATTTACCAGCTTCAGTATTGCTCAATAACTCTGTAATAAATTGTGCTGTTTTACCTTTAAATTTTCCAACTTCTGCTGATTTGGCAGTACCTCCTGCTGGTGAAGCAGGAAATGATCCTGTGGTGAGATTAGCATTAATGAATCCTTTGGCGGCATTTAGGGCATTAGTCGCCCCTTCATCACTTAACTCTTTATTACATAGTTTTTGGTTGTCGCTCCCGCTTGGTCCCATTTCACAAAACATCTTCACGTGAGTATACAATAGGTTACTTACCCTCTCAGAATAGTTCATAGACCTATCTTGTGAGGCTTGTGCATCATCCTCAAAGTTTGTTACCGGAGGAGTACGAGATGCAAGTTTGCCCTTAAATGAAAATCGTAACTTTACAACTCCTCCAACTTTAACCGTTGCAGTAATTGTTGAGCTAGGGCTAATTGGATTATTTGTACTACGGTTATTTGTACCATAACAGGTGCCTTTAAAAAATAAGGCATTCTCCCCACTAGGTTTAGCCTCTGAAACAGGTGCCGTTGATGCTCCACTTAGACCAGATGATGCTGACTGAGGGTAGACATTAACCGTGGTGGCAAATAATTCAAACGTGTGTAATGAAAATAAAAAAATCAATATGTCGAAAAAAAGATATTTCTTCATACCTCACTCCTTCTGTTAGAGCTTTTTTAAGTTTCGCCACAAAGCCATTTCAAATTGAAATGAAATCATTGGGCTTGTTATACTTGTTCTAAAAAATATTAACTTTTTTACTTTAGTAGCAATTCTATTTTCAATAATACTTGTTGCTCCTGAGTCTTTATTTACCATCACTTTGGCCCTATATAAGTCAAATAACCCTTCATATTCTGTGGAATTTTCCACTCTGTACCTTATAAGAGAAACAGGAATCAAGCGAATTAATGATACTGATCCGGTTGAGGGAGGACAACGTAGAAATAGATCAATGCCTGCATTTGAGTAACTACCTTTGTCACAATGAGTACTATAATTAGGAGGAAGAAGTTTATTAAATCCCTCATCAGCATTCGTATACAACTGCAGTGGATTTGAATTATCATCAACTTGTTTTACTAAAATGGAATAATTTAACATATTCCCATTTGTATCTCTTGGCCTGGTAGTGCTTTCTAGTTTTACAAGTGAACCTGGATACCAGCTTCCTTGACTAGTGATATAATTTTTAAAATCAGTAGGACTATAAGTTAGGTCGGGGTTTGTTTTGTAGGCCATTTTCGGAGAAAAAATCATTGCCTTTGAATTACTTCTCTCTCTTAAAAGCCACAATTCATTGGAAGGGTTTAATTCAAATTCCAATGAACAGTCTGCAATACCGCTTGCTAATTGCCACAAATTATCAATACCAGCACAATCATCGCCATCAGTCTGGGCAGTGAGATCTGTAAAAAGATAAAATGAGGTAGCAGAATGTCCTAGGTCATCAAAAAGAAACCTTTTGACTGTGGAGTCGACTGAGTATTGCTCTGCTGTTGCCTCGAGAGCACCTTTACCTTTTTGAAAATTTTGCCACCATAGTAGGACAGCAAAAATTAAAGCTGCAGAAACAGTAACAGCTATCATCGTTTCAACAAGTGAAAACCCTTTTTCATTAATGTGTTTTTGCTTTTTCATATTTAAAACCCAACTATTCGTGAATATACTTTGTTCCCCTTAATCGTAGGGTGTGTCATTGTGATTTCCATCATATAGAGTCCACGATAATCTTCTAATGCCCACATCCTAATACCATATCGTCCATCACACTTAGGACACTGTTCTACTGGCACATTTATTCCAGTTTTACTCCATGCCATCGGTAGATTATTGGGATCAAATTCGGGCAGGCTATCAGGTCCTGCAAAATTTGCTTGATAGTAACGTGAGTTATGAACAAGGCTCTCCATAATGGAGGTTACCATTTCATTGCCTTGCTCTGTAGTTTTAACCTTGTTGAGTGTCCCAAACCATGTACCAAGACCAGAAGTAACAATGGTAATAATTATTCCCAAAACAGCGAAGCCGACCATAACTTCAATGAGGGACATTCCTGAATCATTTTTTTTTGTTTTATTCATAAGTTTCACTCACTATGTAGCTTGAATATGATTCTGTTAGGCCATCGGCCTTTCTTTGATTTATAATTTGGCCGGCCTCTGTTATTCCTTCATGAGGATTAAAAGAGGTCCAATTAAAAGGATCTGCATCCTTGGCCAAAAACATACCTGCACATTTTTCAAACCGATCCATCTTTTTAAGATCAGCACTCACTATATTCCAAGTTGGACTATTTGCTTGAACATAACAATTTGAAATATTATCATTCTCATCAAGTGGATTTCCCATTGCTCTGACTCGCTTGAGTGTAACTAGAGCTCCTGGATGATACACCGTTCTCCAGGTAATTGTGCTGGTTACACTAGGAGAGATAGTTAATTGATCAACGATAAATGATCCGATCATTTCTAAGGGAGTGCTTCTACTTTCAATTATTAAATTACGACAGGTCATAAAGCCCATAACTTGATTGGCTGAACTCTTTACGACACACTTATCGAGGATACTATAAACGTGCACTATAGATTCATTTGAGTCATTGACCTCTAAGGAATTGAGCACGCTTTCTGTACCGGTTGAATATATACTTTCCCATAAGCTTTCTGATCCATCTTTTGGTTTGTATTGAAATTTCATACTAGAAGGTCTAAAGTTCCATGAATAAAATGCTCCTGGTGAAAAATCTGGGTTAATCTCCGATGGAGTAGGAGATGCTTGTAGTGCTGTAGTAACTCCATCACAATTGTTACTAGTTGGAGTAACAGCTGTATCTCCCAGACTTTTGTCTTCGCCTGCCCCTGGATCAGGGCTATAGTTAGCATAGTTATTAGATGTAGTAGTAAATGCCTTCCACTGATTAGAAGGATAGTAGTTAGCCGGTACAGGAAGTGGGTCCCCTATACCAAGATCTGGTCCCCCAGTAGGGCCAGTCCAGCCAATATCTGTATCGTTTTGATTGCCAGCTGCTGCGTATTGACCCGTGCTTTTAATAGTAAAAGTACGTTGAGCCGGATTAGCATTTGGCCCTCCAGTATTTTGATCATACTTGGTTGCATCGGCAAGATTTACAGGAAGCTCCCCTTTGGTTTTTTTATTATAAGGCCTAAGAGTTACTTCGATATCTGCAAGCCAAGGGTAGTAGTCATGCCTGTTGTTTACTGTTATTTTTAACTTCTTCTGGCTATCAGTTGGTCCATCACTAAGGCTAAACGACAGAGACGGTCTAAGTGGCTCGCAATCTCCTGGCCCATATGGAGGGGTTCCTGTACATTTTCTAGCCAAAGCTGGATTTGCAGAATAACTAGGGTCAGCTTCTAAAATCCTGTCATCATGAAAATAATCTTTTGGACTCTCTGATGAACTAACCCCAAACCTGGTTTCAACTGCTATAGCAATATCAGAAGCAGTAACATCCCCAATAGTGTATTTGGTTCCTGCTGCTAGTTGAAAGTTCTTTATAACTTCATCACCATTTGTATTAAGGCTATCACGTGTATCACCTATAGATACCTTTTTCCACTTTAGCTGCACACCCATTACTGGTTCAAGGTTTGCGTCAACTGTGCTCCCATCTTGCATGGTTATTTTGCTAAGGCTACCATCGGACCATGAATTTCCTTTATATTTATTACCTTTTGTAAGACCAACCATTATTTGGGTTGAAGTGGGTAAAGATGTGACAGGTCTAGAATCACTACATTTGCTTGGAGGACTACCATTATATACAGGGTTATCAGGCCAAGTACATAGTTTATCGTTTGGATCAGCCGATGCAGGTGTTGATAGTGTGTTTGATACGTCTCGCGATAGTTTTTTCATAACTATACGCGAACCATTGATTGCTGTAGGATCATTTTCAGCAGCACTTTCTACTTTACAGGCTTCAATGTCTGGAGCTGGTGCAGGCACTACTCCTGAATATCGCTTTGTAAAGATCGTACAAAGTGATGGTTCAAATTCTGCAAGTTTAATACCTCCAAGTAGCCCGGGAAAGTTATTGTGTGATGCTAGTGGTTCAAGCAAACCATCTGTAGCAGGTGCAAGGTCACTAACTTCAGCTCCCTTGTATGTTTTAATTTTACCACCGATACTGACAACATCATTAAACTTTATATTTGTAACAATATTACTCGAGGTTTCATCCTCTTTTGGAATGAGTACATCACCATTAACAAAAACTGGTGAATCAAATATGAGTTTTGCTGTGTTACTTGTAAACTTTAAGTTGTTAACACTTCTGCCGCTATCTTTACACTCGGTCATTACATCACTGCCCTCACCAAGCGCTCCATTATTGCCAGTATTATTTCCTATTACCAAGTTTCGATTAAGTGCCAGGGATATGGTATTGACAAAGCGAGGTGATAAAATAATTGTTCTTTGACCTTTTGCAAACTCATTGCCGACTATATTGCTATTTTTAAGAGTTGCCGTAATTTTTAGTTGAATCATATCTTCATTGTGGGGGTTGTAGTAACTATTGTATGTAATTTGAATGCTATCTAGGCCTTTTAACTCAACATTATTATAGTAGAGATGGCTTAGTGCGAAGCTTCTGTTTTTCAAAGTAGCCTTAGGTATTGTAATGATAATTTGATCTTCACGTTCGATATCAGCACCCCATCGTCCCCTAAGATCATTGACTGTTTTGTCAAACAAGATAACCTTTAAAAGATTATACTTATTTGAAGCATTCAGACTGCAATCTGCACTATCTGGATCATCTATAATGACGCCTGTACTAGTGTTGACGCATTTATGATTTTCAACTAAATATTGGCCATATGCTAAGACTTGAGCAATAGATCCCCTTTCAACAAAACTGGACTGCTTTTTTTTCGTGATTTTAAGTACACCCGTAAGTTGATCAGCAAATATAAGTAAAAATCCACTCATTGCACCAGTAATTGCAATGACTAATACTAAAAATCCACCGCGATTTTCTTCGATAATTTTCTTTATTAAATTGTTAGAAACAGCCACAATCCCTCCAATTAATCGAACTTAAAGGAAATAAATACTTTATAAAATAATTGTAGTGTCTGACCCAGTCTGCTGCAAACATTTCTAGTGCTATTTAGGGCAAATATGTTGATTTTTGCAGCAGTATCAAGCTTTTCTATGAAGTATATAACTTGGATATGGCAAGTGATTACAATATGTTACCTAAGTAGAAGCCATGAAATTAAAATTATTTTATTTTTTTATTATTAGCGGTAATACTTAAATTTTTAAAAAAAATAAGTGCAAAAAATATGGGGCAATATTGCATAAATTAGCTCAACTTGCTAGATGTTGAAGCTTTCTACTAAAATTTAATGCCAAAATTAAAGGTGAGCTTTTCAAAGGATTTGGAAATACCATAGTTGATTGTGGCAGTATATGCCTCACTATCAAAGCCTATTTTAGTATTTCCTCCTGGATCAAAAACGGTTGTATTTTTCACACGTTTGTTGAAATGAGAAAATCCTCCTGCAAATGATTCTATACCGAGTATAAAATTTTGATATTTGTAATCTACTCCTAAAGTACCATAGATTCCATATAGGTCTAAAAAACTATCATCGGCATAGCTTGTAAAAGAGACTCCATAACTTAAAAAGAAGTTATTACTAAATATCAGCTTCATCCTTTTATAATCAATCCCAACACTTTTATAGTTATTATTGCTCATCCTGTATCTCTCTTGACCAACTCTAAAAGAGAATAGATTGAGCCGCTGATTGATTTCGTTAATAGGTTCGCGGGTTTTTGAGACTGCAGCCTGCCCTAAAGTTATTGCTTGAGAATGCTTGTTAGTATTGGCATATACAAAAATTGTGGCCTGTTGTCCATCTGGATGTTCTCCACCCTCCTTGACGACAATGTTTTTAATTTTTGGAAAACTTTCAATTAAGGTTTGTTTAACGGCACGTGCTCTTTGCAGCGATAGCTTTCGGTTATACTTCATTGTTCCAGGATCAGAAGCTGTTGCAAAAATGTGGACGAAATCTATATATTTTTGATTCACTTGACTCACACATTTGGTTAGTGATTTTTTGTTGACAACAATAGAATCAAACTTAAACCAAACCTGACAAGTTATCTCCTTAGCAAAACTGTTTTGTATAATTGAAGTCAAAAATAGTAATATTGAGATGTACTTTTTCATGGCGATACCTCCTGTTGCCCGTTGCTTCCAGTTGACTGCTCCTCAGAAGCTGTAATTGAAGGTATATCACTAACCGCTGGGGTATCACTTTGAATTTGCTTGATGGCCTCCACGACTTGATCATGTAATGTTTGTGTTAAGTCTGCAAAGCGTTTGGCTTCACCTGCTTGTTTTTGGGCCGTTGTGGCACTTTCTGCAGCTTGTGTTTGTCTTGTTTGTGCATCCTTTAGACTCTGGTCAATTTGAGTGGCAATTTCTTGAATACCCTCCTGTGAAGTATTTATGGTATCCTGGGCCAAGCGAATATCAGCTAATTTTTCTTGGGCACTATCGGCAGCTTGTGCAGCATTTTCTGCGCTAGTTTTGGCCGAATTAGCTTCTTCTATTGCTTGAGCAAGTTTAGTTTCTATCTCTTGTAAGATGGAGGTTATTTTGTCGAAATTGTCTTTAGCATTTTCGGCAGAGTTTTGGGCATTTTTCATCATTGTTTCAACCTCAGATGCCCTGTCTTGGACTTGTGACGCAATTTCTGAGGTGCTTTTAGCACTTTGGGAAGAATCATCAGCATACTGTTTTGATTTACTTGCAAGTTGAAAGGCGGCTTCTGCAGAGGAGGTGGCAGCTAGTGCACTTGCAGAAGCATTTTGTTCAGACTCCTTTGCCCTGCTTGCAGCATCTTGGGCCTGAAAGTTTTGATAACTGATTAAACTTATTTGATCCTGTTTGGTCGCTTTTATCATTTTATAAAGAAGTGTTTTTATCTGCCTTCCATTATCGACAGTTGGACCATCTAGAATAAATTTTGCAATTTCATCTAGGGCCCTCTGATAATTAAAATTACTTTTTCCATCATAATCAAAGGAACTCATTGCTCTATCATATGTAGCAATTAGCTTGATTAATTTTGTATCATCCAGTAAAGATGAAAAAGAAGAAAAGAAAATATTTCTATTGATGTTATAACTTTGGATGAATTCTTTAAAAAGCAAATTCAAAGAAGTTGCTAAGTCTACTCTAGTTGCAAATAATGACGGTTCATATTTTTTAATTATTTTATTTATATTTGTACTATCAGGATTTGCAATTGTTGATGTAAGTTCATCTTGTTGGCCAGATAGGGCATTGGTGGATTGCGCTTCAATTGTTTTATTAACTTCAGCAACTGCAACTTGTACATTTTTCCGAGGATTTTTCTTTAATTGCCAGAGGGTATGCACTATAGTGGCCATTACAAAATCGGCATAACTATAGGCTTGACCAACTCTGGCAGTATAGTTTTTAAAATTATCTTCGACCTGCCTGGCCCGATCAGTTTGAGTAGCATTTAACTGTCTGGTTAATTGCTCAATTTGTTCGCTTTGCCTTGAATCTGCAGCACTTTCAACTAATCTGTTGTCCAGCTTTTTTTGACAACTCGCAAGTAGAGTGCCCACCATTATTATCGATATTTTGAACTTATAAGGTATCATTACCTTTCTCCTTTGAAAGATTATATTTAAATATTTTAAAAAGTATGTGTAACTAAAGTTTAAGAAGCTGGTATTAATTAATTGTTATGTTATCTTAATAAAAGAGTGTTTATAGGTGGATATTTTTGTGAAATATGTGTTTTGACATGTTCAGGTGAATCTCTCTTTCGAAGTTATAATTTCGGAATTAGCATTGTTTCTAGGCGCTTAAGCTTTCATTTTAACTTCAGTTATTCGCGCCATCAAAACATAATTTAATAATTTTCTGTCATCATCACATATATCAACAAATTTTAACTTATGTTTAATTTCATCAATCGTTTTAGCTTCTCTTTTTAATAGCAGCGCAAATGCTTCATCAAAAAAAGACGCTGACCCTATAGGAATTTTTCCAATTGAAATTTCAATACATTTTGCACTCCAGTTTTCGAGTAACAGATCTCTTATTTTTTTTCCTGCATCTCTAGAAATGATATCCTCTCCACAAATTTTTTTAATATTGATTTTCATTAGAAAAAGTCCTCAATATGTTGTTTCACAAGAGTTTCTTCAAATCCACCACGTGATGGATTAAACTGAATATCCACACATGTTCCCGTAAACCCTTCTTTAGAAGCTATCACTTTGTAATCACCCTTGTCGTATTTATAACTAACCTTAGCAGAGTTTGATATTATATTTAATCTCCCCTTGTTTGCCATTAGTATATCTTGAATAAGCCTATACCCTCTTCCACCATCTCGTGCCCTTCTCGTAGTCAATCCTTGTTCATGCTGATTTTTAAAGGCAGTGACATCATTGTCTAATTCAGGAAACCGTGTTCTTAATTTAGCAGGTATTCCAACTCCAAAATCTAGACATACTAAATGAAGATAGGGGGAATTAGGCCACCTACCCAAACATATGTAACAAGCTTTTTCTCCGCTATGGTCAATTGAATTTGTTAATAATTCCGTCAGTACAATTCTGAGCGAACCTCTTGTTGATTCTCCAAATTTCAATTCTATTTGTAGTAAGGTTAACATTTGTTCAATGTATAAATTGTTATTACTTGTAACTTTTCTTAATTGAAAACTATTACTTTGTATTTTCGTTTCATGCAATTTGTCACTAGTTATTGATTTCTCTAATAGTTTAACCACTGATTTAATTTTTTTATTCAAAGGATACTTAATGCTTACTTTTGGATTATTTTCTAATGTCATATTGATCAAACCACATAAAAACGATATCGCTAGTGCGTCTAATTCTTCTGTTGCTGTCAGATCAAAGAAAACCTGCCGGTCTTTTGTACTTAAAACTTCATTTACTGAACGTATTAAGGAGTTAGCATATTTTAACTTTGGACTTTTGGGAAACTTAATTATTTTCATGTTGACTTTTTCCGCTCTTAATTTATTGAGGGTATAAGTATAATAACATCTTGAAATCACATGTCAATTTAGAGGGAAAATTTCACCCAATGATAGGTAGGTCTATTATTTCAACATGTTATAGTCCCTCAATGAATGCGTTTTAAATGGTCGAGCCGACTTGATTGTACATTCGTTATTTAACAACCCCACCAGTAAGCATTTTGGATAATTTTCAACAACTTATCTTTACCTGTATTTCATCATTTCTCATCATTTATCACTATTTTTCACGTTTTATGTGAACAAATATGCGAACAAGCTCTTGCGTTAAACACCAGCTTTTGATCCTCCATATTCACTTTGCAAAAGGTGGATTTATGGAAATAAAATACGGAAATACCAAACAAAAAGTACGGGGTATCGGCTTTACAGTTGGCGAATCGGCTTTCTCTTATCAAAGGAAAGGAAATAGCGATAATGATTTTATGGATGAAATCAAAATAGGCAAGATTCTTCGCAAACTCATGAAGGACAAAGGCCTAACTTATAAAAAATTGAGTCAACTCTCCGAGGTCAGTGAATCAACTCTAAAAGATTGGGCCTCAGGTACAGAACCGAGAAGTTTTAAATCAGTTAGACGAGTATCTAGGGTGCTAGGCGTTAGTAGCGAGTTTCTAATATTTGGAGATGCTGATGGCCCTCCAAGCTTTGAGGAAGTCATCACTAAAAAGATATATTCTGGTTGGTGCAAAGTCAGTATCGAGATTCCAGAAACAAGCCCTATTAAAAAGCCATAGTGCATAGATGACAAGAAGAGTTATGCAGTAAGGAAGTTAAGTATGGAAAAAGTGTATATTTTCATAGGCAAGTCCTTTCCTATGCCACGTCAAACGACAATTGCTTTTGGAGTTATCGGTGTAATGCTGATTTTGGTCTCATTTTTTATCCCCGTAGTTTTCTTTCTTAGCTTACTAGCATTTTTACTAGTGATCATAAATATTGTTTCACATATATATAAGATAGATGAAGCTTGCAAAAAAGATGATTACTTTCAAGTTCGGGGCAAAAAGATATTTATTTTCTCAAGCATATCCCTAGGTGCTCTTTTCATTATTGGTCTAAAAATAATCAACAATATAGATAGCCTTAACAAAACAACTAGACCAAGAAATTCTAAACAACATGTAAATGTAATCACGCTGAATCATGTGATGATGTTGCTTTTAGATATAAGATTATGGGTCAAATAAAGCAAGCGGTGGTGTTCCTAAAAAAGGCGTGCAAATTAAAATATGCCAGTTCATGCAATGATCTTGGTATATTACAGCTTAAAGATGGTCACATAGACAAAGCTAAATCCTCTTATAAAACAGGATGTCGCCTTAAACACGAATACGCATGTACAAACTTGGGATCAATCTTAAACAAAGAAGGCAAAAAAAAACAAGCATTGAAGTATTATAGAAAGGTATGCAATGAGAAACAGAAACTTGGGTGCATCAATTTAGGAGTTCACCAAAGCAAACTTGGCAATTCGAAAAAAGCAATTAAATTTTGGAAAGAAGCCTGTAATGCAAATCATGGCCTTGGTTGTGGGTTATTGGCAGCTGAATATTTAGAGCGTGGCGATGATCGAGAAAAGGTAAATATCTTCTTTTCCAAGGCTTGTAAACTGGGTAACAAGACATCGTGCACCGCTCCGTACTAGAAGGTTTCAAGCATCACTTCTTAATGCCAACGAAGTACTCTCTAGAATGAAAAAACGCTTGATTCTCATTTCCCATATATATTTAATTGCATTATTTATTGTTACAAAATAGGACTGCCCTCACGCAGGTGACAAACTAAATACTCATTTGAAGAAAAATCACACTTAACCTTGTTAATTTATTAGATTTTGTTTATAGTCACGGCCGAGATAGATTTACATCAGGGAGTATCTTTATCTCTTTGATTTTGTGATACAATTCCCTATAATGGAACAAAATGGATTTTTGGGAATTTCCAACTAGGACCCCATGAGAATAAAAAAAATTACAGTGGATAACTATCGTTTTTTCAATAACTTTACGTTGGATTTTTCATCCGGTGTAGATAATGTTTTTCAAACTATTGGTATTTACGGATTGAATGGTTCAGGCAAGACAACATTACTGAAGCTGTTCCGTGACTTTATAGAGACCATTAGAAATTACTTTTATTTTTTAAATAATGCAAAAGTTGATTCGAAGCAAAGGAGTTTTATGCTTCTTTATTCTGTTGATAAAGTGCTTGAAAAACTTGATGTAAAATATAAAAAAATGAAGTTGCAACTAGTAATCTCAAATGACAGAGAGGAAGATGTTGTTATTGAATATCACAACGCAAATTTAAAAATTAATGGCAAATTAATCCAAAGATATCTTGATGTTAAGAAACAAGTCATCGTATTTCCCAATTTACTGAAGCAATTTGATAACTTTATTTTTTACCCCAGCATTGCCCAACAATTCTCCGACTTTTTTCGGCCTTCAGGTAGTGCAAACAATACACCTGATCCAGCAGACAGTTTTATCCGTGAAATTTTTCCATTTCTTTTTAATGAGAGGGTTCACTTGTATGATCATGTGAAAACACAATATTCACCTCAATTTATGAATAAATTTGAAAAGGCGTACACAGATTATATTTCTAATGGATGCGATAATATCTTTTCCCAGTTTAAGAAATACCTTGAAGACCATAATATGTTGACAGGTAAATCAATTAAATCTGTGAAAGATGGAATTATGTGGTTTGGAATAAATAATGAAAAAGAGCTAATTCCTTTCTACGACCTCAGTGCTGGAGAAACACACCTAATAACACGAATTCTTGCAATAATGAGTAAAACGATTACTGATGGTGTAATCCTTTTTGATGAGCCAGAAACATCTTTTCATTTCGAGTGGCAAGAAAATTTTGTTAACTGGATAAGAGAAATACCAGGATGTAAAAATAATCAGATAATATTTGCTTCACATTCCGAAGATCTAGCAAATTCGTGCGATAAATTTGTTCATTTAACTTTTTCACCTGAAGAATATAAACTTCATATTGCCTAAGCTTATGAACCAGAAAAACTTTTTCCAAAATAAACGCATAACTTTTAATTCCTTTCGGACCAGACATGAGCCCAAGTGGATCAAGGCTAATGTTATAATATTAGTAGAGGGAATGGAACGACCGATATCTAAGAAGAGTCGAGATGAGGAGGTTCTAGAAAAATTTTTAAATAAAAAAGAAAGAAGAAAAACTTACTTTGCGTCATGTGGAGGCAAAAAAAATGTGACTACTTTCCTTTCTGACCTTAAGCCTATCAAGAAGGACAAGCAAATTTTTGGAATACTTGACAAAGATTTCTCTAGTATTCAAAATTCTGAAATTTACACTCTTCCAGTTTATGAAATAGAAAATATATTGTTTGGAAAAAACAGTCTCGCTCTTTTATGCGGTCTCTACCTTAATTCTGAAAATAAAGCAGTTCTAGAGGATAGTCTCAAGAAATTAATAGCAATCTTCTCGCCATTTTTTGCGATGGATAAGTTGATTTATGAGAATAATAGAGGAACGCCATTTTGTACAAAGAAAAAACAAAATGACCACAATATTAATAAGACACTTAGCGATTTAGATGCAGACCTCAAATTAATGAAAAACCTAGACCTATGGGACGAATTGTCTGCAAGACACCTACCGCACAGACTTCAAAACTTGAAACAAGATTTCCTTCAAAATATGGATGAAATTAAGTTAGGGGCTGTTAATGGCGATTGGAAGACTATAAATTTATTAATTAAGGGTAAATTTTTAGTTTTATTGACAAATAGGGCAGTGAGAGGTTTTCGCAAGGAAATATTAAAGAATCATACGCTTAGCTTATTAAGCTTGGAGGGTGATTTTGAATTACACTCTTCCTTAATGACTGTTAATATTTTCGATGAACTAAAAAAGCATTTAAGTTCTAATGTAGAAGATACACTATATTATAACGAGATAAGAACCATTTTTAAGAATATTTTTCCCACAAATCCTTAATGTATGAACATGCATACCCCCTGTCTCAGGTAACCGTGCAGTATAAACGCAAGAGATAAAAACTTTATTCTGAAGAGTAAAAAATACACTTTGGCACACATCTAGCATATTAATTGGGGCGTGAGGAGTATTTACAATGAAGAACCTTATCGA
>JADHTQ010000086.1 GCA_016784965.1 Bacteriovoracaceae bacterium | reverse complement strand
TCATACTTTTCTTTGTATAATAGGCCAACATTTATTGTTTGCAGACTGCTTAAGGAAAAATATCGTAAAAATGACCATGTCAATGACCAGGACAGGTATTTGAAGATCAGATCAAGTTTAGGATGAAAAATTCAGGTTCTATCTGCTGGCACAAAACTTGCTAGCTTAATTGAATATTAGATTATTCTACAATATGTTTAACGAGGTTATTATCATGATAAAAACAAGCGAAAAAAAGCAGACAAAAAGACCTATTTACGCAGAAGAAGAGATGGATGATGTTCCAACCAGCAATGAGGGAGATGAATCAAACCATGATCTTGAGTTATTAAAGGAACTTATAGACTCAGAAAGCAGCACTCCAAAAATCTACTCTACACAAAAAAAGTTCAGAACGTTTGATCTAATTGACCACCCTAATTTTGGTGTTGGATTTGTAAAATCCTCTATTCAGCAGGATAAAATTAGAGTATTTTTCCAAGATAAAGAAAGGATACTCCTTCACAACAAAAAATAAAATAGTAAATGGGAACCCATAGTTCACAGATATTCTTAACATACCCTTACAGTTCACATATAAATATTAATTTGTACCTACAAAGTCCGGTTATTCCTTGTAGATTGGCATAAGTATTGCTCAAAAAACCACATGAACAAAAAAAAACCTCCTTCTAATTCTGTTGATCTTTTACAAAATACAAAAAATACCCCCTTAGAAAAAACTGATGACCTACGGCTACTATCAAACGTTCCCTTGGAGCTTACTATTAGCTTAGGGCAAGCAGATATTACGTTAAGAGAATTGCTCCAATTTCAAGTAGGCACAGTAATTGAGGTAGAGAAGCTTGCGGGAGAACCACTTGAAATTATGCTAGGAGACAGGCCTGTACTTAAAGGTGAGGTTGTCTGTATAAATGAAAAGTATGGAATAAGGCTCACTGAGATTGTGCTACCTCAAGAAATGGGAAAATTCCGTCATTGAAGATGAGGGAGATATATTACTCTAATCTCCCTGCAAACACATTTGAAATCAATAGTACTGCTCTACATCTTTTCAAGGTCAGTAAAGTCTTTATAAAGCCTCTTTAAAAGTTTTAGGTCGACTCCAGGTACTACATTCCCATCAATTCCCGCCATAGAATCACTATAAGTCATAGAGTTGAGAATAGCTTCTTCAACTGCTTCAATAGTGGCTTCATAAGCACAGTTCAAATGGGTATCCAAAATAATATTTAATCTGTAGTGGGGTTTTTTGCTAGCATGCTTGATAACATTTGCGGTAGAAAACCCCACTATTATTTCTCCACTACCATGAGCAGCATATGATCCAACCCTTCCAATTCCAAGGGCGGCCCTTTTACAAAGTTTTTGAACCTGATGGGACGAGGTAGGGATATCTGTGGCAATGATAGTAATAACTGATCCATAGTTGGTAGTCCTTTTGCAATAATTTCCCTGGTGGGCCTCCAAAATTCTTCCAATAGGAAAACCATCCACTCTCAAATCTCTCATATGTCCAAAATTACTGATAACAAGTATTCCAATAGTGTAAGCACATCCATCAATCTTAATAACTCGACTAGAAGATCCTACCCCTGCCTTAAAATCACAGCAAATCATTCCAGTTCCTGCCCCCACACTTCCTTGTTCAAAGGCCCCCCCTTTTACATTTTTTATACAATCTAAAACATGATCTGTTTTTATGGGGAAAGAATTGGTATTATTGAGAAAGCTGTCATCACATTCTCCTACCACTGGAATAACCACATCTCGGGTATTCCATATTTTTTCAAACCTCTTACTCATCCATTTAGAAATCCCATTACTAACATTTCCGATGGACATAGTATTGGTTAGAGCAATTGGTGTTTCTAACAATCCCCATTCATTAATTTGAATTAGTCCTGACACCTCTCCTGCCCCATTGAGAATAAAGCTACTTGCAACAAGCTTATCATTAAAGATTTTTTCGTTAGGTACAAGGACTGTCACACCAGTTCTGGTATCCTCTCCACTATTCAAGGTCACATGGCCAACTTTAACACCTTTAACATCTGTAATGTTGTTATATGCTCCAGTGTCAAATTTACCAATTATGATTCCTAGCTCTCTACAAGAACATCTTTTCATTTTTCATTCCAAGTATTTATGAATTACTTTTTCTCCATCGACGAACGGCAGGAGCTGCAATTTTTCCAATTAAATTATTGTAAGGCAATCCATTTTTATCTGCAAGTATAGTTAAATCACTAAAACCCGGAGAAAGTCCTGGTAAAGGATTGATTTCGATAAAATAAATCTGTTCATCTCTGGTAATTCTGTAGTCAATTCGCGCAACATCCCTACACCCAGTGATGTGAAATATTTTTTTGGAAACCGATATAATTTTCTTTTCTAGGTTTTTATTAATATCTGGAGGACTTGCAAGGCGAAAGATACTATTATCAAGAGGGTCTTCATCTATGGATTTAGCTTCAAAAGAGTAAATTGGGTTTTTCTCTTCACTTTTTTTAAAGACAATTTCTGTTATCCCGATGACTTGACATGAATTCTCTCCAAGGAGTCCAACTGTAAATTCCCTTCCCTTAACAAATTCCTCTACCATCAATGGTCCTGTAAATTTTAAGAATAGCTCATCCATTCTCTGGTTGAGTTCCTTTTCATTAGTGACTACAGAATTATCATAGATTCCCTTGGAAGTTCCTTCTAGATTGGGTTTAATTATCACCGGGTAATTTAGGCCATGAAGATATTTTTTCTTTTTTCGTTGAAAAATAACTGAACGAGGTGCCTTAAGGTTTTCTGCTAACACCAACTTTGTGGAAAGCGCCTTGTTTAAAGTAATTGATAAGCAAGCTGCATCACTCCCAGTGTGTTCTATTCCCAGCAGGTCACAAAGGGCCGGAACTTGAGCTTCGCGTGATTGCTTATTCAATCCTTCGGCAATATTGAAAACAACTTCAATATTTTGGTCCAAAAGATTTTTTGCAAGATCTCTATCTGCCTCAATCAATCTAGGCTTAAAACCGTTTTCTCTTAAAGCATTTGCAATGGCTTCGATGGTTGCAGGATTATCAAATTCTGCTTCATCCTCATATCCCTCTTGCCCAGGCCTTTTCTTTTTCATATTAAAGACCAATGCCATATTAGGTATTCTCGTTTTGATTTTTCGTGCCCGGCTTACGCTGCTGCCCTTAATTTTATTTTTTTTAAGAGCGTTTTCAAGAATTTTTTGAATAGTTGTATTATAATCAAAACCTTCTTTTTCACTTGCCTTAAAAAGTCCCGCATCAGGATGTAGGCTTGGCAGAGCATTGACCTCAATAAAATAAACTTCTCCCTCTGGGCCAATCCTAAAATCTGCACGACACATATCGACGATTCCTAAAGCTGCTACCACCTTCTTCATCTGTTCTAAAATAACTTGCCTTACCCCTGTTTCTATATTTGCAGGACAAATGACACCTATTTGAGAGTCATCTAGATTTTTCATATCATAATCATAAATGGTAAAGTTACCTCTGGTTGTTCCAGTATATTCAATTGGTTCAAGAACTCCCAAATTTTTGCCTAATCCCTCAACATAGGCAACAGTAATATCTCTACCTTCAATATATTTTTCAATTAAAAGACCCTCTGGAAAATCCTTTAAGGATTCTTTGGCATAGGAAATAAAATCATCTTCATTTAAACAACAAGAACGTTGTGAGATCCCCTTACTGGAACCTTCAAAGTTTGGTTTGACAAATACCGGATAAGGCAATCCTTTGGAAATGACCATTATATCATTCATATTAGAAATAAAAAATGAATCTGGCGTTAAAACACCATTGCGCTCAACCACCTTTTTAGTTAAAAATTTATCTAGAGTCAAAAAACATGTATAAGGTCCACTTCCTACATAAGGCAAACTGTTTTGCTCAAATACTGTTGGTGCCAGTGCCTCACGTCCAATGCCAACAAAGCCTTCGGCAGTATTAAAAACTAAATCGGGCCTGGTACTGATAAGCTTATCAATCCAACTACCATCCTTAGTCATTTCAACTTTGGTAACTGTTGCTCCATTTGATGCCAGTCCTGAAGTTATTGCATCCACAACTTCAAGAGTATCAAATTCGGCTTCCTTGAGTGTCTCATTTCTTTTCAGGTTGTAAACAAAGGCAATTTTCATTTTTTCCACCCTAAATTTTTTATATTCATGGCAAACTCTTGGAACTTCACCTTGAGTAGAAACATCAAACTGCACACAGAATTCTTTTGTATTTTAAATTTTTATCATTATAACTACCAAGGCCATTGTTGATAACAAAGGCTTTGATAGTTCAATGGTTCAACTCTAGACAAATAATTCTAAGAGGAATGACCATTTATTTAAATACCGTTTGCATCAACCTCTATAGAAGAATCTTCAAAGTCATCCCACTCTGTTGCATCAGATCCAGTTGAAGTTGTTGCTGGTTCATACTCTTCAGAAGTTGAAGAAGAATCTGTGTCTTGAGAAAAAACTAATGTTGATAAAAGTAGTAGTAGTATCATAAACGTTAAAGGTAGTTTCATGCTTTCTCCTCTTGTTTGGGTTTTCTAATTTTAATTGCACGATATATGCCAAAATTGCCGTAAATTAGAGTTCATTTTAAAATCCTGAAACCACTCAAAAAGTTTTTTATTCATAGGCGCTTGTTGATCAGTAGCTCCTTAATCAAAAAGCAAGACTTATGTTAATACAAAATATGATATAGGATTGTAGGAATTATTAGTTCCATATTTTTCTCATAAGATGAACTTTCAGTTCTTGACTCACACCGCTATTGCCGTAGTTTGGATATTCTAACATCTCCTAGAACTTTGGTAACTATTAAAGCAAAGTCGCATCTTGTCACATAAACTCTGCTTTCGAATTATTTTGTGGAGATTGATGTAACATCTTTACACCAGGCATTTTTCGTCCCTCCTTGCCAGTTTTAAGCCCCTCAACTATCAATACAACTTTTCCATTCGCAATTACTTTTATATTCCATCAAAGAATTAGTTATACGGTTTTTTGAAATTATAAATTATTTTCTATTATCAATTTTTCGGCAGCTGTGTACAACAATTGTGTTTTTATCTTTTTCATTTCGTTTGAATTCGCCTTTTATCTGAACTGGTAAATTTAAAAAACTAGATAGATTGATCTTATTAGATTTTTCAGTTAGAACATATTCTTTTTCATCATAGCTTTGCAGAGAATATTGAACAATACTTCCACTTTTATTATCCCAACGACAGGGAGTAATTACACCATCAAAAATTACATTTTTTTTCATACTCATCTCCTGCTTAATACGTAATAAGCAAGAGAGATGCCAATTAAGAGATGTGATATAGCATGTAAATTGCGTATAGGTACGAATTAATAATTCTCATTTTTTACAGATGCTGAACATAAAGTTCACTAACTAGTTGAGTAAAATCTTTTTAGTTTATGAGTCGTCACCTAACAATTGTAGCAAGAATGGCCTGTAGTACTGAAAAATTAACAAAGTGTTCAATGATTTAGCTGTTTGGGTAACCTTTATTTTTAAGGAAAAAATGGCCTTGCAATTGCATGATAAGTCTTTGTTTAAGTTTTAAAACAGAAGTCTATCTTAAGATAGTCTTGTTAATATCAAAGGAGAGTATAATGAGAAGTCTAGTTATCCTAATCTTGTTAAGTTTAGTATTAAATCCAGCGTTGGCAAAGAAGAAATCTAAAAAAAAGTGTGAGTTTTTTCCGATTACAACAGAAAGGGAAGCATCATTTTATAAGTTTTGCTCAGGCAAAAAAGGATGGTACTTTAAAGGATTGTATACAAAAAATGCTAACAAGAAAAGGCATGTAAGATCTAAAGATAGACCAGAGTGTAAGGATGTTTTTAAATTTTGTGAAATGAGTAAAAGAATGAAAAAATGTAGTAATTATAAAACAAATTGTATTCCTGAAGTAGCTGAAACTGAGAAAACTACTAAATGGTGATTGAAACCTGTTAAATGAAACCTGTCGAATTGAAATGGGATTTCACAATTTTATGTGAAATCCTATTTATAGCTATGGTAGATCCTTCTCAGTGATTTATAAATAGAGAGGGGGTAGTATGATTGGTGTAATTTCATTTATCATCATCATTATATTTTCACTAATTGTCACTAGAATGGCCACTATCGCATTAGTCTCAACCGGATTATCTAGCGAGACGGCAAATTTCCAAGCTAGGTCGGCTTTTTCTGGGGTGGGGTTTACTACAGTAGAATCTGAAAAAATCGTTAATCACCCTGTTAGAAGAAAAATAGTATTGTTTTTAATGCTCATAGGTAATGCAGGGGTTGTAACCTCAGTAACGACACTAATTCTTGCATTTATTTCTCCTGAAGAAGCTAGTCTCATTCCAAGACTAATGTCATTAAGTGCTGGGGTATTGGCAATTTGGTTACTGTCATCAAGTAAGTTTTTCAACAAGTATTTAACCGCTATAATTGAGCGACTATTAAGAAAGTATACAGATTTAGATATTAGAGATTATTCATCATTATTACATCTTTCAAGTAATTATAAAGTGATTGAACTAGCTGTACAGGATGGAGATTGGTTATCAAGCAAAACGCTAAATGAATTAAAACTAGGTGAAGAGGGCGTTCTTGTTCTTGCCTTAGAAAGAGATAAAGATTTTCTAGGAGTGCCAGTAGGTACTATCATTATTAAACCAGGTGATCTACTTATTTTATACGGGAGAGAAACTGCCATTAAAAATCTCGACAGAAGAAAGACTGGTCAAGAGGGCGATAAAGAACACAATAAAGAAAAGAGAGTTCAGGAAAAAGTTTTAGATAAGCAACTTGACTTAGTTGTAGCATATGATGAGAAAGATAATATTCATTAATTGTATAACTATAAAGAATTCTGAGTTCTCATTCTTTGTTTTTTCAATGATATATGAAAAGCACTACTGCTCGACAAGGGGGCAACATATGTCTTGCGGACGATCAGGCAATAAGTCGTAGTGAAAATATGATAGAGGAGGCGTCAGAGCATAGTGGCAATATTGAAGAAGGGGCGCTATACGCAACAGATACAGAGCTTGATGTTGAATGTGACTCCAACGCAATATAGGTTATCTGTAAAATGAAATGTAGTTATTTGAATTTGAGTTTTTATCGGTATGCAACTATCTTCCTGTTGCAACATTTACATACACTTCATCACCATGTAATAGTTCGCCATCCATTTCAGAGGCGGCATTGTGGGCACTTTCTGCATTGTCGAATAATATAAATGCAAGACCCCTACAAAGATTAGCTTTATTTTTTGGAATTCTTATTTCTTTGATATCTCCAAACTGATGAAATGAAGCGTAGAGATCGTCTATTGTCACCTGAGATGATAATCCTGTTATGGTAATTTTGTTCATGAAGTTTCCTTTCTCTTACGTACTTATTTACAAATTTTATATAAAATAATTCACTGCAAACATTGTCTTTTTGTATTCGTTGCACAGTGCAGACCTCCATCAGATGAATGATATATATCGGCATTAGCAAAATAGTACTTTATATTATAGGGTTTAAGATTTTTAACAATTTCCCTCTCAAAATATATGTTATTTTGTTTTGGTAAAATTAAAGTGTTATTAAGAAATATATTGTTAATGGGGTTTGGGAGTGCAGGTTTTGCAATAGAGATAAATTTCTCCGAATTATTTTTTAGACTATATGTAATTGGTTGCCAAATCATTGGGAATGGAACTGTTGCTACAAGCTCACATTTAGATTTTTTTATTTTCTTCAAGACTTTATTTAAACCGCTATTAATTATTTTTGAATACTTTAAATTCTGTGCAAATATTCCGGGGCATTTATCAATTAACCGATCCCCCAGATCAATATTTTCAAGGCAGCCATGAAGCTCCTTGTCTACATCATCTGCAAAACCTGTGTTTCCCTTTTTTATAAGCTCTAGTCCATTGTTGAGGGAGTTTAGAATTTGTATACCAAGTGCTGGAGATGAGTATGCGAGAATGAACTTACAACCGCTACCAGGGACGGGGATTGGAGAGAATATCTCATCAACATGTTCTGTTAGAATCCACTGAGTGTCAATTTCAATGAATTGTTGGGAGGTCAGTTTTTTAAGGTGATCTTTCATAGTATTGGTCATTGTATTACCAATTAAAATATTTTCATGGTCAAGAGGTAACATATTGCCTCCGTAATCACCATTTTGTGCAACCTCTTTATTTAAGTAGTATCTTGGTTGTTCAATTATTGTTATTTTCTGATTCAAAGCTATTGATGTACCTATGTTCCCTGAAGACCCCCTGGAATATGGAATTTCTAATAAAGCTTGCCCTGAAGATGAATTAATAAATTTAAATTGATCTCGAAGCCAAAGATTGTTGTCTCCTGGAACGGTGAGCGGGAAAACTTGATTTTGAAGATGAAAATTATTTTTGTTAAAGTATTCATATGCAAACAATTGATCTCCTTCAGATATAACAACATTTATTTTCTGATTAGCACTTTTTATTTTTATTATCAGCTTTAGAAGTTGAAAAAAGTGTTCACTGTTTTCAAAAGTTATAAAAAATTCGCTTGTAGGGTTAAAACGAGGCAACATAAGAGTATTTTTGGAACATGATAAATGAGGAGAAAGATAATTTTTATTAGTAAACATGTTAAGCTTGGCGCATGATTGAAAGTTTAAGGCAAGCAAGATTAAATACAAAAACGAAAAGAAGTTTGTCATTATTTGATGCTTATCCTTGTTAAACAAAATCTAATAGTTTGATGAAAATAAATCCTTTGCCAAAAAGAGCAAGGAGTGCATCAAACAATAAAAGTGAACAAGTACAGAGAATAATCTTACCTGGCCTTGTTAAGTATTCAAATGATGATGATTTGGTTTTCTTCATTTGACAGCTCTTGCCTAAATCGTTAATAATATTTTTTTGCCTTTTCAATTTAACTATCAAACCGAGGGAATCTGTTTTTTGAGCTTGGAAGTTTCAATTCATAGCAATAATTAATTACATCAATTTCTAGCCTGCCACTTTTTAGTGGAAAAATTGTGCCTTTAATTTGTACAGCCCTATTTAGAAGTTTGCCTAAATCGTATGCCATCTTTTTATTTATTACATATTCTTGTTCATCGTATCCCTGTAATAAAAATTGGACTATTTCTCCATGCCTATTCCAGCGGAATGGGGCCATGACTCCCTCAAGAATTTTCACGTCCTTCATGATGCCACCTCATGCTTAAGTATCTAGCAATAGAGATGCCAAATCGCCACAGCTTAAGTGCTTGATATTATGATTAAATAGGTATTATTTATTATGAAGGGAATCATTTGTTCCTCAATTTAGATATAAAATAGGAACTTTAAGTTCTGCCTTTACAACTCAGTATCAATATTTTCAGAAATGAGGGTATTTCCGCGTTGTGGGGTACGGTAGTCTTGCCCTCGGAGATCATATTTTTTAAGTAATTTATGTAACTGTCTTGTCGTAATACCAGCAACTTGAGCAGATGAAGAAATTTTTCCTTTATTTTTTTCAAGTAGGTTTTTTAGATAGTTTCTTTCAAATATCTCAACAGCATTTTTTCTCGCTTCAGAAAGTGTGCTATTGTCGTCTGACTGTATACTAAGTGCTTCAATACTTGGAACAGGAATTGGAATTTGTTCAATATCTGAAGTTTCAAACATTTCCTTTGGAAAACTTTCTAGTCTTAGTAGATTTGTTGTTTCAAGTATGTATGCTCGCTCCATTACATTTTCCAACTCACGAACATTCCCAGGCCAAGAATAACTTTTGAACATCTCTAGAACATCAGAATCAATACCTTGAATATTTTTAAGGTATTGCCTCGATAGCTTTTCCAGAATACTGGCCGCAAGATCAGGGATGTCTTCCAAGCGTTCTCTGAGTGGAGGTATTATTATAGGGAAAACATTCAACCGATAAAATAGATCTTCTCTAAATTTTCCATCAGATACCAGGTCTTTAAGCCCGATATTTGTGGCAGCAATTACTCTTACATCCACATTTATATCAACTTCTCCCCCAACCCTTTGGAAAAATCTCTCCTGCAAGACCTGTAGGAGTTTTATTTGGGTTTGGTGAGAAATTGTTCCAATTTCATCCAGAAATATTGTTCCGTCATGGGCCATTTCAAATTTGCCTAGTTTACGCTTAATGGCACCGGTGAAAGATCCTTTTTCATGCCCAAACAACTCACTTTCAACCAGTGTCTCAGGGATTGCCCCACAATGTATATTGAGAAAAGTGTTACTGGAGCGGTTGCTTTTTTCGTGGAGATATTTAGCAAGCACACTTTTTCCTGTACCTGTTTCACCTATGAGTAAAACAGTTGTTTTTGTTTCTGCTACCGCTCGGACTTTACCAAGAATTGCCTTCATTTTTGGGCTTTTTGAAGTAAGCTTATCTTCTTCATCATTTGCAAGAGAAAGTTGATCACTAAGGAATGATATTTCCTGCTCTTTTAGGTCTTTTTCTTTTTCAATTGATACAATATAGGTGACTTCTTCTTCATTTAGCGGATATGAAAGATAGTTATCTGCTCCGGCCTTCATTGCATACACACATTCTCTAGTCTCGGTAGGAGATGCTAAAACGATGATTTTCGCACTATTATATGCTTTCCATAATTTTTTCAAGTATTTAGAAAAGTCTCTTGGTGTTTTTTTTCTTCCATCAAACTCTTTTAAGGCGATGAGATCAATAAAGATATAGTCGTATAGTGTACCAGAGAAGTCTTTCAAACCGTTTTCTTTAGTTAAGGAGTGATCTACAAGAAATTTCTTACCAGCGAGTTTTTTAAAAAATTGGAAGGTGGTTGATACATCACTAATTAATAATATCTTGATAGAGTGATTGATTGCCTGTGTCATAAGACCTTCTTGTTGGTAATTTTGCAATATTGTGAATTAGGTGAACTGTGAGTTCCTTATAATGACAATTAAAAGGGAACCTTGAGTTCATCTATCTATGTAATTTAAGCTGATGTTGCTGGAAATTCAAGAATAATTTGGCATTTAAATTGCTGGACATGATCTTTATTAGGGATTCCCTAAATGAAATAAGTTGGAGGATTACATGAAAAATTTATTACTAATTTTATTGTTTGCGGGGGTGACATCTGTCACATTTGCAAAAGATAGGAAGTCAAGGTGTAAGTTTTTTTCAATAGTATCTACTCACCCCTTCTTGGTCAGATGTAAGGCCATGTTAGTTTTTTAACTTTGGCCAACTTTATCTTGTTTGCTAAAATCGCATATGTCATTTATTAATAAAAAATCATTGCGATCAGAGTTCGACTCAATAAAAA
>JADHTQ010000032.1 GCA_016784965.1 Bacteriovoracaceae bacterium | reverse complement strand
CTTTCACTTCTAAAGTTTTTGTTTTGTCGCCAAATTGCTATATCTTGAGAGAGTTTTTTCAAATCCATAGTTCACCTCACTTAAGAGGCATTAAATCACAGAATTAAGTAAATTTTATGCAGATTCACCGCAAGGATACCTTCAAACCGATCACTTCAAACCGATCACTTCAAACCGATCACCCAACCCGATCACATTAACATGACTACAATTAATTTACAGTGTTATTTAGGATATTACTTTGCGGCATTACTCAATTGTATAAATGATATTCAAAGCCCCCCCCCACTGCACAAGCGGCCGACTAACATCATAAATGTAATTAAAATTAAGCTCAGGAGAGATATGAAATCTTTTGATAGGATAATGATACGCAGCCGTTATCAAAAAAGAAAAATTGAGTGAATCAAAGGTAACATTTTTTTTGAGACTATTACCAGATAGATAATTCATGCCAACACAAGTAGAAATTGAAAGTGCATGCTTAAAACTTTTATTGAAACTAAAATGCCAGATAGGCCCAAGATATAAACCGATAGAGTAAAGACCAGTATCAGTGGATAATCGAGTATAGATTTGAAAGATAGCTCGAAGGTCAGTTGCCCACCAAGCAGGATTACTTTTGGCAAGAGGATGATCATATCCCATACGCATGGGTACGACAGAGGGGAGTGCATCATCTGCGTCAGAGATGGAGCTTAGATACCCAAGACCTAAGAAAAATCTTTGACTATCTAAATGAATCTTTGAAAGAGGCGACTCAAATGTCCACTTCTTTTTGTTTCCCTTTTCGACCTCTTCTTCCTCTTTTTCTTCTTCCTCCTCTAAATCTTCATTTTCATCTTCATCTTCTTCCTCTTCCTCTCCATCATCCTCATCATCTTTTTCATCACCCTTCACAGCGACCTTTGTACTTTTTATAGGAACGGAGGTGATTTTAATGGGTCTAAGTAGTTTTGAAAATACCCAACCGGAAAAATACCAGGTAACATACTTCCATTCTCCCTGTTTTTTTTGGGAAACGACACCCTGGCCATCAAGTATAGTGGAGATGATGACACCATCTTTATTTGGAGTTTTGCGCAAGTTTAATTTGCCAAGTTTTGGGGCCTTTACAATATATTCATTGCTAAAAAAGGGACGGTGTAAAAAAGGTGAGGGGAGCCATCCGTTAAGAGAACCTTGAATTAGACTCCAATTTTTCTGACTTTCTAAAACTTCCACGTCCCACTTGTCTGGAATAACGGCCAAGACCCTAGCACTTGCATCGGGATCTTCTCTTAGATTTATCCCGAAGCCCAATTTTGAAACAATGATGAATCTGCCGGGTCGTATAAGGTTTGAAGGAGATGTACTGCTGGCCGCCTTTTTAGTTTTCTTTTGTGCTTTGGTCTTTTTTCCAGCATTTGATTTTGGTTGATTTAAGGGTAGTTTTTGGTAAATAGACTTAAGAAATTGAGAAAAAGACTGTTTGGGGGCCTTCTTTTTATCTTGGGCAGTAGCAACCAAAACACCGTTAATGAGTATAAACAGCAACACAATAGTAACTTTGAAAAAAGAAAAAGAATTTGAAAGCTTCATTATTCTACTAATATCCGTGGCCAAAACCCTGTGTATAGTTGTTAATGCTTGATGACATTTTACCAAAATTATATTTGGGGGTAAAGGACAAAGGCCTGCATATTTAACTCTTTACCCCTAAATGTTATTTTGATAAAATTTACTATGATCAACTTACTAGTTAGGATCGTCACGATACTTCTTTGCCTCGCTTTGGCAACTGTTACATTTGCAGTTGATACGGCCAAAGATGGAAAAAATACATGTCTGCCACCTGGTCATTACAAAGTTTTTGCACCTGGTGGGATAGGCATTTATTTACTAAGTAGACCTGATTCAAATGCAAAAAACGTTACTACAATTCCCAATCAATCTTTAATTGAGGTTACAAAAAGCAAAGGTGATTGGTCTTTTGCAAAAGGTGAGTTAACTGGCTGGGTACTGTCTCGCTTTTTGTTAAAAACTCACATGCAAAAAACCTGCAAAGTTATGGTTCCATACCCTGGGCAGCTGAGATTACAAATGGAGCCAAACTCTGAAGCCCACACTATTACATTCATTCCCGATAGCTCTACTGTTGCTATAAGGGGGGGCTTTAACGACTGGACATCGGTTAGCTGGAAATATGAAGGGTGGATGCGTTCTAAGTTTCTCAATACGAGCAAATCCGCAGATGTCAATGTACCTATAAAAGTAGCTGATGGATCTAAACTTTCATCGGGGAATTATAGAGTCAACTCTACAAGCGGGCTAAAGGTTAGAACAATGGCCAAGGAATCTGCAAGGATTATTACCCATATTCCAGTTGGCTCAACAATTAGAGTTTATGGAAGTAAAAATAATTGGAGTCTAGTAAAAGGTCATTATAGTGGTTGGATGTCCTCCAAACTTCTTAAAAAGACAAAAAGTAAGGCCTCTAAATACAAAGTTAAGTCTAGTTTAGCAACTGTAACCCTGTTTAGTACCCTCGGAAAAAATAGAAGTGTAGTCACTAGTGTACCCAACAAAACCACGGTAAGTGTTGTTAAAAGGAAAAAATTGTGGAGCTTAATAAATTGGCGTTTTGTAGGGTGGGTGCCTTCGGACTCTTTGAGTAAACTCGACGAAGTTGTTGTTGACTCTAAGAAAAGCTCTACCCTTGACGATCTAAGCAACACGTGTACTGCACAGATTGTTCCAACAACTTATAAAACTACAATGGCCAAGGCCTCCGTCAAAGCTTCCGACAAAACCCACGTCAAAGCTCCCGTCAAGGCCCCCCAGTTACCAACAATGGAGCAAAAAGCAAAAGTGGTGGAGCATTCTGAATGGGGCCTTGTTAGTGGATATCATAAGGGATGGGTGCCCTCTAAACTTCTAAAGGGCCCATATAAAAAAACTGGTAAATATAAAGTTATAGATCACTCTCAAACTGTGGACCTACTTACCTCCACCCATGATGACCCAAAAGTTATTGCAAAGCTTAAAAGTGGTACAGTAGTAGTAGTGGATAAGATTGCCAATGACTGGATATCAGTTTGGTGGAAGGGAACTGCATCTGCAAATTTTACCTTTGCACTGCAACCAGATAGCATGGGAAGTGAGTGGGGGGTAGTTAGCACTTACCACAAGGGCCGGGTGCCTGCAAAGTATCTAAAAGAGGCCACATATAATACAGGCAAGCAAAAATTTAAGCTGCACGTGGGTCCAAGCGAAGATACAGAAGTGATCACTACACTTCCAAGTAACAGTACAATTATAATTGAGCAGACAATAAATGGATGGTCTCTAGTTGGTTGGCATGGCATGATACCCTCCAGTGCCCTTTTTGTTATGCGCCCACCAGTAGAAGAACCAGACAAAGATGAGCAAAGTGCTAAAGATCGATTTGGGATCTGCAATGTACGCCTAAATGAGATGAGAATTTTTTTAGGCGTGGGTCTTTTGACCTCTTTTATCGAATCAAAAGAGCTACTTCCCTCAGTAGTACTGATACGCATAGGGTTTGATTATCCGACTTTTAAAAATAATAAGGCGTGGTGGGCATCTGATATGCGTATGACTATGCAGTATTTTACACATTTAACTGAAGATACTGCGATAAATTCATTGGGACTTTATATGGGCCCCATTTGGCGATTATCTTTTAAAAATATTTTTACTAGTGGAATTGCCATATCCCCAGGTTTGGGAGTTAATTACCTTTCGGGCAATTCTATTAATAAAAAAGTGTCTTTTGACTCTGTTAATTTTGCCGTTTTATTATCGGTATCCTATGAGTTTCCCATCAAAAAAGTAATAATTTCACCTGAGCTTCTTTGGACATATATCTATGATATAAAGCATACACTGCTGCAATGGGGTGGCACTATCAATGTAATTTATCCACTACAGTAGGAATCAATTTCAAGTCTATTTAAAGGGGTAGATAATGTTTAGTGAGGCACCTGCTTGCAATGTAGGATATTGTGTATCATAAATATATGTTGCCAAAAACTCTGGGGAGATAATTAGCTTCTTAGTCTGGTACTCGTAGGCCAGTGACCATACAAACGACAGGTTCACAGTATTAAAAGCGGTATCGTTGTAGGTGCTATTACCTGACAAATAGCTAATTCCAGCACACGTGGCCATAGAGATGGCGTGCTTTGAATGTTTAGAAAACTTTAAATACCACAGGGGACCGAGGTATAGGCCAAATGCATTGAGTCCTGTTGTTGCTGAAAAATGGGAATAAAACTGGACTGCAGCGCGGATGTCAACGGCCCACCACGCCTTGGTATGTTTTTCGATGGGAAAATCGTAGCCGAGGGTCATTGGTGCGACTGAAGGGATTATATTATCTTCGTCGATGATGGACTTTAAAATTCCAAGGCCGATAAATCCCCTTTGATCTTCAATGTTAAAAATATATTCAGAGTAGAACTTTGTGCCAGCAGCTGGCGCCCTATAGGTGTTTTGCAGAAATTTTGTAAACACCCACCCGTGATAGTTCAAGGTTACCAGGTGCCAATCATTTCGACTGTCTCTTACTTCCACCGTAGAGTAGTTGGAGATTTTGCCGACCCCTCTTGCTTGATAACTGGGACTGGCCTTTAATTCGAATGTTCTTTGATCTAGATCGATTCTGTATGTTCCAGTAGAGCTTACTTGGAGAAATTCTGATGGTATCCATCCTTTCAAGGAGCCTTTAACTTTGATCCAATCTTTTTTATGTTGTGTAGCTTTTACTAGTGCCCTGTTTGGTACTACAGTTAAAAGTTTACCCGAGGTGCTTGGAGTTTGCCTTAAGTTCACTCCGTTTCTGGCGGTGACTTTATACATATTGGATTTTTTTGGTGGTGGCGACGACTTGGTATTTTTTTTAAAAAGACTACTCCACCAACTCGAAATTGGAGAAGGTTTTCGAGCAATTTTTTGCAATAAGTATGTTTGGAGCCAACCCTCGTAGTACCAATATATCTTGCTCCACTGCCTTGTAACTTTGTTGACAATAACAACTGTGCCACGAGGAATTTGAGCAACGCGCATGGACTTGGTGCTAGGTGCGCTGCGCATATTGAGCGAGCCTCTTCTGACAGCGATGCGATATTTACCAGCTTGAGAGGTTTCCTGTAGGAATTGAGAGGCAACCCAACCCTCGTAGTAGCCCTCTACATAACTCCAATCATCTCTACTAGAGCTTACTTTAACGCTTGAGTTATTGGGCACAAAAGCGATAGATTGGGAGTAAACATTTGGTGCCTCTTTGAGATTTGCCCCATTTTTGGCAGCGATTGTATACTCCGCTTCAGGAAATGAAAAATGGGAGGATTGGGACGTTTTTATTACCGGTGCCCTTGGAGCTTTTTTGACTTTTTGGTATTGTACTTTTTTTACCGCTTTGACAACCGGCCGGTAGACAGGTTTTAAAACGGGTGATTGGGGGAGTTCACTGGCCGTTTGATCTTCTTGATAAAAAGCATTGCCGGCAATAGAAAAATTAAGTGTTAGAAAACACGCCGCGATGACACTAATGTAGAAAAACGCTCTGATATTTTTCATATCCTCTTATGTTATGCAAGGTTTTAGATGTCCCTTTTTATACCTTGCATCTTAAGTGTCAGTTTATCAAAGTTTTAGGTTTATAGTAAGAACTGAAATTATTACCTGTAGTTATGTCTGGACAGTAGCTAGTTCATCGGTGCTTTTACTTAACTCATATAGCTTGTGGTATTCTCCACCGAGCTCTAGTAGCTGTTGGTGCACACCTTGCTCCAGCAAGCGCCCTTCGTGAAAAACGAAGATTTGATCAAAGTGTTGGATAGTTGATAGCCTATGTGCCACTGCAATGACAGTTTTATTGTGCCCCAAGTCATCTAGGGCAGCTTGGACAATTTTTTCCGATTCGTTGTCCAGGGCAGATGTAGCTTCGTCAAAGAGTAAAATTTCACTATTTTGGATGAACGCCCGTGCAATGGTCAAGCGCTGCTGTTGCCCGCCAGATAGCTTAGAGCCGCGGTCACCAATAGTGGTTTTTAATTGATCTGGTAGTTTGTTGATGAATTCAGTTGCATAAGCTACTTGCAGTGCTTCATCAATTTGCTCCTGAGTGATGTTTTTGCCAAGTGTTAAATTTTCCAAGATGGAATCGTGTAGCAAAAAGATGTCTTGGCTGACCAGAGAAAAAAGGCCGCGCAGGGATGTAAGTTTGATATCAGTGGAATTGATGCCATCAATTTTTATCTGACCTCGCTCGATGGGGTATAGGCCTAGCAAAAGGTTAATGAGTGTTGATTTTCCCGAGCCAGATAGTCCCACAAGTGCAACCTTTTGACCCTTTTTGACGCTCATTGATAAATTTGAAATTACATCGTGGTCTTTGTAAGCAAATGAGATGTTATCAATCTCTATTTGATCGACAAAATCAATTTTATCTACCTCACCGACGTCAACCTCCTCAGGCAACGCCAGCAATTTAAAAATGCGTTCTGCCGCTGCTTTTGCTTGATTTAGTCGCACATTGGACTGAGAGTATTTTCTAATGGGCTCCATCATAAAGATCATGGCGGCGATAAAGCTAATAAACCCTCCAGTAGTTAGTGCACCTGAAGCTACCCGGTAGTGAGCAAAAAAGATGACTCCGGATATGGCCAAGTAGACAATAAACTCCACAAGGGGGTGGGCGATCTCTTCAATAAATGTAGAGCGCATTTGGGTGGTAAAAAATGAGTCTTGTGAGCTTTCAAAGCGCTTTGTCGTATAGTTTTGTAGATTAAAGGCCTTGGTAATTTTTTGTCCGGCAATTCCTTCGGTTATATTGTGGGTAAAGATGGATATTTTTTCTTGTACCTTGGTTTGGTTTTCATGAATTTTTTTACCAGTTTTGTTAAAAATATAGATGAATGCCGGGGAAGCCACAACTATGACCATAGTCAACTGCCAATCTTGCCATAGCGCCACACAAAATGTGCAGATAGCTGTTAGAGGTTCTCTGATAAAGTCTACGACACTGCGAAATCCGCTTGCAAACAAAATGGTGTCGTTTAGTTGTCCTGAAATTAATTCTCCTTGCTTGCTATCGGCATAAAAAGACATGGGCAATTTTTGGAATTTTTTATAAATCTCACTGCGAATATCACAAGCGATGCGATCAACTGTAAATCGAATCCAGTAGAAGTGAAAAAAGCGTGCGGGGAAGTTAATTATGCCCAAAGCAATAAGGGTCAAAATTAGTTGAATAACAGAGGTCATAGAGGAGTCAGGAGAGAGCCCTTTGGTGACAATTGGCTCAAATAACATTGCTTGATAGCCCTTAATTCCAGCTAGGACAAATGAAAATAAAATTGAGCCAATGAGCTTCCTTTTGTAGGGCAAAAAATAAGGAAACATCTTTTTTATAAAATTAATCATATTATGTTGGGCCTTTATGGCACCAATTTTAGCCAACTTACACGTATTTGTCAGCTAAAATAAGAGATTGTGGAGTTTTCTAAACAGTTTCACAATAATTGTTTAATGATTAAAAGATACAAAGCAGTATTCCCTCAAAACTTTTAGGCGATATTTTTTATGGAACAAGTAATAATGCAAGATAAAAAATTGCAACACACACAGATGATGGAAGCACTGGGGACCTTAGCCGGTGGAGTTGCCCATGACTTTAATAATGTACTAACAGTTATTACTTGCCATTTAGACCTAATGCGCGAATCCATTGACAAGGATGATAAAGAATTGCACTTATATTTGGGCGAAATGTACCAAGCTTCAAGTAGGGCGACAAGCCTTGTCAATCAACTTTTAACCTATTGTAGATGCACTGAAGAAGTTAGAAGAACCGTGGAACTTTCTGACATAATACATGAAGTCTACCAATTTATGAAAACCACTCTGCCTTGCACTATTAAAATAAATTTAAACAATAAAATTACAAGTAGCCTAATGAGCGTTGATCCAACGAGAATACACCAAATTTTAATGAACCTATGCGTTAATGCCATGCATGCAATTGGGCAAAGGCGAGATGGTGTGATTAATTTGGCCCTGGATCGACACGAGAATATGTATGTCCTATCGGTAAAAGATAACGGTGAGGGAATAAAGCAATCAATTATCAATAAAATTTTTCATCCATTTTTTACGACCAAAAAAACAGGTCAGGGGACAGGACTTGGCCTTTCAGTAGTTCACGGCATAGTAGAGGAATACGAGGGTAAAATTCATGTGGAATCTGTTCCAAGTGTTGGGAGCCAATTTAAAGTCTTCTTGCCAGCTTGTTAACTACCAAACTTAAACTTGAGAGTTTTTACTGTATCGCGGATAGATCGCATTTTTGGTTTTCCGCTTTGATCTGGACAGTCCACCTCTTCATAAATGAATGTTTTATTTTCTTTGAAATACTCAACAGGCCTTTCTTTTAGATATAGCCAGGCTCTTTGATGATATTTAGATATGGCGTACTTGTCGTCATCAACCACTTTATCAATGCGATAGATATCTCCTTTTTGCTTAGTTAATTTGGAGTATGTTTTGTTCGTTTCTTTAATACAAGTTTTTTCCTCTAAAAGAGCTTTTTCAGATTGAAAATATTGTACAACACCTATTACCATTAACAAAATAATGGCCAAGGGGGCCACTATTTGAAAGATCATTACTTTGTTTTTAAGTATGGCACTAATCACTTGGAACCTCCACCTGCACTAATTTCGCGCAAATCACTATCTTCAAAAATGGGGGCCTCTTTTAAGTTGGAAATTACCGGTGCTGATTTTAAAGAGGCCAGGGAAAAACTATCTTTGTTACTATTATTTTTAATTAAGACCTTTTTTTCACGATGGATCATTCGCTTAAAGTCGGGCCACACTAGCTGCTGAAGTTTGACCCAACAGTTTAGACCATCTAATCTTCGACATGCTTTGTTGGCATAGATTTTAAGTTTGGTAACGTCACCTAAAATGGCAGCTAAATAACTATACATGTAGTCCACTTCTTTGGAAGTGAACTTATCATACAAATGTTCTAGCAAAATTAAGTGTTCCTGGGCCTTTTTTAAATTGTTTAAGCGGATGTTAAGTCCTGCGGCCAAAGCTAGAACTTGTTTTTCGTTTTCTGCTGTAACGTAGAGTTTACTAAGCATTGCCAGGCCATCTTGCCATTGTTCTAAAATCCATGCCAGAGGGATTGCTCGATTTAGAGCATTGAGGGAGTTACTTTTTTTTCTAAGGGCCAACTTCAAATGACCATAGGCCATTTCGTAATCGTTATTTTTAAGTTTGATATTGGCCTTGATATTTTCGACATTTGCCGTTTGGATATCTTCGATGAATTTGATTGCTAGATCAAGTTTACCTAGTCGGTAGTAGGTGAGTCCCAGCAGTTCTCGAACTCTTTTTGAGCGGAAAGCTGACATGGGCAGGTTTGCTAAATGTTTTTCCAGGGCATCATGTTGATTGGTATAGAGACCAATCTTGAGCCAAATTTGTGTCAATTCGTGACTATCTAAAATATTACTTAAGTCTTCGGTTGGGTACTGGATGTTTCTGACTACAAGATGCTTGATAAATTCAAAATTATTATCCCGTAGATCGAGCATACTATCTAACCAAATTTGATTATTTTTTGAATAAAACAGGGTGTTTTTTTGACACTTTATTCGCTCGACCCTAAGTGTATTTACGTCCTTAAGAGCTAATAGGTTGATCAGTTTTAATAGGCAATTTTGGCTATAGTTTTTTACGTTTACTCCCTCAAGTGTACCGATGAGTTGTAAACTTTCTAAGTAGTTTTCCTTTAAAAAATTAATGATGGCAAAGTAGCGCCTTTTGACGTGTGATAGAGTAAAATTTTGGTGACTAATTTTGCCCAAAGAATACGACGCTTTTTCCAACTCACCTGAAATAAGTGCTGTCTTGGCCATTTTTAAATATCTGAGGTCTTCGAGTCTGGTGTTAACCTGCAGCTTGATATGCATCTCCTGAATATCATAAGTAGTCAATTGTTCCCATCTAATTTCCTCAGTAGAGTGGGCAGAAGCAGTAATTAAAAACCATAAAAAAGGGATAAATTTGCCACTGGCAAAAATTTTGAAAAAATAATTCATGTTAACTTGTCGGGAAAATGGTCGATAAATTAATAAATAAAAGTATGTACTATGCCACTAGCATAAAAATGGAAAGATTTACCATGTACAAACTGACTATATTCGTACTTATACTTGTTTTAAAAAATGTCCAAGCGGGTGTTCCCTTCCAGCTACTGATAAATGCATCTAAGACCGACAAGGCCTTGCAAAAAGCTAATCCACTTAACTCAATTATAGCTGAAAGTGATGAGCTTGTTGATAAGGTTGATCAGTATAAAGTACGTGTTGCCAACTACAGAGGGATGATAGATAACGGCGAGCAATTACATAAATCCTGTAAAGTAAACAAGGTAATTCAATTTGCAACTGAGTGGGATCGCGAACAAACCCTAAGAGGGATGTTGGTAACCTTGCAATATGTTGGTTTAAACAGAGCAATGCAGGCCATTTCTGCCTATGCAAAATATTTTGAATTTACCCCGACTGAATATAATAATTTAACTACCCGGCTGAGTGAAAATTATTGTTCTCAAAACCTGCTAATATCAAATAGAGCAGAGATTAAAAAGGCCTTAGCGCGATACTATCAAAATACAAGTGTTGACTACCTGCCAACGATTGCAGACAACCATCTATACAGTGATGCCATAAAACATATAAGGCCTATTCACGAGGTGCGGACCAAAGAGTTCGAATTGACGATCAAGATTTTTAGAAATTTGTGTTCATGGGGTTATAACACTCATGATCTGCGATTAATGGTACCTCTTGTGCGCAACCCAGTTATTATGGCATCTGTTATTGAAAACATGATGGGGCAAAAGGTGAAGTGGAGGCCTTCAAATAACTCGCTATACTTAGTAGATGATCCAGGTGCAGTCCAGCTAGTATGTCACAGTTATCGGTGTAAGCAAGTGAGCAAAGAGGAGTTTAGGAGGTCAATGGCAAAGCGAGCCGGCACTAGTGGGCTAAAAAATAACTTAATTAGGCTATATTGTCAGGATTTAAAAAAAGCTGATTTTGTCTATCAAGGTCAAGAAAAAAATATCAAGAGGTGGATTGATGAAACATCGCTGGAAGAGCAGTATCTGCTTGCCGCACAATATATCGCTTTAGAGTCGGGTCTTCCAGATCTATTTATTAGAAGCGAAAGCTTCAGTGACGCTCGTGACTTTTTAACCTCCAGTATGGATAGTGCCTGGAGTAATTGGGCCAAAGCTGCAAGTACAAATAAGCTTGGAGAGATTTACTTTGAGGAGCCGCTGACAATTGAAAGAGTTCAAAGACACTTATATTTCACGCCCCACTACCCAAGGTTCAAGGTAGTATTTGATGTAAATTTGGGAGAATTTGATCGCACCAACCAAATAATCGGTAAGCTTAAGGCCTCCTTTACAGTAAAGTTGCCCAAAAACTTTTTGGAGTGGATTCGTCGTCAATGGCGATATGCGCAAGGGCCAGAGGACAAAGATATAAAAAGAAGAAAAGAGCTGATTAGTATTTTTAAAGAGCATATTAAAAATGATGTGCAAGGCGCAAGAGCTAAGCTGACAATTCCTCCATGGCGGGGAGATATTTCGCGCCTAATTGTTAAAGAAGTGCTAACTCAACTCAACTTATACGAAGGAAATTACTTTTATCAAAGTGGCCTCGAGACGATCAAAATACCCGTAGAATTAAACTATGGTCTATTTGCACTAAAGCATTTAAGGCGTAGATATCTCATGAATAAACAGCGGGCAAAATTATAAAATAAACTACTTGCATTTCTATGTGAAAAAATTAACAATATTGTTCAAGTAAAAATTTATTAACCATTAGTGGGGTAACTTATGAATAAGTATTTTATAAAGGCCCAAGATTTTGAGACCTTTGTGACAAAGCTGGTCGAGGCAAAGCAAGTGATTGGCCCCGTCGCCAAAAAAAGTAGGTTTGTTTTTGAGAAGTTAAAAAACTCTAAGGAGTTGAGGCTAGATTATGACGTAACAGTCCTGCCTCCAAAAAAGGAATTTTTCCCGACGTGTCAACCTATCGTTAAGTTCGAAGGCGATAAGTTTGAAGGTTGCGTAAATGTCGAAGAAAAGATCCTCTTTGGGGTGCACTTTTATGATATCAAGGCCCTCGATATGACCGATCTATTGTATAATGAAAATCATAGAGATATAAATTATATGGCGCATAGGGAAGCTGCGACCATTGTCGGCTCCAACGTACAAAATATTGCCGAGAGAGCATTTTTTGGAACAGTTGGTGTACATGTAAAACCCAAGGGGCACGATGCTTTTTTAACCAAAATTGATGATGGCTACCTCTTTGAAACCTATACGGACAAGGGCGAAGCTTTGGTAAGCTTTGGTACTTTTACTAAAGCTAAAAAGGAGCATGAGTCCAACGCATTAGATGTCAATAATCGCGTAATGGGTAAATGCCCTGAAGTTTTAGATTATGTAGGCTATGAATCTGTGGCCAATAAAGTGCGCAAAGCTTTTAACAACACTGCCTTTTGGGAGGATTGTGCCAAAGATTGCTTTTCATGCGGGTCTTGCAATATAGTGTGTCCAACTTGTTACTGTTTTGATGTACAAGACAACTGGAATGTCGATCAAGTATCCGGCACAAGAACTAGAAAATGGGACGGGTGCCTCACTGAAGATTTCGCTAAAATTTCTCTGGGATTTGGGGCCCAAGAGAACTTTAGAGAAAAAAGAGGTGATAGATTTAGGCATCGAATTATGAGAAAAACAACTTATCTAAACGCTAAGCTTGGGGGCCCTGCTTGTGTTGGCTGTGGGCGATGTTCGATGTCATGTACTTCTGATATTGCTGACCCTGTTAACGTTATTAACAAAATAATGGAGGTGTAGATATGGGATGTCATTGCGAAGAGAACATTTTTGTCCCTAAGGAAGCAAAAATTGTTAAAGCTGCCCAAGTCACTGAAAGAGAAAAACATTTTACTCTAAAAATGGCAGATGGGGCCAAGTTCGAATATGCACCGGGACAAATTTTAGAAGTATCTCTCATGGGTTACGGTGAGATTCCGATTGGTCTGGCAAGCTCTCCTACCAGTAGTAACGGTACTTTTGATATAGTAGTAAGAACTGTTGGACGTGTCTCCACGGCGATTAACCGCTTAGAAGAGGGCGGCACGATGCTTATTAGAGGGCCACTTGGCAATGGGTTCCCCATTGACGAGCTAAAGGGACACAACGTCGTAGTTGTGGCCGGCGGAATTGGTCTTTGTCCAACTAGAAGTTTGATTAAATATATCATGGATGAGCGAGCGAGCTTTAAAGAGTTCACCCTTTTATATGGAGCTAGAAATCCTGAGGAGCAGATGTTTCAAGATGACTTGAAACTTTGGAGAGGCTCATCCGATGTTTGTTTTCACGAAATTGTAGATAAAGGCAATGATAAGTGGAAAGGAAAAGTTGGTGTCATTACAAATTTATTTAAAGAGGCGACAGTTAAGCCGGATAGTAAGGTGGTCATATGTGGACCTCCCATTATGTTTAGATTTGTAATCAGAGAACTTAAAAAAGCAGGAGTTAAAGAAAATAATATATTTTTAGATTTAGAGCGCAGAATGAAGTGTGGTGTGGGAAAATGTGGCCATTGTCAGATCAACGATAAGTACGTCTGCATCGATGGTCCAGTATTTAACTATACTGACTTAAAACAACTAGAGGAGGCGCTATAATGAGTAAACCAAAAGTAGGATTTTTTGATTTTGCCAGTTGTGAAGGGTGCCAGATTGAACTTACCAACTATGGTGATGCGGCATTTGTGGAACTTCTTAACCATATCGATATCGTGGAATTTCGAGAGGCGATGACTGAGACGGCCGAGCACTTGACTATTGCCTGCATTGAGGGAAGCTTTACCAGAGAAGCTGATCGTGGGCGCCTGGAGAATATCAGAGAAAGATCAGATATTGTCATCGCTTACGGTGCATGTGCTTCTACTGCAGGAGTTAATGCTCTAAAAAATCACCAAAAAGATTTTAGAAAAGATGTTTATGGTGAGGATAGAAATATGCCCCACCTTTACAGTAACGACCGTGCAGTACCAATCTCAGAGGTTATAAAAGTTGATTACAACGTATACGGTTGTCCGATGGATAAATATGAATTTTTGGATATTGTGTCTCACCTCGTTCATGGCAAAGAGCCCGTGATCCCCAATCATCCAGTTTGTATAGAGTGTAAACATAACGAGACTATTTGCCGCTACTTTGAAGGCGACCACTGTTTAGGACCTGTTGCAAGGGCCGGCTGTCGGGCACCATGTCCTGCCGATGGAATTCCTTGTGAGGCCTGTCGTGGATTTGTCGATAATCCCAATGAAGAGGCCATGGAAAAAGTTCTCATCAAGAAGGGAAAATTACCAGAGGCGCGCGCTAAGCATAAGTCGAGAATTTTTACAGCTTTTTGTAGGAGTGATGCATGAAAAAAGATATCAACATTGATGTACACCACCTAACCAGGGTGGAAGGACACGGCAATATTAAAGTGAATATTAAAAGCGGAAAAGTTGAAGAGTGTACCTGGCAGGTTCCAGAAGCTCCAAGATTTTTCGAATCAATGGTAAGAGGCCGCCACTATTCTGAAGTGGCCAGAATTACCAGTAGGATTTGTGGCATTTGCTCTGTGGGGCACACCCTCGCTTCAGTTAAGGCCTCTGAAGCTGCTCTTGGCATAAAAAATACTACTCAAACCACAAAACTTAGAAGTTTACTAAAGCATGCAGAAAACTTTGACTCGCATGTACTGCACGTATACTTCCTAGTTGCTCCAGATCTTTTTGGCGCACCATCGGTGTTTCCTTTGATTCCAACTCACACCGAAATTGTAAAAAGGGCACTGCGCTTAAAGCGATTAGGTCATGAGTGGGGCTCACTGATTGGAGGTAGAACTACACACCCAACTACGGTTGTTCCCGGTGGGTTTACAAAACTACCTACAGCAGAGGACTTAAAAGCACTAAAAGAAAAACTTGTGGCCGCAGTACCAGATCTTACTGCAACTGTTGAGACAGTCTTGTCAGTGGCAGGTAAAGTTCCCGCCTTTGAAAGACAAACTGAGTACATGGCACTATCAAGTGACGAAGAGTACGGCATGTATGATGGCCAAATTCAAACGATCATGCCAGATGGCAAAAAGCAGCGCTACCCAGTTTCTGATTACAAGAAGGTAACCAATGAATGGGTATCTCCGAACTCCACTGCCAAGTACTGTAAAAATAAAATGGAAAGTTACATGGCCGGAGCACTGGCCCGTGTGAATAACAACATAGGGCAACTGCATCCAGAGGCCTTAAAAATTGCTGAAATGTTTGGCTTTAAAGCACCTTGCTTTAACCCCTATATGAACAGTGTGGCGCAATTGATTGAGGTTGCTCACTCTGCCTATGAGGGATTAAGACTAATTGATGAGCTACTGGCCACAGGCCTAAAAGAAGAAGGACTAGTTGCTCCCACTAAGTTTGCAAAAGGTGCAGGTGCAACTGAAGTGCCTCGTGGAATCTTATACCACGAGTACGAATACGATAATGATGGGATGTGTGTAAAAGCAAATTGTATTATACCCACAAACCAAAATCATGCCAATATTCAAAAAGATTTTGATAAATTGGTTCCAGAGTTGTTAGCTGCAGATAAATCAGAAGATGAAATGCGCTTGGCACTTGAAATGTTGGTTAGATCGTACGATCCATGCATTTCTTGCTCAGCTCACTACCTCGATGTGGAGTTTGTAAGTTAATGCGTTATATAGTCGGTGTTGGTAATTACTCTATGTTCGACGACAGTATAGGTATACGTGTCGTCGAACATATTTTTGAAAATGGCTTGGATAAGGACTTTGAGGCCGTCGAATTATCATCAAGCATTTTAAATTTAATGACCTACTTTACTCCGGACACAGAGGGCATTGTGATCGTGGATAGCTGCAAAGCAATCACTACTCCTGGTGAACATACTTTTTTTACCATGGATGAAATTGTTTCCAAAAAGAAAGTTATCAATTTTAGTACCCATGAGGGGGATGTAACCAAAGTTATTTCCATGGCCCAAGAGTTGGCCAACCACATACCACCAATTAAATTTATGGGCATCGGTGTAGAGCAGATTCGTGAGGGATTTGGAGTATCTAGTAGTTTAGAAAAAAATATCCCAAGCTATGCTTTGTCGGCAATTGAGCAGCTTAAATCGTTATAAAGTTTCTGGCCACAAAAACATCTTTACTAAACTGTCGCTTAGATTTGGGGTGCCTAACGGTAGACTTTAAGACAAAGTCAAATAGCAGCGGATTATAGCGGTAAATGGTATTTAAGGCCGAAGCCTCATCTGTGGTGATAAACCCCGCCTGGGCCAGCTTTTTAAGTGAAACAACGGTATTTATGGCCGGCATGGGGTAATCGCTACCATTAATTAAGCGAGGGTGCAGATCAAACCTCTCAAGCATACTCGCCAAAGAGTTTGCATAGCGGTTTCTTTGCTGGATTGCCGAAATATCTGCAAACAATTTACCTACATATTTTTGTTCATCCATCAGTCTCAAAAAGAGATTAAAATTTGGAGTCATTTGATTTTTCCACGACTCTAAATCGAGATTGCTGCCTAAGGATCCGCAATGAGCAAGTATCACATTTACCCCAAGCTCTAAGGGATAACGCAAAAGAAGGGGGTTTCCTAGATGTTGAAAACGAGTTGACTTAACTGCCTTCTCATTGCCGATGTGACAAAGAAGAGTCATATCGTACTTCATCATCACCTGATAAAAAGGTTTAACCAAAGCACTCGATGGGTCTATTCCCATAGCATTTGGGAGCCACTTTACATATTTTACTCCTTGCTTGGCCCACTTTTCAAGCTCATAGATAGCATCCAGGCGGTAGGGGTGAACCGAGATCATAGGGATGAAAACATCGGGGTACTTTTTATAAATGTCATAGACGTATTCATTTGGGGTATAAAACTCAGTGCGGGCGAGGTCTACCTTGCCACTTTCATCGTAGTGTTTGTCAAATGCCATGGCAGTATAAAGACCGTGGTCTTTGATGCTTTTAGCTAAAGATACAATTCTATCCAAATATTGCTCATCAGCATTTTGTTTTGTTTTAATCCCAGTGGCACTTTTGTAGACGTTAAACTTCAAAAGACGCATAGGATTTTTCCAAGTTTGCATGGCAGGGTTTACAAATGCGCCGCTGCCACTGTTACCTAGACCCACTATGTGGGTGTGAATGTCAAGCAGTTTGCCCTTTGGTTTGTCACCTTCTCTAAACCCTGTAAACGCCTTGTCAATTAACTCAGCGATCAAAGGATTTTTTTGTTCATAAACAAGCTCTGGTGGTGTCAAAAAGTTACCGCCCAGTTTGTTAACAAAAATTTTAAAAGGATTAAAAATCATGAAGGGCCCCATTATAAAGTGGTTAACATTATTGTATTCTAAAATGATAAGGCAAACTGGAAATAACATCAAACCTTACTTTGAAAAAAAAACTAACCATTTTACTTTTTATACTGGATTTTTTAAGTCATTTATGGTGTCCTCTTACGGTCGTTTTATTAAAAAACCTGTTTAGCGCTACCCGAGGAGTTAATATGTCGCTTAAAAAAATTCTTTCATTGTTGTTGATGTTATCACTTGTTACTTGTTTTGCGTTTGCAAAAGATAAAGAGGAAGAAAAAGATACTTCGGTAAACCTAAGAGGTGAGCATACACCGGCAGGTTATAAGATTTACTTCAACAAGGACAAAAGCTCCTTTTTGAAAGTTTCAGGTTTTACAAGACTTTATTATCAATTTAAAGATAGCAGAAAGCTCAGGATGCCCTATTTTAGATTTTACTTTGATGGACAAAGAAACAAGCGTTGGGGATTTCATACTAGATTTGACTTCAACCAGTCATTTTTTAGAAGCAATCAATCAAAAGCAGCCGATCCTAAGCCGGCCACTGGTATCTATTTTGCGAGGGCCTATGTTACCTATACTGGTGACAATGGTGTGAAGGTTGATATTGGACGAAACATCAACTTTTTACATGCCTATGATGTCCTTGCTAACTATGAGTATTCAGTAGCACATTCAATTAAAGTCAGCCATAGTCTCTTTGGTTTAAACCTTGCGTTGCAAGTGAACTATGAGGATAACGCAGAAAGAATGAGTACTGATACTGATAAACCAGAAACACTAATTCTCGGTGGTAGAGTTGCCAGAGGTTTCAAATTTGGTGAAAAAAATGAATTAAAAATTGGTGTTGGGGCACATACTGACTATATGCACGATCATAGTAAATACGTTCAAGTTATGCCAGACATTGGCTTTTTTGGTGCCCATGGACTTTATATTATCGACCAATTTTTATTCAAAAGAATTGGCGGCGTCAATACCTTTGAAAACTACTTTGAAGTCGGTTATGACATCATTACTGATAAGTTATCACTAGACCTCTATGCATCAAATGCAAAAGTGGGCAAAGGAGATGTGACTATGGATATCGGTCTTGAAGGCTTCTACAAATTTACTCCTGCAGTTACCTTACTTTTAAAACTTGAGTATAGTGGAGTGTTAGAAGATGATCATAAGGATGCTTTTGCTAAAAACCTAGCTCCATACGGATTTATTGAATACGTATTTTAATTATTGATTTGATTGATATAAAAAACTATTGCGGCCACTGCTTATTAAGCTAAGTAGTGGCCGTTTTTTATTATCTCTTTGAAGTAAGTGTAAAAAGTATTTTATTCGAGGTTTTGTAAAAATTTATGTCCAAAATGATCTGTTTTGATAAAAATAATACGAGGTTTAATTATAGAGTTGGTGGTATTTTAATCTATCAAGGCAGAATACTGCTATGTCCCACCTGGTGGCAGGTGTGAATTCCTTGAATCATCACATGCAACACTCTTGCGTGAAATTTATGAAGAACTAGGTGAGTCGCTAACTACAGAAAAATTGTTATGGATCGTCGAGGAATTTTTTGAATTTGATAATGTTAGATTTCATGAAATTGCTTTTTACTACAAATTAGTTTTAACGGGCAAGGAGAGCTTTCTTCACCTAGATCACGAATTTCTGGGGCCAGAAAATATTGAGCATCAGTTTTTTAAATGGATACCAGTAGAGCATTTGCACCAATATGATGTGTATCCTCAATTTTTATATGAAAGATGTAATTGTCTACCAAAACAAATTGAACATATCGTAATTGACCAACTCAATAAATCTTGTGCTTATTTATGTCTAGGTAGTGTTTGAATAATTAAATTAATTCAACTTGGATTTGTTCAAGGAATTAAAAAGTACTTGTTCAAGGATTTAAAAAGTGCTTATCAGTAGTTCCAGAGTATTCCTCCAACTGATATACCGCTTGCGTGCAAAGATCAGAGGATAGACAACTGATACTCTGATCAAAAGACGAATTAAACACATTAAGTGCAATATTGTAGATGACAGTTTTTTTTATAAAAAGATCATGAGGTCTAAACATACGTCTTAGAAGCTTCCAAATGAAAAAGATAACAACTTTTTCACTTCTTAAAGTAGTGGCAAAAATAGAGACAATTATGCTACTCACACGAGCTATTATAGAGCCCTTGCGTGGCTTATAGAGGGGCTTTGGGCGTTTTCTTACATTGGTCATTTGATCCATTTTATGTTAGTTTATTATAAAACTGCGGAGGCAAAAATGATTAATACACTTAGTGATAAAGAGCTTATTGTTCAGGTAATAAAAAAAGCTAAAGAAGAAAAACTTATCGTTTCAGAGGTTTTAAATTATATGGAGGAGATCGATAGACGAAAAGTCTTTATTGATTATGGGGTGCCATCTCTATTTAAATTTTGTACGAGAATTCTTAAATATTCAGACTATGAAGCCGCAACTCGTGTTAAAGTTGTCCGTGCCTTTAAGGCATCACCCATTATTAAAGAAAAGATTCAAGATGGCAGTTTGAATCTCACAACTGCGGCTTCTCTCTACTCATTTTTTAAAAATAATAAAAAACAAAACAAAGAGGATGTTATAAAAAAGGTTTGTGGTAAATCTAGTAAGCAGGCCAAAGATACTTTAAACCTATTGGCAGATCATCCTGTCCCAAAAACATTGAACATTACCCTTGCTGAACATCTCTTAAGAAAGCTTGAGAGCATAAGTGATGACTTTGAAGGTTGTAGTGAACTAGAGATTATCGAGTCTTTGATAGACCGACATATTGAGCAAAACAAACGGGCAAAAGATAAACGAAGATCAACTAAACGATCTAAGCATCAAAGGTATATCACCAGAGATGTTAAAGAGAATGTAGATAAAAGGTCCCAAAATAGATGCGAAGGAATTTCTTCTATTACTGGGAAGCGATGTCAAAGTAGAACTAATTTGCAGTACGATCATATTCGGTCCATATCCAAAGGCGGTGATAGCTCTCAAGAAAATATCAGAAAATTGTGCAGTGGATGCAATGCCAGAGCAGGTGTTAAAGCATTGGGTGTGCAAAAAATGCTGCAAAGAGACAGTGTTACATTGCCAAAGAGCACAAATTATTATTTAGAAGAAACGAGTGCTGGTCCACAATATTCATTTATTGCGCCGAGGGGTTAACAAATCAAACATATTGCAACTTAAGGGGGAACTGGAACTGTTGCCGTTTTCAGTTTTGGTTGGGTTGGAAGAGAGGGATTTTTTGTTTGATTTGGCCCCTACTATCTAAAACAGAGGAGAAATTAAAATGTGCGGCCACTAAAGCAGTGGCCGTATACATTAAATATGAATTTATTTAGTATAGATCTGAATCGTACTCAACTTTTAACACTGCTTTATTAGCATCACCAGAGATTTCAAAAAGAGAAATTCCTGTTCCTATTAGTCCTTCCATAAGACCCTTGCCAAGGCCTGCAAGTAATCCAAATGCACCTCTAAGGGCAGGTCCAATAATTGGAAGATCATTTTCTACTTCTTCACTTGCTCCTTGGGCAGCATAAAAAGCAGCTTCTTCCATCATGTTTAAAGGGATCTTAAGAGTGTTGCCGATAGGCTCAATTGTAAAGTTGCAGGCAACTTTAGTAATGGTGTCTGGAACCTTTGTGCAAGATGAGAAGTTTCTTTTACATCTCAAACTGCCTGGTTTATATCCAAAACGCACTTCAAGGGAGCTGCAAATTTCTTGTGCTACTTCATCTGTAGTTTCAGGGTTGTCAGATGCTGGACCATTTGAATCTTCTACGTCTGGATTGCCCGCAGCTGGACCATTTGAGTAATCTTGCACATCAGGATTGCTGGCGGCAGGACCATTGCTATCATATCCTTGAGCAAAAACTTGGGTTTGTAAAAGTAAAACTGTAGTAATTAAAATGATTGTTTTTTTCATACTATTCTCCTTATTGGTTGTTAAAAGTCACTTTTTCTAAGTGATTATTTATAGTGTGAACTACTCGTTCAAAGTAGCTTTTCCATCCTCTATTTTTAAAAGGTGCAATTTGATAATTGTAGGCATAAATGTAATAAACAACTCCGGGATTCCACTTGGATAACATTCTTGTCCATTTTCCAAGGGAGTGTCCTTTAGAGATAATTGTCTGTTTGAAAAAATTTAAGTTGCTAAAATGGGAGCCAGGGCGTATTTGCCCGTTTGCGACTTTTCTGTGGTAGTCTGCAACCACAAAACTTGCTGAGTCATATGTTGCTTCAGTGGCCTCATCGATAGTGTAACCATTTGTTTCAATGAACCCCCCTGTAGCTTTAATCAATGTGTGTGCAGCCTTGTTATTTAGTCCCTTTAGCTGTTTTAAAGAGGCAACAGCGGCATCTGAGATATCTCTTATAATTGCATTTTGCCCCTGAAATTGCGCTGGAATGCCCGTTTTTTTAAGCTTTGATTTATTCATGGCCTCGACATATATGGGCCTACCCAACAACCCCCATCTTCCATACTTGGTGTAATCTCTTTGCTTTTTTGATTCTGCACCGGTTAGTGAATAGTCAAAGCTTAGATCTCCGGTTGGGACTGATTCATATGCATATTTACTGTAGCATCCGATTACATTTGGGAGTTTTTCTTGTGCTTTTGGATAGTCTACATGTTGCAAACCAAAACCAGCTAGGGTGCCTAGGTGCACTTTTTCAAATAGCTCTGGGTGCTCAAGAAGTGCCATTAGTGCCTGATAAATTTTTTTCTCCATTCGAAAGTAACACCTGGTGCTTTTGCACTCTGTGTAGTGATCAAAAAAGGAGCGCATCTTTGGCCAGTAAAAATTTTGTGTTATTAAAAAGTTTAGTACAGGGTGTTTGCTGACACCACTTTCAAAAGAAAAATTACTAAAAGTAGCACTCTCCACAAGAGTACCCATGTAGTGGTTTCTACTATTTTCTTTCTTTTTCCAATTGGCCTTATCTGGAGTATCCATATAGGCCACTAGTTGATAAAAAGAAGACTCAAAAGATAGGGCGGTCTTATTATCAGTTTTTGACTCCACAAAACCTGCTAGGGCCTTTGGAAATAATTCATCTTCAAGCCAGAATATTAAAGAGGTAAAAGATTTTTCATCTTTTGAGTAAAACTTTAATGGTAGTGAAAGTTTGTGTTTTTGATGGGGATTCATGGGATTTGTCGCAAAATCAAATGAGTACTCATCTGAGTCATCGTCACTTAACTCACTCAATTGCCAATGACTTTTTTTAAGTATGCTCCACTGTGCGGCAACTTTGCTGAGTGATCCATTATATTGCAAACAATCTAAAAAATTACTAACCGTCAAAGCAGAAAGTAGACCTGAAGAAGCTGCAACTGTTGTTTGGTAACACTGCCAAGGGGTAGACTTTGTGGTTGCCTTATCTTTGGCAAAACCAACTCCAGCAGTGTAGATGGTAATTAAAAGTATTTGTAATATAGAAAATTTACGCCATTTGTAATGTTTTTTGTAAGTCATGTTTGCACACTCTTGCATGTTTTGTTTAGAAAACAATAATTGTTGATGACGCGAAGCGTACATTAATTCTGCTGACACATAAAGTCAATTTTGAATTAGATGTAATAATTTTAGACTCTGAACTAAATTCATAGAACGTTGGCCTCCATGGGTAGTGGATATAAGTGGTGGCATATTGCAATTTATTTGCCTAGCAAGTAGTGACAATCTGACCGACAGTGTCGGCAAGGCCCCGGCCATAGAAGCTTTATTAAGGCATATAAAAACTCTATCCCTCGATGAATGCGGGGCGTTTTGTATCTGATATCAATCAGGATTTTTAATCATTAAGGGACCAAAGCGTGTAATTTTTACACTTTGGCACATAGTTTGCTGTACACCCCTTAGGTATGGGTAAGTTGTGCCCTCAATTGGGCCTGCTTTTTTAAAGTTCGAGGTTATTATGAAAACGAATAAATTAACATTTTTGATATTTATGGTGGTAGTCACAACTACTATGACAGCTAGCAGCTACGGCAGAGTTCCCCATTTATATCGTCCTGGCAGGGGGGCCCAAACACAAAACTTGCCAGCATATGTAAAAAAAATGTGCAACAAGCTGTCTTTTGAAGTGTTAAAAAAGGATCATGGACCTTATCAAAAACAAAAACATAAGCTAAAAATTGCCCAGGATACATGTCACTTTAAACTTGGGGCAAAGCAATCAACAAATCCTGGCCGAGACTTCGTGCACCTACCTAGTGATCAAGAAGTAGTGATTAAGGCACGTGTAGCTAGTGCTAAGGCAAAAAAATCACGGTATAAGCTTCGCATGAAGACCCATAAAAACCTCTTTATAGCCTATGAACGCGGCAATGTTAGTCCAGCTCCTTCTCTAGAGTATATTGACACTTACTCTTATTCTGATAAGCACGTCAATTTTGCCATGCAAGTATGTGAGCAAGGTGCTGCCTGTGATCCTTACAATGGTAATGACTGGAAGGATCTAAAGGTTCAGGTAAAGGTTACAAATCAATAGACCAAGACCGATTTATCTTCTAAGATCTTTTTAAAATCAAAATTTTTTAAATTTTTTTATAAACACAATATAAAAGTGATCAATAACTTGTGATGGCCTCAACACATTTAGGTAGGTACTGCTACAGATGTATGCGAGCTTCCGTTTGTTGCTTATGCTCTTTTATTACCCCCCAAAAAACAGATATATGTTTTGCCATATTGATGCATCCCAAGGAGGCCAGAAAGAGCAAAAATGGTACCGGCCGCTTGGCACACCTGGCACTTAAAAATTCAATCATTATTGAAGGTGTGGACTTTACTCAAAATGAAGCAGTAAACCAGCTGATTAACAACGATACCTATGTGCCCGTGGTCTTATATCCAGGTGGCAGTGCTTTAAATGTTACCAGAGGAGAGTTTGGACCAAGTAATGTGGCCTGTAGGCAGCTTCTAGTATTTGTAATTGATGGCACCTGGCCCTGTGCTAAAAAAATGATGAAGTTAAGCTCAAACATCAATAGCTTAAAAAGAGTTTGCTTTGATCCGGGCAGCACCTCTAAATTTGCCATTAAGCAGCAGCCAAGTCCGCTTTGTTTGTCAACAATTGAGGCAATTTATATGTTCCTTAACAGTTTTAAAGCAAAGTCGTATGATCACTTGCTAGAGATTCAAAAACAAGTTGTTGAGTTTCAAGTGAAATGTGCCAATGATCTGTCGCTGCCTGGCTATAGAAAAAGTGTGTACAAGCCTGAAAACCAAAAAAACCCTTCAAAAAAATACCTAAAGAGAAAGATCTTTTTTGATCCCTAACGCAATATAGACTCAAGCTCCAAGGACTGGTTACTCTTTTCATCGCGATATTTTACAATCACTGCGCAGTTTAAATGTAACCCTTGCTCAAACCCCCATTTAAGCGCAGGATTTATCTGTCTGCTGCCGGGGATGACAATTGCATTTGGAGGTATTGCCTCGCCAATTTCTAACTTTCTATCGTTGATACAATCATAAATGGGAACCCCTCTTGATAAAACTACTCCTGGAGCGATGACTGCACCTGCACCTACCTGAATTCCCTCTACTATGACCGAGCCTGCACCGATAAAGGCGTTATCTTCAATAACCACTGGTGACATGCCTATAGGCTCTAGTACACCACCAATTTGTACTCCCGCCGATAGGTGGACGTTTTTGCCAATTTGTGCACATGAACCAACTAAGACGTGGCTATCAACCATTGTTCCCTCTGCTACATAAGCGCCAATATTGATATACGACGGTGGCATGATGATGACTCCCTCAGCGACAAAGGATCCCCGCCTAACTGAAGTGCCACCTGGAACGATGCGTACCTTTTTATCGACATTAAAAGTTTGTGGCATAATATTATGCTTATCCACAAATCCGTCTTGCTCAACGAGCTTGCCCGCTTTAAATGCCTCTAAAATGGCCGCTTTAACCTCAGTATTGGCCTGCCACTTGCCATCGATTTTCGATGCTGATCTTGCTTTTCCGCTTTCAAGATTGGATATTATTAGTTCGTAGTCTGTAACTGTCATAGGTTAATTCCTTTTTAGATAAACTGCTGCCACCATTTCTGGATACTTTCATGAGCACTAAGAAGGACTGATTCCTCTTTTAGGTCCAGGTGGCTAAGGGGGGGGCGTAAGACTTTACTAGAGATGAGTTCAAGCTTTTGCATTAAGGCCTTCACTGGTATTGGATTGCTGGCACAAAACAAGGCCCTTGTGGCACTTTCCCATAATTTGGCGTCACCTAATTCATTTTTAAGGGCAAGCTCCACGTATTTTTTGGTCTCCATCGGCCAGACATTTGCACAAACAGAAACAAGGCCCGAAGCACCAAGTGGTGCATACTGAGGCAACATGGCATCATCACCGCTAAAGACTTGCGCCGAAGGGGCTGCCTTCTTATAGTTTGTAAATTCAGTCGTAGAGCCGCTGGCCTCTTTTATGGCCCAAAACATGGGATGCTCCTGAAGATCTCTGATAGCTTCTAGGCTTAGTGAAATGCCAGTTCTAGATGGAATGTTGTAAAGCATGGCAGGTCGTGTGACAATATCTAAAAGCCCTTTAAACCACTCATATTGCCCCTTGGCCCCAGGTTTTGAGTATAATGGAGTGACCATTAAGTAGCATTGAATTGGAAGAGATTCCAAGTACTCTACCCAGTGAGTGGTGGCCTTTTGGTTGATACCTCCCACTCCTACCATATAGGGAATATCGAGGCGCAAACTCATAATATATTCGAGAATTTCTTTTTGTTCATACAGGTCCAAGTTGAGCGCTTCGCCGGTACTTCCAAGCAACAGCACTCCATTTCCTGCATCAACTTGTCTTTGCAATAATTTGTTAAGGCCCTTTAAATCTACTCGATTGTCCTCAGTCATAGGAGTTATTAAAGCGGTCCATAACTTACAGTTTACTGCTTCCATCATAATGGTTGATCCTTGTTGTTAGTAATGTAATTGTGACTTTACAATATCCATAAAACTGTGCAGGCCAAATCCTAGGGCCTTTTGGTCTTTATATAACTTGTTTGCTGTCCATATTGCTCCTTCGGCAAAAATTTTGCGATCAAGTGCTTGATGTTCTAGCGTAATTTTTTCAGTAGGTGAGTTCATCGAAAGGGTATGAACTCCCACAACATCTCCGATGCGCTCACTGGAAATACTGGCCGGTTGATCAAGCCACTTTTGCCAACTAAGGGCCGTTCCACTGGGAGCATCTAGCTTTTTTGTATGATGAATTTCATGAATTTTAAAATCAACGTCTGAGTATAGCAGGGAGGCCTTTTTAATAATATCGATCATCCCCTTTATCAGATTCATCCCCAAGCTAAAATTTGAAGCATAAATCCAAGCCGTCTGTTCATTTTTTAAGGTAGCATCTAGATGCTCGGGCCACTCAAACCCAGTGCTGCCGGTGACAACAGGTAGCTTACTTTTAACCAACATCGGAATTAGGTGTAAAAAAGCATCCCCTGGCAAAAAGGAGATAATTATATCATGGGCCTTAAGTTTTGTTAGATCTGGTGGGTTTTGTAAATTAAAGATGGACTCTTGATTTAAGTTCAATATCTCAGCAACTTTGCTGCCAGTTTTTCCATCACCTAGTAATGCAATTTTCATTAATGTACCTTATACCTTTTTTATCCACCATTATAAGTTTTTTCACTACATCAAGTCAAACTACTCAAGTGATCATCAAATAGCTCCTCAATAAAAAATTGAGTCTTGGGTGGAATTTTATTTTTTGGATAGTAATTTTGAATAATGTTAAAAACGTGTTGTGCCTTTTTTAGTTTTAAAAAACTAATTAAAAAAATCACATCATCTCTGTCGTGAGTATCCCACCGAGCACTGATACATTTCATTGCTAACATATATTTAGACTCAGGTGCCCAGATGCGCAAATTAGACAAATTCAGTACTTCATTTTTGATAAAATTTGGTACTAGAAAGTTTTTGACACCATCATTTAGCCAATCAGGTGGCAATTGATTGTCAACAGCAATCACTGCTGCCAGCTTTCTGATTATATCTGCCGGTTCAAATATTGCATCGACATCTTTAGTGGAAGCACGTGCTTGGTAGACAAGGCACATAACAGCGCCGCCAACGATACCAATTTCACCAATCTCATTTTGTCTTTTGAGTGCTTCATTTAGTTTTTCAAATAATGTTATAATTTGTTTGCGCGTAAGCATTTATATCCTTTCTAAAAAATTATTAAGTACAAAAATATTGTTCTGTCTAAATGGCAGAGGCGACTCTAGTAGGGCATAGGCCTTTAGCGATTCTACACCTGCCACAAACCATGGTTTATCTAGAGTATATTTTTTCATACACCAATCAGGTGCTGGGGAGTTGGTCATGCAACACAGTTGGTATACCGTCGAGCTTAGAAGTGAAAATAAACGAGGTCCAATTTGTTTAGTCGGAGGAAGTAAGATTAAACGGGGATCTACACTTGCTCTAAATTCATCAACAAAGTCCATAAGGTGAATTTTCCAAGAAGAAAATCCATCTTTTTGAATTTTCCAAGAAGTTGCTATGATAGAAAAATCACTGTTAGCATCCATGGCAGGATGTATGATTGTTGAGGTCTGCAAATCCAACATCTGGGCAAATTCATCAATTGATTTTAATGTAACATTTTCTTGTGCATTTAAAATTCTTCTAATTGCGGTTCTAGAAAGTGGGCCAATTTTTTCAAGATGCCTTTGGGAGAGGCCCTTTTTGATAAGTGTTGAGTTTAATAAGTGAAGAAATTGGTATTTCATAAAAACCTCTGTGGTATTATATATAGTACCACTAGTGACTAATAAATACCAGTTATTTTTGTAACACCCTGTAATCACATATAAAAAGTGTCAGTGAGCAATGTGGCCAAAATCAGCTCCAGAAGGATTTTGAAAGAGTTTCAGACCAAAATCGGGAACAATTGTCAAGATGTGATCAAAAATATCTGCTTGAATATTTTCATATTTAATCCAATCGGTTTCACTAGCAAAGATATATAACTCAAGTGGTAATCCATTAGGGGTAGGCGCTAGTTGACGAATTAAAAAAGTGGCATCTTTGCTGATTTGAGGATTGTTTTTTAAGTAGAAATATAAATACCATCTAAAGGTTCCAACATTTGTAAGTCTTCTATTGTTGCCACTGAAGGTATGATCAATTGTAACTTCACCGGATTTTTCATCTAAACCGCTTATCTGCTTACTTATTTCATCTAAATAATTCTTCAAAAGCTTAAATTGCCCAAGCCTTTGGATGTCTTTTTCAGTCAAAAACTTAAAGTGATTCAAATCCAGATAAATACAGCGTTTAATCCGTCGTGCTCCAAATTGGGACATGCCGTGCCAGTTTTTAAACGATCCATCAATGAGTTTATTGGTAGGAATGGTGGTAATGGTTTTGTCGAAATTTTGAATCTTAATGGTATGAAGGGCAATATCAATGACGTCACCGTCTGCTCCAAATTGAGGCATTTCGATCCAATCACCAATTCTGACCAGGTCATTAGAGGTAAGTAAAATGCTGGCAATTAGTGACATGATGGTATCTTTAAACACTAAAATTAAAACGGCAGTTAAAGCACCTAGGCTGCTTAGAAAAACCAGAGGGGACATATTGAGTAAAATGGAAACAATAATTATCAAACAGATAATTACGATAATGAGCTTAATTAACTGAAAGTATCCCTTAATGGGGCGATCTTTAAATTCGGGATGGGATGCATAGATGACATTGATTGAAGTGATTATAGAAAGCAGTGACAAAGTGGCAAAAGCTGTAACTATCACTGTTAAAATTTTAAGTACTGCTTGAACAAACTTGGGGTGCAGTGAGGGCATGAGAGTTAGTAAAAAATAAATTAAGGCCACAGGCAAAATGTAGCTTAAGTGTTTAAAGAGATTATTTTGATAAAATACGTCATCCCAGGTAACTTTAGTTTTACCGACAAATTTTTTGATGGAGGTTAAAACTATCTTTTTAGATATCAGCAGAGCAATAAATCCAAGAATTAGTAGCCCCAAAGAAATAATGAAATGAAATCCAATAGTGTTTTGTATAAAGAGTTCTTTTAAATTTAGGACCATATTGTTACCTCTAGTTTTTTAGTGTCTTATGTAGTAGTTCCAGGTTTAGCTTGGCAGCACCTGCTGCCCCACGCACCAAATTGTGTCCCATGGAGACAAGACCTACGATATTGGGGGCATCTCCTTGCTTTAATCTACCAATATGCGCCCGCTGATCTAATGGGTCTAAATCAAGACGAGGCCTGGGCCTAAATGGGTCTTGGTGATACTTGTACAAGTCGGGAAACTGTTTCATTTTTTCTAAGAGGGCGACTTGAACCTGCTCTACCGTTACATCGCTTGCAAAGTAAGCATGGATTGCAACTGTATGTCCATGGGCAACAGGTACACGGTTTACGTGAGAGGTAATACTAAAGTCACAAAAGCGATCAAGGCCTCCCAATATTTTTTTGCTTTCAGATTCTACCTTTTCTTCTTCCCCACCGATGTTGGGAATAGTATCTCCTATTAGGTCGATTGAGGGCACTCCGGGGTATCCTGCACCACTTACTGCTTGTAAGGTGACGGTACTTATATGTTTAACTTCTCCCACAGAGAGTAAGGGGAGTATTCCCAGTGATAAAAAAACTGTGGCACAGTTGGGATTGGTAATAATTTTACCCTTGGTATCTTGTTTTTTTATGAGGCCGATGTGATCTGCATTTATTTCTGGAATTATTAGGGGCACATTTTTTGCCATCCTATAAGCGGAAGCGTTACTCACTACATGAATGCCTCGCTTTGCTAGCTCCATTTCTTGGATTTGGGCAACGTCTGAAGGAAGTGAGGATAGAGCATAAGTGGCGGTGACATCTTCAAAAGAGATCAATTTTATTTTGCACAAAGATTTTGGTAGTTCCTCTTTTTCTCGCCAAATCACCGCATCCTCGTAACATTTTCCGACATTTTTTGAAGAGGCCACCAATTGAGTTATTTCAAATAGGGGATGATCTTTCATCATAGTTATAATTTTTTGACCAACCGTGCCGGTTGCTCCGAGTATGGCAATAGGTGTTTTCATTTTCCGCTTCCTTAGTGTAGGATATAAGTCGTCTAAATTATGCAAATATGCTCAAGAGGTTATTATGATCAAATTTAAGTTGAATGACAAGTTACTTACTGTCAGTAAAGATACCACCATTTTTGAAGCGGCAAAACAACATGGTATTTTGATTCCTAACTTATGCCACCAAGATCATTTAACTTCCAATCAGTCTTGTAATCTGTGTGTAGTTCACATAAAAGGAAAGTCAGATTTAGTTTTGTCTTGTACAACAAAAGTTGCTTCGAATATGGAGGTCACTACCAAATCAAAGCAGATAACCAAGCACGTGAAAACTGCACTTGAGAAGATCTTGAGGGATCACTACGCCGACTGCGATGCTCCTTGCCAAGTAGCATGTCCTGACCACGTAGATATTCAATCATACCTCTATCATATTTCCAAGGGTAATCACCAAGAAGCAGTGAGAGTTATTAGGCAGAGACTGCCGATGCCCATGTCGGTTGGCAGGATTTGTCCCGCTTTTTGTGAGCAGGAGTGCAGGCGTAGTCTAGTAGAAGATCCTGTAGCCATTAGGCAACTAAAAAGACATGCCGCGGATAAAGTTTTAATGGAGACCCCAATTGATCCTCCAATTAAGGCCCCCGCCAAAAATAAAAAAGTGGCAATAGTTGGGGGAGGGCCATCTGGCCTTACCTGCGGGTATTACTTGAGCTTAAAAGGGTATGAAGCACAAGTTTTTGAGGCCGCACCGCTGCCTGGGGGATGGCTACGCTACGGAATTCCTCAATTTCGCCTTCCCAAAGAAGTTTTGGATAAAGAGATTGAGCAGATGTGCCAAAATGGGATGAGCATTTCCACCAATGTTGAAATTGGACAAGAAATTGGCCTTGCCGATCTATCCCACGAGTATGATGCCGTCTACTTGGCAATTGGGGCTTCATTGGCGGTACCAATTATGATCAAAGGGCAAAACTTGAATGGAGTTTTGTTGGGCGTTGACTTTTTGAAGGCCCATGCCCTAGGTAAAAACCCTCAGGTGAACAAACAGGTGATAGTTGTAGGAGGGGGCAATACAGCTATAGATTGTGCTAGAGTGGCCATTCGTCTAGGAAGTGAAGTAACGGTGGTATATAGAAGAACAGAACATGAGATGCCCGCGGAAGCCTATGAAGTAGAAGCCGCAAGACAGGAGGGTGTCAAGTTTAGTTTTTTAACCAACCCCGTTGAACTAAAAGGAGATAAGCACTCTAAGCTAAAAAAAGTAAAACTTGAGAAGATGACTCAGGGAAAACCAGATGAAAGTGGGCGCAGACGTCCAATGCCTTCGGGAGAGTTTTTTGAACAAAGTGCCCAAACCCTAATTGCGGCAATCTCTCAAACCCCAGATACCAAAATGTTTGATCAAGACTTTCCGCTGACTAAATGGAATACAGCAGATGTAAATGATTTTACAATGCATGTAAAAGACACCAATATTTTTGCCGGCGGTGATTTTAAAAGGGGAGCGGCTTCTGCTATTGAGGCGGTAGCAGACGGCAGAATTGCTGCTGATATGATTGATAGCTTTATCCAAAAAAAACCATTAATGTCCTATACTCCTTTTGATGCCAAAAAAGAGTTAAAAGTCAAAGATGTCTCCGTCAAGGAATATCAACATTTTGAGGTAAATAGTAGAACAAATAACCCAGAGTTACCTCCAAAAATTAGGCGAAAAAGTTTCGAAGAAGTAGAGAGACCTAGAGCAGAAGAAAATGCAACAAGTGAGGCCGCCCGCTGTTTGGAGTGTGGCTGTGCAGTTAATACTAATTGTGATTTAAGAGATTATGCAACAGAGTACAGTGTTGACAACAGTACATTTTTTAGTAAATTACGCCACAAAGCGACTATTGATAACTCATCACCTTTTTTAAACCATGACAGCAATAGATGCATCCATTGCGGATTATGTGTGAGTGCTTGTAATGATCAGTTAGTAAACGAAGTGCTCTCATTTAAAGATAAAAACACTCAAGAGCAGATCATATTTGATAATGGTCTATTGGTTAAAGATTCTAGTTGTGTTCAGTGTGGTGGGTGTGTGCAAGTATGCCCGGTAGGTGCTTTAACAGCATCTAATGACAAGTCTCATGGTAGATTGTGGCCACCAAAAGTGGTTGAGACAGTCTGTCCATACTGTGGAGTGGGTTGTAAGTTGGATTTACATATTAACCCCATTAATGATTCTATCGTCAGTGTAAATGGCAATCAAAAAGCAATCACCAACCAAGGCATGTTATGTGTAAAAGGCCGACATGGTTTTGATTTTGTAGGAAGCAAGCAGCGGCTTACACACCCGTTGATCAAAGAAAATGGACGGTTTGTCAAGGCCTCTTGGGATGAAGCACTTAATATAGTTGCTAAAAAATTTATGAAAGTTAAAAAGGATCATGGCCCAGATGCATTTGCAGGACTTTGTTCTGCTAAAGTAACAAACGAAGACAACTTTGTTTTTCAAAAATTTGTCAGAAAAGATATGCAGACCAACAACGTCGATCATTGTGCCAGGCTTTGCCACGCCTCCACCGTTGTGGGACTGGCCCAAGCATTTGGTAGTGGCGCTATGACCAATGATATCTCTGGAATTCACAAAGCAGATGTGATTTTAATTATTGGCTCCGATACCTCTGCGGCACACCCTGTAATTGCTGCAAGAATTAAAAAAGCAGTCAGGGCCAATAAGACAAAGCTCATCGTGATTGACCCCAAAGAGATTGATATAGCAAGCTATGCCACCATCTACGCAGCACAATTGCCTGGAACTGATGTGGCCGTTTTAAACTCCATTATGCAAGAAATTATTAGACTGGGCCTGGAGGATAAAGATTATCTAAAAAAGAGAACAGAAGGTCTAAAAGAGTTTATGAAAGTTGTTATGGCAGATAGTTACCGGCCAGAAAATGTGGAAAAAGTTTCTAAAGTGCCTGCAAAAAAGCTATCGGCAATTGCCAAGTTAATGGGCAATGCCAAAGTCGCCAGTGTTTTTTATGCCATGGGAATTACTCAACACACTACTGGTTCTGACAATGTACGCTCTATTGCCAACTTACAAATGTTACTTGGTAATGTCGGAAAAGTTGGAGGAGGTGTTAATCCCCTGCGCGGGCAGTCCAATGTGCAGGGAGCATGTGATATGGGAGGGCTTCCAGGAGACTATCCAGGTTATCAAAAGGTTGCAAGCGATGAAGTAAGAAGTAAGTTTGAACACTATTGGAAAACCAGTTTGCCAAAAAAACCAGGTCTAACAGTTGTTGAGATGTTTAACGACGCTTATGACAAACAGATAAAAGCTATGTACATTATGGGGGAAAATCCCTACTTGAGCGATCCCGATCAAACACATGTAATTGAAGCACTAAAGCGCCTCGACTTTTTGGTGGTTCAAGATATTTTTCTAACCGAAACAGCGGCCTTTGCAGATGTGGTGCTTCCGGCCCAGTCATTTGCCGAGCGAGATGGACACATAACTAATACTGAAAGGCGCGTACAAAGACAACAAAAGGCGGTTAAGGCGCCAGGAGAGTCAATGCCTGACTGGGAAATTGTCCAAGCAATTGCTAATAAAATGTGCGCCAATTATTGGAATTATGCTCAAACAAAGGACATAACAAAAGAAATTAATGATCTTACCCCCCAATATAAAGGAATAACCTGGGATAGAATCACCAAGCTTAAAGATGGCCTGCAGTGGCCTTGTCCGGACACAAATCACCCCGGAACTAAGATATTACATGTTGATAAATTTGCCAGGGGCAAGGGGAAAATGATGCCTATAAAATACAATCCCCCGGCGGAAACAGCTGATCCAGAGTATCCGCTTACTTTGACTACTGGACGATTGTTAGCGCAGTATCATACAGGAACCATGACCAGAAAAACATCTGGCTTAAATGAGTTAGGAAAACCCCATGTGATGATTTCGGTAGCAGATGCAGTCAAATTAGGGATTACCAACCAGCAAATAGTAAAAGTTTCTAGCAAAAGGGGTGAGATTGAAATTCCCGCTTTTGTGACCAAAAAAATTCAAGTCGGTGTAATCTATATTCCCTTTCACTTTGTAGAATCTCCAGCTAACCGCCTTACTAACCCTGCCCTAGATCCAGATGCCAAAATTCCAGAGTTTAAAGTTTGTGCTGCCAAAGTTGAACTTATTGAGAGTGTCAGCATGCTAGATGATGTCAAAAAAGAGCTTTTAAAGTCGGCCAATCAAAAAAAGGCACAAGAGTTAATGCGCTTTTTTAAAACGGGACCTGGAGAGTATGGAGAGGGGGATAAATTTTTAGGAATTAAGGTTCCAGACATAAGAAAGGTGGCACGCAAGTATAAAAAAATATCTATTGAGGATGCAACTGCTCTGCTTCGCTCTAGCTTTCACGAAGAAAGAATGTGTGCTCTTTTTATTTTGATCAATAAATATCAAGATAAAAAGGTAACAAAATCGCAGCAAGAGCAGATCTATAAAATCTATATAAAAAATGTGAAATACATCAACAATTGGGACTTGGTGGATGTGACGGCCCACCATATTGTCGGTGACTACCTATTTAAAAAAGATAAAAGTCTACTCTATGAATTTGCAAACTCAGATGATCTGTGGAAAAAGCGCATCGCCATCTTGTCGACATTTTACTTTATCAAACAACTGCATTTTGATGACTCTTTAAAAATTGCCAAGATCCTGCTGACTGACGATCATGACTTGATTCACAAAGGTGTTGGTTGGATGTTAAGGGAGATTGGAAATCGACATATCAAAACTGAAGAGAACTTCTTAAAAAAACACTATAAAAAAATGCCGAGGACTATGTTGCGCTACGCCATCGAGAAGTTTCCTGAGAAAAAGAGAAAGGAATATTTACTGGGTAAGATTTAAATCCCGCATTCAATCAGTTAAGTTCATTTTGTAAGTAGTGGTCTTACCAGGCAAAGTGGCTTGCTTGACACTCGGGATATCCATGGCTATACTTTTAAATATACGGGAAAATCAAAAGTATGGTGTATAAATGATCAAAAGATGTTTACAACTACCTGAATTCACAAAGAAGAAATCAGCTTTTTTGTTTGGCCCTCGCTCTACCGGTAAAAGTTATCTGATAAATTATCAATTAAGTGAGTATCCTTACATTGATTTGCTTAAGGCCTCTGAGCGACGAAAATATATTAACAACCCATCGATTCTAATGGATTATGTAAAGGCCCACCCAGATACTCTGATTATTATTGACGAAGTACAACTTATTCCTGAGCTATTGGATGAGGTTCATCACATAATCGAACATACAAACTCCCGTTTTCTTCTAACAGGTAGTAGTGCTCGTAAACTCAAAAGAGAAGGTGCCAATATGCTTGGTGGAAGAGCTAAAAAGCTGCTTTTTCATCCCCTAACTTGGAGGGAGTTAAAGGATAATGATACATTTAATTTAAATCGCTATCTGCTCTACGGGGGGATACCACGAATTTATCTAAGTGATGAACCTGAAGAGGAGTTAAGTGATTATGTCGACACTTATTTAGATCAAGAGATAAAAGCGGAAGCAGTTTCTAGAAATATTCTCGGATTTGAGCGTTTTCTAGCAAGAGCAGCGCTACTTAATGGAGAGGTTATAAACTTTTCAAAAATTGCATCAGATACTCAACTGTCTCCTCCAACAGTCAGGCAATACTTTGAAATATTAGAAGATACTTTACTTGGATTTTACCTAACTCCTTGGCAAGGCCCAAAACGCAAAGCAATTCAGACTGCAAAATTTTATTATTTTGATATAGGTGTTTGTCGTTTTTTGGCCCAGATTCCTTCACTGCCAGAGCAATCCAACCTATATGGAAAAGCTTTTGAATCGTTTATAATCCAAGAAATTTTTGCACTATGTTCTTATAAACGACTAAGAAAAAAATTGTTTTTTTGGCGAACAACGCATCAAGATGAAGTAGATCTACTTATTGGTGATGATTTTGCGATAGAGATTAAGTCAGGTTCAAAAATGTCTCCAAAGTCATGTAAGGGACTGCAAAAGATCAAAGATGAGGGGTTTAAGGGGCGGCTTATTTTACTTTCCAAAGATTCAATTCGTCGTGATAAGGACAATATTGAATATTGGCCATGGGAAGATTTTTTAAGCTACATCTGGAATAATCTTTAGAGGTTAGTATCATAAAGGGCCGAGAAGGGAGATAGGCCGGATTCTGTCGTGAGTTGTCATTCATCTAGGGCCAAAGTTACCTTTGACCTCATGCACCCTACCCGTCTGTTTCGACTGGCCGCCTTTATAACACAGACCTATTTGGGCTTGCACTACGTAGAGTTTACCTGATTTCACTACAGCAAAAAGCAAAAACTTCTATCTGTACATTCTTTCTGTTGCACTGGTCCTCACCTCGCGGTGGACGGGCGTTACCCGCTACGTTGCCATACAGTGTCCAGACCTTCCTCCCATACTGACTAAAATAGTTAGTATCAGCGACAACTTTCCCTTCTCGGCAAATAGTTGTTTTGTTAATGGCCCAAATATACTATATTTTACTCGTTTGCAATAGCAAATTGTGCTGGCCTGGAGGCGCATCATGAAAAATATTATTAATTATTTTATAAATCGGCCCCTAATTGTAAATCTACTTACGGTAATTACGCTCTTAATTGGTGTAGCATCGCTTTTTACACTTCAAAAGGAAATTTTTCCCAAGGTGGAGTTTGATGTAGTTTTTATTACCACGATCTACCCCGGCTCATCGCCGGAGGATGTGGAAAACTTGGTAACCATTCCCATTGAGAGAAGTTTAAAAAGTGTTGATGGCTTTAAATCGATGAACGGTCTTTCGATGGAAGGTCGATCAATGCTTTATATTGAAGTTGATCCAGACTATGAGCTAGATCAGGTGCTCTCAGACATCAAAGATGCAGTGGATAGCATTCAAGATCTGCCAGAGGACATAGAGCGACCATTTGTTAAGAGTTTAACCAATCGGCACCGAGGAACCATCAAAATTCCTATAATCGGTGGAACCTATGAGCACCGAAGGACTGCTGCTTTAGGGCTTAGAGATCTACTAGAAGAGGAGTCAAAAATTGCTCGCGTTGACCTCGATGGTTATAGAAAAGATGAAATTCGGGTGGAGGTTGATTTTGATAAATTGAGTAAATATCGCCTAACGATGTCAGAGGTGGCAAATGCCATTTCTGCTAGGTCGATCAATTTATCGGCAGGTAAAGTTGAGCTTGAGTCTGGTGATGTCATGATCAGAACTATTGCTGAGTTCACTGGTATTGAAGATATCAAGAAGGTGACCATCAGGTCTAACACTTCAGGGCAAGGGGTTTTGATTTCAGATATTGCAACCGTTGTACGAGAACCTACTGAGCACTTAATCTATCAGCGATCACAAGGGGAGGAGGCGATATTTTTGTCGGTTTTTATTAAAGAGAAGGCCGATATTATTAGCACCACTAACCAGATCAAAGATATTGCGAGAGGCTTTTTTAAAAGGGCAAAGTTTTCAAACTTAAAGTATCGCTTTACAGATGACGCCTCATATTATGTGAGTCGGCGACTAAATGTTTTAAGAAGAAACGGCCTCCAAGGAATGTTTTTGGTGTTTTTGTGTTTGATCTTATTTTTAAACTTTAAAACGGCCTTTATCACTTCCCTAGGTGCACCTATAGCCTTTATGACCGCCTTTTTTGTGATGAATATTATGGGGCTGTCGTTTAATATGATTTCGATGTTTGGGCTAATTATGGTTTTGGGGATGCTCGTTGATGACGCTATCATTGTGGCCGAGCAATTTTACCAATACTTAGAAGCTGGTATGAATCCAAAAGATGCTGCCCAAAAAGCGGCCTTTCATACCATTAAGCCAGTTATTGCCACAGTGCTGACTACCATGATCGCATTTGGTGCCCTCTTTTTTATGGGGGGGATCATGGGCAAATTTATTTGGTCGATACCAGCGGTGGTGATCATTTGTCTATCTGCTTCTTTGTTTGAATGCTTCTTTTTGCTACCGTCTCACTTAGCAGATTTTTGTAAGTTGAAAAAGGGACAAAAGAGTTCCAGGTGGTATGATTTTGTACTGAGGGCCTATGAGGTGGTACTTAAGAAATTTTTAAATTTTCCTGGTACCACGTTTATTTTGTTTTTTATGATTCTTGCCGGATCACTTTTTATTGCCAAGAATATGCGTTTTGAGCTATTTCCCGGCGATGATGTCAGAATTGTCATGATCCAAATGAAAGGTGAAATTGGTATACCCCTTGATGTTACAAATCAGGCAATGAAAAAAATAGAAAAAACTGTGCTTGCTAACTTAAAAAAAGAAGAACTAGATCAAGTGAGATCATTTGTGGGGCAGCTTTTTAAGTTACATCGAATTAAAAAGGGCAGCCACTATGCCTCTTTAATTATCTACCTAACTCCCCCCGATGAAAGAGTGCGCACAACCGATGAGATTTTAAATGATTTGACCGCCAAGGTTAAAAAATTGGTTCCACAATTTGTGGTGTTTACTCAAAAGTTAGTCGGAGGCCCACCAAAAGGGAAACCTGTAGAAATTGAGTTGACCGGTGAGAACTTGAATGAATTGTCGAAGCTTTCTAAAGAGGTTAAAAAATTACTAGATGGCACCAAAGGGATAACCAGTACTGAAATCGACTTTGAAGAGGGCAAAAAGCAGCTAATTGTTGATGTAGACGATAAAGAGGCCAGACGACTGGGGCTTACTACCAAACAAATCGCTTTGGAGCTGCGAAGAGCATATGCCGGAGACTCTCTAACTGAAATTAGAGAATCAGAAGACGACGTTGAAATTATCATTAGGCTTAGTAAGCAGTACCGGCAAGACTTAAACATTTTATCGCAACTGTTTATCTTAAATAATCAGGGAAGAAGAATTCCCATTTCTAAAGTGGTAAAGACATCGAGGTATGAGGGGGCACTAGTCATAAGAAGGCAGGAGCGCAAGCGCATAATTTCTGTGTCTGCTGACTTAGATAAAGAGGTAACAACTCCGATAAAGGTGGCAAAAGATTTAAAAGCGGATATGGATAAAATTATCAAAGCAGCTCCTGGGTTTAGCTATAAGTTTGCAGGTGAACACAAAGAAACCAAAGAGATGATGGGAGATCTTATGAAGGCAGCAATTTTGGCCTTGGTATGTATCTTTTTTGTCCTAGTGGTGATCTTTGATAGCCTCGGACAACCCCTGGTCATAATGCTGTCGATCCCCTTTGGACTGATCGGAGTAATTATAATTTTTAAGTTAAAAGGGATGGCCCTTAGTTTTATGGCAGTTTTGGGAGTTGTGGCTTTGATCGGTGTAGTGGTAAATGACTCCATCGTGCTGGTTACTTTTATTAATGAAAGAAGAACTCAGGTAGTTGATTTAAAGGAAGCAATTTGTAAGGCCAGTGTTACAAGATTTCGACCTGTCATTTTAACTACTTTTACTACAGTCGCAGGCCTTATGCCCTTGGCCGAATTTAAAGGCGGTGACCCTTTTATAAAACCTATGGCAATCAGCTTTGCTTGGGGGCTTTTATTTTCAACAATGGTGACTCTAGTGTTTATTCCAAGCACCTATTTGCTGTATACACAAATTGTAGATTTTTTCGGGAGAATGTGTAAAAAGATTCTAGGGAGCTTCTGTCCTGGTGATAGACAGAGCAATCAAGGGTCTGGCACAGTTGGGACATAGCTCTAAGCTGAAGTGTTTTTCCACTTGATTTTGAATGTTTTTATCAATTAGATAATGGCAGCGATTACATGTCCCTTCATTAATAAATGCCAGGGGGTTTTTAAAGCGGTACTGCTCATTGGCCTGTAAAAAAGCGATCTTTATATCTTTGGGACATCCTTCAAGTAGCGCTTCGATCCTTTGCTCTAATTCTTTAATCTCTAATTGTTCGGCCTTAACATCTTGTTCTACTTCGAACGTGATGGTGGCCAAAGTTGTGGCCGCACCATCTAAAAAAGTATCTATTTGAGCAATCTCATCCTGGCACAACTCAATCTTGTCATACATTTCTAGTACATCGGTTTCAAGAGCGGATGCCTTGGGGGTCATAACTTGTAGTTCTTTATTGCTGGCATCTAATTGTTGCTGGTTGGTGGCCACTTCTAAGTTGGCCTTGGATTTTTTTATCTGTTTTTCCACCATAAACAGTTCAGCTTCAAGCTTAGAAAGAGAGCTATTAAAAGTTTGCAGCTGTTTTGTTTTAAGTTGTTTTAAATCTGTTTGTTCAATTTGTTTTTGCTCGATGGAGGTTATTCTCTCTCTATGAGAATCGATATTTTTTAAATGAACACAGGTTTGGTTGTCTAGGTTTTGAATTTCTATAAGATTTATTAAATATTTTTTATTCATCTGACCAATTTAGCATGGACCTTTAAAGTTTTTCAATCGCTTTTATTGGATAAGATATTTTTTTATTGCTTGCTGGACGATAATTGGATGTTCTTGGGCCATAATTTTTAATTGTTTGGTGTAATTATTTATCGCCTTTTTGTGCATGCTAATGATGGTCGGTGTGCCACAAGCAGTGGCTATTTCGGTGGTCAAGCTGATAGCTGTGGAGAGCTGTTTACTTTTAACTTTAGCTTGTTTAGGGGTCATCTGTGCCTCACAATTTCTAGTGATCGGTTAGTTTTGTGTCCCGCAATATAACACAGAATGATGCTGGGTGCTACATTAAAAACAAGTTTTTTTGTGTTGCAAGAGTTGAGTTATGGAGGTTTACAAATTTAACCTAAATCCATTATGCTTAATTGGATAGGTTTGATTTTTTAATGACTTAGATGGGCAAAATGGTGAGTAAGGTTTTCACTAAAATTATTTTGTTTTGGTTTATATCCAATCTTGTGTGGATGGATAGAGGCCTTTGCAATTGGTCAGTTCTTGGTAACAAAATTGTATTTGGCCCAACATCAAAACTGATGCCCAGGTATCTTGCAGATACTCACTTTCCGAGAATGCAACTAGGCAGGGCCTATGTACAAAATAACTCCATCCCAGACACTGGTTCTAATCGCTTGGATAACTCCACTGGTGCCATGTTTGGCGTGCTTAGAATCCATCCACAAAACTACCCAGATAGGGGAGTCCAATTTGATTTTGGAGCGGCCGCTTTTAACCAATTCGATATGGATAACTCTCTGGATAACATCGGATGGGACGGCGTAATCCAGGTTCTTTTGACTTGGACTATAGGTGAGCATTGGGCGGCCCGAACTGGTCTATTTCACGTCTCCAGTCATATTGGAGATGAGTATATTACTAAGACCGATAATGTTAGAGTGGGATACACGAGAAATGAGCGCATTATCGGAATTAGCTATCAGTCTGACTATGGACTTAGAACGTATGGTGAAGTTGGCTGGGCCTATGAAATGCATGATCCCATAGTGCAAAGAAGGTGGCGACTGCAGTGGGGGATAGAGTATATTAAGTATCAAGTGTGGGCCAACTTTATAGGGTGGTTTGCGGCCATCGATATTAAAAGCTTTGAAGAAAATAACTGGTTACTGACAAGAAATTCTCAACTTGGTCTGATACTCAAGTTTGGCGGTGGTGGGTCTATTATGCGTATAGGCATTGAGTACTACGCAGGAAGGGCCAGAGCATGGGAGTTTTTTAACAAGCGTCAAAAGCAACTTATGGTGGGAATGTGGCTAGATCTCTAAGGCACAAATTCATACTTGTAATGCTCCTTTTGTGGGCCTTATCTACAAATGCATATGCTGTAAAGGGCATTGGTGTAAACTTTAGGGCATATGACGGGATGGGATTTATAGGCCAAGGGGTGGCAATTGATTATAACTTTTCAAAGAGGTGGGCCATTGGTGTGATGGTGGAGAAGGGATTTTCTGAATTTAAAAATGTTCAAACCAAGGATAGGAGTGCAGGAATCCCACTCATTTTTTCACTTTCAGGTGATTTGAGTCTTGATGGTTGGGTATTAATTAACTTTTTTTCATTTGTGGGCAAGCGGACTATTACATCGGACGCAGGTACCAAAGTTGATGCCACACTTTATCAATATCGAATTAGCTCTTTGTATCAATGGATTTTTAAAAATGGTGTGAATGCTATGGCAGGTGTTGGATTTGGTTATTATTATCCCAGAGAGACTAAAGTTGACATTTCCAAAACTGAGGGGGAGTCATCACGTTTTGAGGTGGACTTTCAAATGAAGTCTAGAGTATATTTTGAAATACTATTTTCTCTGGGGTTTATGATTTGAGTATGAAGTCTATCTGTTATGCCTTAATCATTGTTTTGATACAACTACCAATTTTAAGGGCAAGTGCCAATGTTCTACCTACAATTTATGTCACGGTTTCATCACAGGCCTATATTGTTAACCAGGTGGCCGGCGAAAAAAATGTTAGAGTGAAGGTATTAGTTGGCCCAAATAGCTCTCCTGAAGCATATTTTCCTACTCCCAAAGAGATCTATCAATTATCAACAGCAACAATTTTTTTCAGTATTGGCCTACCATTTGAAAAAATTATTATTGATAAACTTCGAAATAACTTAAAAAAACTTAAAGTTGTTGATATGGCAGATAATATAAAGCATAGAAAGTTTAAAAGTAAATTAAAACACCACCATCACCACCACCACGGATCACACAGCGGCAGTGAGCATCTTTTTGATCCTCATGTGTGGCTATCTCCCCTCAATGTAAAAACCATGGCCTTAAATACTTATACTCAATTAACTAAACTTTTGCCGAATAAGCAAAAAATCCTAAAACATAATCTTGAAACATTTTTAAAAAAATTAGATGAAATTTACCTCAAACAGAAATCTTTATTTAGGCCATTTCAAGGAAGTACTATTTTAGTTTTTCACCCCGCATATGGGTACTTTAGTGATTTATACAATTTACAGCAAGAGTCGATTGAGATTGAGGGCAAGGTGGCAACCGCCAAACAGCTATTAACCATCACCAAGATGGTTAAAGACAAAAAAATAAAAGCTCTTTATGTGGAACCGATGTTAGATAAAAAGATGGTGCAAAATATTGCCAAGATCTTGGGGCTTTCTGTTGTTATTGTTAATCCGATACCCTATAATCTTCTCGAAGGCCTAGAGAGCATGGGCCAAACATTTTACAAAGGCCTATCGAAGCAGTGACAAAAAAACATAATGATCCAGCTCCAGTAGTCTCCTTTAAAGACGTTTGTTTTTACTATGGATCGAAGTTGGTTTTTGACAGAGTTAACTTTACAGTAGACCCAACTGGGGTAACTTGTGTTGTTGGCCCAAATGGTAGTGGCAAAACTACTTTACTAAAACTGATGATAGGTATGGAAGTTCCTTCTAGAGGAAAAATTTCTATATTGGGGATGTCCCCTCGCCTGGCCTCTCATAAAGTGGGGCATATGCCACAAGCTGTAGACTACGAACCAAGCTTTCCCATTACAGTTTTAGATGTAGTGCTAATGGGTAGGCTACATAATTTTTCCAGCTGGTATAAAAAACAAGATTTAGAGTATGCCAAAGACATTTTAAATAAGCTGGATTTATTCAATGTAATGAATGATTCTTTTTCTAAGTTGTCTGGTGGACAAAAGCGTAGAATATTGCTGGCACGGGCATTAGTTTGCAACCCCTCCATTTTAGTGCTAGATGAGCCAACTGCAAACTTGGATGCCAAAATTGAAAATAAGATTATGGAAATAATCAATGAATTGAGCAGTAAAATGGCCGTATTGTTGGTCTCACATGATCCAAATTTTGTTGCTGGTATGGTTAAAAAAGTTATCTGTGTTCACAATCAACATGTGGCAATCCATCCCACTAATGAGGTGACAAAAAAGAGCTTGTTTGCTCTTTATCAAAATGACGTTAAAATGGTAGATCACGATTGTTCCATTGAAGGGCATTGTCAAGATGAGTGAATTGATTCAGGTTTTGTTTAATCCAGACACTCCATTTTTATTGTATGCATTTATTGCCGCAATATTTTCAAGCGTTGCCTTTGGGGTCTTGGGAAGCTTTGTGGTAGCAAAAAAAATTAGCTATTTAGCAGGTGCCATTTCCCACTCGGTTTTAGGTGGCATTGGTTTGGCACTATATCTTCAAAGCATGTATGGTTTAGCATGGTTTTCGCCGATGTTTGGCGCTATTTTGGTCGCACTGCTAAGTGCCCTCATAATCGGCATTTTAAGCTTAAAAGGCAGGCAGCGCTCAGATACGATCATCGGGGCAATGTGGGCATTTGGTATGGCAAGTGGTGTCTTATTTATTTCTAAAACTCCAGGTAATATCGATTTAATGAGCTACATGTTTGGCAATATTTTGATGATTTCCAAAAAAGACCTATATCCGCTATTTATATTTGATATCATCATTGTTGTAATTATTTCAGTTTTTTATAATAAATTTTTAGCGATCTGTTTTGATGAGGAGTTTGCACGTCTTCGAGGAATTAAAGTAGAGCTGTATTACTTTATGTTACTAGGCCTTATTGCTGTGAGCATTGTGCTGTTAGTTCGGATGGTGGGCATTATTTTGGTCATTGCTCTATTTACAATTCCTGCCGCCATCGGAAGTATTATTACTAAGACTCTAAAGCAGATGATTTTTTGGGCGATATTATTTTGCTTATTGTTTAGTATAACTGGACTTTCGATCAGTTATATTTATGATATTCCAAGTGGCGCAGCAATAATTATGGTCTCAGTTGTGGCATATTTTGCAACTTTACTGCTTCAAGCAATTGCTGGTAGGCAAAATATGTCGAATACTTGACCATTTTTTAACAACTTATCCATAATTCCTCATTAGTTGTAGTTTAGCTTAATTTTTTAAAACTTATAGGCCATAATAGTGTAAGTAAAAGGTACTTAAGGTATCTAAAATTTTTTCTTGGAGCTACAAAATGAAATGGTATGCAATAATTGTCTTTGTAATGGTAGCAGTTTTAAGTATTGGGGGCTATGTAAACTATCCAGGGAAGCAGACCAGGTCTCTTGCCACCACAACAGCTTCTCAAGTTCCTCTGGATCATCAAGAAATTGAAATATGGCCTTAAAAAACTAAGCTATTAAGACAGCCTTTCAAGGATTAGCTTTTTACCTGGTAAAAAATTTCCCTTTTTAAAAACTGTAGTGGATATTTTAATAGTTTGATCAATGTTGTGAGTTTGATAAACGGTTGTATAAGTGGCCCTTAGTCCCCCTAAAAACCATCTAGCGTCAGTCAGATAAACTCTATCACCATCACTTAAATTTAATGAGTCCATAATTGTTGGCGACAGTCCCACCCCTGAGCTCAGGTTGTCGATTACAGGTATAAGTGGTTTTGATTTTAAAAGAGCATTGAGCGTTGACTCCATTTTATTATAGCGAGGCAGAGCGTCTTTGATGGTACATATGGTAAGGCCCAACGTTTTTATATCACCTTGCTTGCTTTCATCACTTCTTGGAAAGAAAACCAAACAGATTAGCGCAATTATTCCCGAGCTAACTAGGCCATAAAATGATCTCATAAAGCTAAAGTTATCGGAGTGAACTCCGTGGGCAAATGGTTTAATGACTGCGGGAAAAATTAACGAGATTAGCAGTGCAAAAGCACCAGCAATTAATGTAATAAGGGCGGCCTTGGCGGAGAATTTTTTGGTAAACATACCCATTAACATTACAATGATGAGAGGAGGAATGACCATCGAGGTAAAATGTGACAAGGCCCTATATATTGAGCCAAATTGATCAAAAATGGGTACAAGCACAAGGCCCAGCAAAGTTACAAAAAGAGAGATATTTTTTGCCTTCTTTAGATAATATTCATCACTTTTATCAGGTCTTCGATGTCTAATTATATCATTTACGACAATGGCCGTGACTGCTGTAATTAAGCTGTCTAGAGTGCTCATCAAGGCAGCAATCACAGCGGCCACAACCAAGCCGTATACTCCCGGTGAACATATTACTTGTGCTACTCGAATAAAAATTTCTTTGCTGGAGCCAACTGGCAAAAGACTATGTTTTACCATAGCAGTTCCAACCCAACCTGCTCCACCAACAGCAATTGCAGCAATTGGCATGAGCACTGCTACTACAAATAGCATAGATTTTCGGCCCTCAGTTACGGATTTTGCAGACAAAAACCTCATTAAGACACCTTGATTGATACAATAGAAAGCATATGTCCCAACTATCCCATCACTCCAAAACACACCTGTTGAATGGAAGTTACTAGGAGAACTAAAGTCGGCAAAGGGCAACTTGTGTGAAAGTGGCAGTGAACTCCAAAATAGATCCAATCCTCCTACATAACTAATACCCGTAACAACAACAAAGACACCTGCAGCAAGAAGTAGTAGCCCCTGTAAAAAATCAGTTATAAGTACAGAGTTTTGGCCACCAGCATGTAGATAGAGGCCTGAAAAAATGGCAATGATGGTAGCTGGAACAATTATGTTCCAGTCTAGCATACCGTTCATACTCCAAAGTTTTGAAAAAGTAGAGGTACCAAAAACTGCTTTAAGAATTTCGTTGTGGCCTATGATAGACTTGATCGCCACTCCGATAGTTAGGAGGTTAACCCCAATATAGCCCACCAGATAAACCAGCAACATGATGACTACCATATTTTTAGTAGGTTCATCAAAGCGTCTTTTAAAATATTCAGGTACCGTTTTTATATTGTTAAAGTACAAAATCGGCAACCATACCATTAAAAAAAGGGGCATAACAAACCAGTCATTTGTGTAGGAGCTAAGAGAACTAAGACCAAAGTTAAAGCCTAGTTGCGAATATTGGATGAAGCTATATGACCCAACCAGGGTTGCCACGCATGAAAAGGCAATTGGCCACCAACTAAATCTGCGGCCAGCAAAGAAAAAATCATCAGTGGTTTTTGTAAAGCTTGCCGCCCATAATCCAGTTATGACAACAACGAAAAAATAGATTAGAATTACAACTGCATCAAGCACTAATTACAAGACCTTCATAACAACTTTTAAAAAAGTTCAATTTAACACTAAATAAACCCAAATTCCATGCACGAGTAGAAAGCTTACAAATCCACACAGCATGAGATAAAATATATGTTTATCGATCTTTTTGGAGAAATTTAAGACATCGTGCTCGATAATTCCCCACAGGCTTAAAGAGAATACAATTCCACCTACTCCATACTGATAAAAAAAAGATAACCATTGATTGCTCACAGTGCTCCCAACTTGAAAAAGATGTTTTAGCTAAACTTTATATATATATTGTCAAGGATGCTCTATAAATATCAAGACATTATTTAATAGTAGCAAAACTTTCCTGGATATTTTGGGCCTTGCAAATGTGCTAAAATAAGTAGTATGGCCCTCTATAGGTAGGCCTTATCATGAGTCTTTTTTTAAGGAAGGAATGCATGGATGTCACCGATTATAACTCTCAATTAAATGCAAAAAAACGCTATTATAACGACGCTCAAAAAGAGCTGCAGCGAAATTATAATAGAAATTTGAAAGAACAAAAAGAAAATAGCAAGACACAGCTTGATAACAGAGCTGCAGTCTATGAAAAGGATCTAGAGAGGTTAGAAAAAGATCACCAAGAGCGACTTAATAGTTATGACCGAATGACAGATGAAGGGCTGAGAAAGAAAAAAAAGGTATATCAAGATGAGATAAAAAAGGCACGGGAAGATTTTTACAATCATGACAAAAAGACCAGAGGGAAGTTTACCAACCGGCTAAAAAATGCCAGGGAGTCATATGACCGCTCTCTAGATGAAAATAACAGAGTTCAAAAGGCCAGAGAAGATGGTATAAAAAGTAAGCTGACTAACCAGCTCAAGAAAAATCGAGCAGAATTTGATGAAGATATGAGCAACCTTAGCACTGCTGCCCGAAAATCTGTTCTAGAGAATAAAGAAAAATCTAATGCAAGAGCAAGACAGCAAGAGCACAAGCATCACAATTGGCTAAATAAGACTATTGCAGCTCAAGCAGACGAAAAGGCCAAGATCAGACAAGAGACAGATGAAAAGCTCGCCGAGCTACGCGACATTCATAAAAGACAGTCAAAAGCAAAAGGCGACGATTCCGGTAATGCCCTAACCTGAACTTTTCACCTATCGCATAGCATCCATTAAATATTGATAACCATTTAAAATGATCAATAAAAATCATAATAATTTTCTTATTTTTGTACCCAAATGGCCGAGATTAGGCCCAAAACTCCTCAGAAATCGT
>JADHTQ010000031.1 GCA_016784965.1 Bacteriovoracaceae bacterium | reverse complement strand
GATTTCTGAGGAGTTTTGGGCCTAATCTCGGCCATTTGGGTACAAAAATAAGAAAATTATTATGATTTTTATTGATCATTTTAAATGGTTATCAATATTTAATGGATGCTATGCGATAGGTGAAAAGTTCAGGGTAAATCCAAGATTGTCTAAATCCACTACACCAGAAAATTTAATATCCTGTTTGATAGACTTGTGCAGCTTCTGACCAATTTTGCCTTCTACTAAGACAGAAGATCCCATGCCAGTGTCTTGATCAACTTCTATTGGTTTTACAGATACTAATAAATTGCTGGAGTTTATTGATAGTGGACCCATTTTGAGCTTCCCATCTTCAACCAATATGCCACTAGAGAGAATTTTTTTAATAAAAATCTTTTCCCCTGTCTCGACACTTTCTAAAGTCACATCATTGATATCCACTTTTTTAATCAATAACTTTGAAGCTCCCACCGCACTTGCAAACTCCTCTGTTTGTTCAGCAATTGACTCTTTTTTGGTATGGCCCCCCTCCCCTACAACGTCGTCTTTTTCTAAAGCATCTTCTTTAAAATATAAATGAGCACTCCCTAAGGACACATTGGTAATTGCCAAGTCACCTTGTGTTCTTTCATAGGCCAAATCCAAATTTTGCATCCTGGATACCTTGTCGATTTCACTATGGCGATAGCTTGCCTGCTTGAGGGAAAATCCCTCGGGAAGAGATCCCTCAATGCCTACAAAGCTCCACCTAGAATCAAATCTTTCAACTATACCAAGCATCGCCTTCAAAGGAATAGATGACGTGTACAAGCTGTAAATGCCTATTGCGAGTAAGATAAAAGATGCGATAAATAATCCCAATAAAATTTTAAGTAAACGTTCCAAGAAAAACTCCTTCAAATTAATTTGCTAAATATTTTAGTGAAAACTCATCTTGTGCAATCCTGCTAAATAGCTCTTCATACTTGTAGCGCCCAGAAGGTTTAATCACTCCATTCATTAAAAAAGTGCCAAATTCTTTAGGGGCCCTGTGGATATTATCGAGGTCATTTTTGTGGCAAAAAACTTGCTTTAACATTTCACAAGTTACGTCTCCCATGAAGTAATTGTGCAGATAGATCGGGTGGGTGGTGTGATGAATTAAGTGTGCCCAGGGAGGTTCTCCCTCATGCTCTTGTTGCGCACTATATTTTTTAATCATCTGCCATTTTAGTTGGTTGATATCATCTAGGGTTTGGATATTTTCTAAATATAGTGCTTGGTCAAATAAAATGGTACTTACTGCGCTGATTCTATTTATTTGATTCCACTTTTTGTGATCTTCAAACTGCTTGGAGACATCATCAAGTTTACCCCCAAAAAATTGTTCATAAAAAATTTGTTCATAGGCCATGTTGCCAAAGAGATTGGCAAACCCTTCTGAAGTAATGCCACTAATACCCATGTTCATAATTAAATCATTGGGATCAACGCTATAATAGTGCATAGCATGTCCCGTTTCGTGCAGGAGTACTTTAAAATTGTAATACTCATTTGAGATGCTCGCTAAAATCCTAGAATCAGCTCCACTCTTTATGCGAAAGTGATACCCCCACTCAGATTTATTTTTTCTAGGAAACACATCGTAGGTGATATTTTTCCCGGCCAGTTTAAGCCCAAATTTGTTAAAGAGTTCACAGATGGGCGCAAAGTAATTGAGCATATTAACTTCATGGTTTTGCATTGGGGCAATTTTAGTCATCAAGTGGCCGCCATCCCATGGCATTAATTTATCTTGATTTAAATAAGTTTGTGCAAATTCGGACCTCACACTTCTTATATCCGGCAGTTTGGCCTGCACCTCATCGGTCCAGCCAGTAAAGACATTTTTGCTTAGCTCTTGTCGCGCTAAACTAAAATCAACAAAATCGTTAGCACCATAAAGCAAGGCATATTTTTTTCGCAAATCCAAAAGCTCTATGAAACCAGATTCGACCAATGGCCGATTTATCTGGTTGCGCGCAAGATACGCCTTCTTTCTAAGAGCTTGATCACTTGATTTTGAAAGAATTTGAGCAATTTTGGGGCCTGGAGTCTCTTTACCATCAATCTCAAAGCGAAAAGTATTTAAAACTTTTGACAGCTTTGTTTTCAACTTAAAAATCTGCTCATCCAGTTCATTTAACTCCTTAGATAAATGATACGGCTCAAATGCATTATGCATCAGCTCTACTCTTCTTTGATCTTCAGGCGATAGATCCCTGTTTTGATGTGCTTTAATTTGCTCAAAGTTTTTGGGGTCTTTAAAGATTTTCATAAATTCTTTATAGGCGTCTTCTAGTCCAAAATTAATTCCAGTGGTATAGCTGGCCCAGTTTTTTTCTGAGTATTGTATGCCTTTTTGTTCTAATTTATGGGCCATATCTATGAGAGGTTGAATGTCTGACATGATTTAATTCCTTTATATCTAAGTAATGGTGATGGATAGAAGATTACTCAATAAATATAAGCACTTAGGCGAAATGAGCTATATGCAATTTGTAGTAGCCGTGGTGAAAATACAATGTAAAATCACCACGGTGTAGTAAATTTTGGTGCTACCTAAATCGCATTTTCAATTTTAAGTTTACAATCTGGTAAAAAATTACCTCTATCAAAAATTTCCTTGGAGATAATTACCATGTTATCTGCCTGGTCATGAGGATCACTTAAAATTGCATGAGTAGAGCGCAGGCCACCTAGCCACCATCTCTCATCGGTAATAAACACTAAGTCTCCAGTTTCTACCCCTAATTTTTCCATTACCGAATTCGATAAGTGAATATCTTTGTACGCATCTTTCCAATCGACTTCATAGCTTAGGGCATCTGAAGAAAATGCTAATTTATCAACACTCTTTGCACTTCCACCACTGTACTGAATTGCCGCTTCATCGATGGTATGCATTGTGAGACCGGTCAAGTCCTTTTCGAGAGTATCTTTGTCTTGGTTGAAAATTAAAAAGATCATGGCAACTATGGCAGAAACTATGGCGCCAAATAGTGACCTCATCATACTGAAGCTTTCTGATTGTATGCCCTGGGCAATCGGTTTGACCAATACGGGAAAAAAGACTGAAAGTAGTAGGGCTGCTGAACCAATAATTAAAGTCCAAAATGCTCCCCTCGATGAGAACTTTTTAAAAAAGATGCTCACGAGAGTAACAACTACCAGCGGGGGCATCACCATTGCTGTGAAATGGGTTAAGGCCCTAAAAATCGAGTTAAACTGGTCAAAAACCGGTATTAAGAAGATGCCAAATGCAGTGATTACTAAAGAGATGCGTTTTGCTTGCTTTAAGTAGTAGCCATCTTCTTTTCCAGGAAATGCCGGCCTTACGATATCATTGACCACAATAGCAGAAGCTGCGGCGATGAGAGTATCAAGCGTACTCATTAATGCTGCAATTACAGCGGCGACGACAAATCCGTATATACCAGGGGCACAAATCAGCTGGGCAACTCTAATAAATACTTCTTTACTTGAGGCGATCTCAAGCGCTCCCGTATCAACGAGTATCTTGCCGACCCAACCAACACCGCCGACTGCAATGGCGGCAAAGGGCATGAGTAAAGCGATAACGAAGATAATTGCCTTTCTGCCGTCGTGAACTGAGCGAGCAGATAAAAACCTCATCAACATTCCCTGATTTATGCAGTAAAAACTTACACTACCAATAATGCCGTCTGCCCAAAAAACACCAACTGCACTATATTTGGCCGGTTCATTAAAACCAGAAAATGGTAATTTATGAGCAGTAGGTAGCCCACTCCAAAAGGTACTAAAACCACCTACGTAATAAATACCGATAACCACTACAGAAAGCCCCACAGCTAGCAGTAAAAAACCCTGTAGTAAGTCTGTAATGATAACTGATGTCTGTCCGCCAGCGTGCAGGTATAAACCCGACAATATGGCAATTACGATGGCAGGAACTAGTAAATTCCAATCCAGAAGTCCCCCCATACTCCACATCTTTTCAAAAACTCTAACCCCAAAAATCGTCTGCAACAAAGGATTGCCGGCAACAATACTTTTCATCGCCACTCCGATAGTCAATAAATTGATGCCAATGTAGCCAATTAAATAAATTAAAAGCATCACTATAACCATTTGGCGAACAGTTCTATTGAATCGTCGCTCAAAGTATTCTGGAACAGATTTGATATTGTTGTAATAAATAATGGGCAGCCAAGCCAAAATAAAAATTGGTAGCATATACCAGTCGTTGGTGTAAGCGGCCATGGAACTCATGCCGTAGTTTACTCCCAGCTGAGAATATTGAATGAAGCTATAGGAGCCAACCAGTGTGGCGACACAAGACATACCAACAAGCCACCAAGAAAAACGCCTACCGCCAAAGAAAAAATCTGAGGTCGTTTTACTAAATTTTCCGACCCAAACACCGACACCCACTATGAGTGTAAAGTATAGCAACACAACTATTGCATCTAACATGAGTAACTCTCCCGTTTTAATTACACGATTAAAGACCAAGTGCCATGAATGAACATGAAACTTACCAGACCGGCGATCAATAGATAGAATATGCGCCTGTCATACGTCCTCTTTAATTTTATCGCCTTGGTCTTGAGTAACAAGAACATGAGTGCACAAAAAATTGCGCTGCCTATGCCGTATTGGTAGAAGAAAGTAAACCAACGATCATCCATGTGATCCTCCTTGATTTTAACACTGGATTATTTAATATACTGTAGTTAACATACTGTTATATTTAGTTCTCATTAAATAATAAACGGATATTCTTCTGGTGTAAAATATTAGTGCGCTTTATTTTATGTAAAATGAATTAAGGAGTGAACTTCCAAAGTAGCTTCCAGGAGCTAATCAGATCACTTCTTTTTAAACAGGCGACATTGGCGGTTTTAAAGACCACCTCTTCACTAAAATTTAAAAGATACTCTGCCAAATTGCCCATAAATGGCATGTGCCCTACTAACATAATATTTTTGTTAGTCTCGCCAACTTTTTTTCCCCAAATGGTCACATCATCTTCGGGCGATAAGTTGGGAGCACGCTCTGGAGTAATTTCACTATTAAAAAGATTTTGAGAAATAATTTCTGAAGTTTGCTGAGCACGAACTAGGCCACTGTGGAAAATGTTATCAATTTTTAAATTGCTATTTTTTAATTTTTCACAAACACTCATCACTTGCATTTTACCGTGATCGGTTAATCTTCTTTGAAAATCATCGAAAGCAGATCCTGCCTCACCGTGCCTCACTAAATAGAGCAACATACCAGACCCCACTTGTCGGTTTTTTAAACATCGTTAATTTTCTCTCCATTATAGCAAAGTTGCAAATCTATTTGCATAGAGAGCACATTTTTCACACAAATTCCCCGCAAAATGTAAGAATTTGTCAGAATAAAGATTGTTAAAATCAAGCCCCAAATTGGACATTTCGTAAAAAAGGTTAAATAATTATTTAATCTTTTTTAAATTTACTAACAACCATCGCACCCGCGATTTTCAAGGAGAAGAAAAACATGAATAAAATGTTAGTGATAATTTTTATATTTTTACTGGGGCCTCAAATTGCGATGAGTTCAATAATAGCAGTCATTGACTCCGGAACCGATATGGAGCACCAGGACATCGTGGCTTCCAGATGGGAGAATCCGGTAGACATTCGTGATAATAACATCGATGAAGATAACAATGGGTTTCTCGATGATTTTTTTGGATGGAATTTCGCCGAAAATAACAACCAGGTAATTGACTACAAATACTTAAGCTATCTTGACGATGACATTAAACGCTTTTTTGAAATTCAATCAAAAAGTTTTTTAGGTACCATTACTGAAGAAGACAGACAGTGGGCCAAGGCAAAACTGTCTGATCAAGCATTCGTTAAAAAACTCATGGCCTATGCTAACTTTATGCACGGAACACATGTCTCTGGTATCACCTTAAAAGACAACAACGTCGGAAAAGTGCTTGCAGTTAAACTCATTCCTACTGAAGTTTCATTGCCAGGAATCACAAAGAATAATAAAGACTTTGGTGTCATCATTTTAAAAATGCTACTGACAAGCTTAGCAAACAAACAAATGGAAAGCCTACAAAAGGTAGGAGAATACATCCACGGGCACAAGGCCGATATTGCCAACGGCTCCTTTGGCACGGGTTATAAGCAAGCATCCCAAATTGTAAAATCTCTCTTTGAATCAGTTGTCAAAAGACCTCCAACTGAAGCTGAATTAAAGGAAGTCTCAATCCATTTTTTAAGTGCTCTTGTTGAGGGTAGCAAAAAATTTGTCGGAGCAGCACCTAAGACCCTATTTGTCTTTGCTGCAGGAAACGATGGAACTAATAATGATGAGTATCCAACATCCCCAGCAAACGTTGAAGCCGACAATGCAATTTCAGTTGCGGCAACTTTTGATACTCACAGTATTGCACCATTTTCCAACTACGGTAACAAAGTAGATGTGGCAGCTCCAGGAGTTAACATTTTATCTGCGGTCCCAGGAAATGAGTATCTCAAAGTAAGTGGTACCAGCCAAGCCGCTCCTTATGTTGCTAATGTTGCATCTGAAATTAAAGATAGAAATCCAAATCTAACTCCCGCTCAGATCAAGGCCATCCTCATTAAAACTGTTGATGTGCGCGATTACTTGCGAGGCAAGGTTGCGTCCTCTGGTATGGTCAATAAAGAGCGTGCAGTCTTGGCGGCAGAGCAAAGTAAGCATTATGACTTAGATGAGGCAATTGCTCTTTCTAAAGAGGAAATTGTGGATAACAAGCTAATCCAAAAAAGCTTCAGATCCATAAATCCATTTAGTAGAGAACTTGTCTTACCACTGCCAAGTCCTTTTAAAATGTAGAGTTTCAACTACCCCGTTAATATACACCAGTATTTTAACGGGGTAATTGTTCATTTAAGTAGAAGATGAAACAACTTTTTGCTTTAATATCCAACTCACTCGTGTTTGCTCTTCTCTTACTATACAGCGACACCTGCGAAGCCAAATACTACAAATTTTCCTATTTTACAGAAGATGAAATCATTAAACTATCTACCGTTTTGCGCCAATTTATTAAAGAAGAGGTTCCACTAAACGCTCATCCTCAAATGATTAAAAAAATATTATCCCACAATCCCCATATAAAAAACTGGAAACAAATACAACCACAAACCAAAATAATTTTATTTTTACCCCATCACATCGCCAATGAACAAAACTTAAAGCAATACTTTATAACCCAAAAAAGCAAACAAGGAAGTGAAGAAAAAAAACTCAGTACAAAAAAAGATCAACTAGGAGCTGCCAAAGAACCATTTAGCTACTGGTATAGCGCCTTTTATAAAATATACACAGGGCCCATTACCGGCTCATATCAAATAGATAATGCCAAAGGCGAAAAGTTGTCAGCAAACTCCACATTAAGCTCCCTAATGGGAGGTGGAATGAAGCTGCACATACTTCACAATGCATCACCTCCCATGCAATACACCTTTGGGTTTATCTATTCTGTTAATGGTTCTATAAAGCAGATGCCCGCTTCCCATAATTTTAATGTAAGCTCACAACTGAGTATCCCCAACTTTTTTTGGCGCTTATCTCCTTTTGTTTGTTTGCAATATGAATCGCTTTCTGCCCTTGCCCCATTAGTTGATAGCAATTTTAACGCAACAAATCCTTCAATGTTTAAGCTATATGTGCTCTGGCTTGAAATTGGGGCCAAATATCACCTGCAGCTATCAAAATTTACCAAGATGACCTTCGCCCCTTCTATTGCTCTCTCTGTAGGTGGCTCCGCCAGCTCCGAAGAAAATGAACTCATTACAGGCGCAAGTAGTGGCACAAAAATAACTTTTATGGGAACATTGACATATAAAACTAGATATTTTGCCCAAGGTGGCCTAGTCACTACATCACTTTCTGGTGATGCTGGCGTTGATTATAAGGCCTTAGAGTTAAATCTTGGAATGAACTTCTAAGCAAGCAGGAGATACTTCTTATGAGCTCCATTATCAAAAAATTAGTGGTGATAAATTTAGTGCTTTTAATGTTTATCCCACAACTGACCGCTACAACTCCTCCCAAAGAAGAGTTTATCCAAACCTGTACCTCCACAAGAGAATTTGTAACCACTTTGGAATTTTTAAGGGCCCATAAAGAGTTTTCAGTGCATGAATCCGATGCCAAAAAAATAGCCCATTTTGTAACAACTGGGTGCACAGGGGCATCTGCTCGCTTTATTAAAGTGGTAAATCTTTTGACCAAGGCCCGTTTAAGCATTGTCTCCGCTTTGAACCTTGCTAGAGAATTTGCCATTAGTGACGACACCACAACTGACGCTTTTATTGCTATTTTTCGCTTGTCTTATCTGTCAGATGTTTTAGATTTAGATGTTAAAACATCTCTAGACATTGCTCAAGGGCTTTCAGTGCGCTTTAGCGGACACACCAAAAAAATATTGCCTGACTTTACTGCACTGGTTGAGTTTTGCATGCAAGAGAAGGGATTGGGATTGCCTGTACCCAAATGTGCACTACTTGCTGAGAGTATTTCTAAACTTGGAGAAAACTTTAAAGATCCAATCAGTGGCCCATTTATCAAACTATACCACTTCAACCGCTCAAAAAAAGGGCCTGGACTACCGCTGTTTGATGCTATCAAAGTTGCTCAAGACGTACTTCAAAATGGACCTGCTGCCAGTGATAATTTTATTCAGGCATTTAAGTATGCTACTTCTAAAGGCGGTCTAGGGCTTGAGGCAAAGCAAGCTGTTAAGTTTGCTCAAAAGATGGCGGCAAATACTATTAAAAATTCCAAGCTACCATAACTCCCGGATAGGTCTTTTTAGTAACCGGATCAAACAAAATGGTTCCAGAAGCAACTGGGGCATATATTCGTTTTTTGTATTTTTGATGGTTCCAGTACACTTTTCTCCAGCGATTAGAAAAAATCAAAGGGGCAAAAGATATGGCAACACTTAGGCCACTTAGAATTTGGCCCACGCTATCTTTTTCTGCAGCAGAGGCCATCAGCCCAGATGCAACTGCATTTGAGATAATTGACATCCACACTAATCTAACTCCCACAGAAGCCGCATCAGAGATGGCCTCTTCGGCCATTCTCTCTTTTAGTAACATTAGCCTTTTACTCAATACACTTTTTCCCTTCAGTTTGGTGTTGTTCTTAATTTGGCCATATCGTCTTTGGTACGGCCTATAGTAGCTTTTACCCATCAGGTAGGTACCTGCAATCCAAGTCAGGCCCACACCAATTCCAACATAGGGAAAAATTTTATTGGGATTGCTTTTACCTGGATTGTTTTTGTCCCAATCTGGGTCCACTTTAGTATTTCCGAGGGTAGAAATCCCTGCAATCATAGTCATTAGTGCCGAAATTTGGATTGGTCGATAGACTCCCATGGACTTTCTTCGCTCATTAATTGCTTCAAGTCGCAATCTCTCAGATGCCCTGGGTGTTACATTTAATTCTGGATAGCTCAACTCAAAATTGCGAGTTTTACAAAATAGTGGTGGAGAAAACAAAAAAAGCACGATGAGACTCAACACAAAATTCAGGTCTTTCATTTATTAATCTCCCAATGTTACATTTGTTATAATTTAAACAAGTTGTGAGTGAAATTTTACCCGATTGACGTGAGACTCACAAGAGGAAATAATTATCTGATGAGACTGGTATACTTTGTTATATTCATAGCATTTGTGGTCAACACCTATTTTAGTGTAACAAATGCTAGTGACCTCATCAACAAAGATCAAGGGCGCTTTGTATTTTTACCTCTGCCCTTTTACTCCCCATCTACAGGTACTGTTGTGGCCATAAAGATGCTACATACAAATCTCGGAGACACTTTTTTTGCCGACTTAAATACCTTTTTTACCTTTGATGGACAGTATGGAAACTATATCAATCTTGGCCAAAAAAATTTAAGCTTTACCCCCAGGTTATTTTGGAATATTTCCTTTCAAAATAAAAAGCTATTTAAAGACTACTGGGGCGTTGGAAATAATCTACCCGAAGATGAGCTGGCACAATACCGCTACAAAAGTCAGCAAATAAAGGCCCGCCTGGGAATTTATCTGATTCGCCAAATAAGACTTTATACTTCCGCATTTTTTCGCTCAGACAAGGCCTATCAATTTGACAGCACTGATGGTAATTACGACGCTTTTTGGGCACAGGTCTCCCCCAAAGAAGATGATCAGTATGGTGTGACCTTTGGAGTCGAAATTTATTTATTTGATAGCACCATTAGACCCAAGTCTGGGCTTTTGATTGATTACGAGCTTGGCCTTGTCAGCCGTTCATTATTTAATAATATCCAATCATATAGATTTCATAAGGCCAAAGCATCACTCTATCTACCAATCAGCAGTAATGTTTCTCACGGAATTAATGCCTCCTTTAATTCTATCTCATGTAGCGTCCCCTTTTTTCGATATCCAGAAATCTTGGTAAGAGGAATTAGCGATACCAGACATAACAACTGCGTTTCAGTTGTATTAAAAAATGAAACACGTATCTATGCCAGTACCAATTGGGTATTTGCTCCTTTTGTAGATATGGGCAAAGTTATTCAAAGCTCCAAAGAAAGTTTCACCGATGATCTGCACTTTGGGTACGGCGTAGGTCTTAGATACATTCACAAAGAGGCCTTAGTCGTTCTAGTTGATTTTGGTATGTCTAGAGGCGGTGAGTTCTCAGTTGCACTCAACTATGGACACTCATTTTAAATACAAGTATCATGTAATCTGTAATACTTATGCGATAAAAATTTTTTAGTTAAACCTTGGAAGAAGTTATGTTGGATGATCTAATTAAGCTTTCACAGACTACCTCTACCCTGGAAGATATATTTCACAATACTGATAAATATTTAAAAAGCAACTTGCCAAACTTCCAAACCATGAGCATTTTTATCGACCGAGGCAACCCAACGTTTAGATATACTGCCAACAACCGCAAAGTACTGCTCAATTTAAGCGTTCCTTGGCAAAGTATAGCCGGTGTATGTATGAGGCAAAACGAGCAGATCCTAGCTGGACCTGACTCTAAGCTTACATACCTCAGACCTGCTCAAATTACCGGTTATGATATAAAATACATACAGGCACAACCGCTTCACTTTTTAAATCATACCTTTGGTTGCTTTGAATTTTTAACCAAGGCCAAACCCACTGAAGTGGAGCAAAAGCTTTTTTGTGACTTGGCCAATTATTTAAATCCCATAATTTATCTCAATGAGTGGTACGATACTGCAAGGCGTACAACTCATGCGATAAAAAATAAAGCGTTTATTGGGACGATGACGCTACATTGCGTTGATATGGATGCAAAAAAAAGAGAAGAAGTTCTAATGGAATCTTTCGAGGACACCTCATCTCTGTGTGAAGACTTTATCAAGTTCACGGCCATCAAGTTTGATCTGCAAAACTACGACGTCAATGAGATTTTACTCAACACAATCGCCAAACTGTCAAAAATGGCCAAATTAAATAAATTTAAGGTGAAAATTACAAAAGATCTAAGCTCCAATCTAATGGTCAGATGTGATGAAAATGCTATTAGAGAAGAAGTGCTATATAATATTTTAAAGAACATTTGGGAGGAGTGGGAACAAAAGCAGCAAAAAGCTCGCGAAATAGCCTTTAAGACATATCAAAAAGACAAGTTCATAACTGTGGAAATTACAGACAATGCAGGAGGTATTCATCCAGCAATAGCGGAAAAACTATTCTCAGCATCAAAAAGTACCAAAGGTGCTGGCAGAGGCATTGGGATGAGCGTTGCCCATCACATTATGCGCTATCATGACGGTGAGTTGGATTTTACAACAGAGCAAGAAAAAGGCACCACCTTCATTATTAAGTTTCCGATCAAAAAATAAATTGTAGTGGATTATTTCTTCAAAGCTTACCTTGCGCCACAAATATGGCACAAGGTAATAAATTATCTGCTACTATCCGTCATTTCCAATTGCTGCAACTGGACATGCTTCTAGCTGCTCTTGGCAAGCTTCAACCTCATCGTCTGAGCTTGGTTGTTTTTTTACAAATGCATTACCATCATCATCTTCACCAAAGAAATCATCTGCTGCCCCGTAACATACATTGCAAGCAATACATCCTTCACCACCATCATCATCTGGACTTGTACAGTACCATGCACCTTCAACATTTTGAGAATGTTTTGCGCCTGAATTTGCCATTTTTTAGCTCCTTGTTTATCAAAAATTATCTGTCACTATCTCGAAAGTAACGTAGTTTAGCACTGAAAAACTCTATTTTACAATTAAAAATTCTTTTTTTTGTAAAAAAATCGTTTGCATTTGTCTACCTCACAGGGAGCATGTTATGCTAATTAATTATTAATTAAACTTAAATTATGAGGGTTCTTTCATGGAACAAGAAGCGCTTAAAAAGGCCCAAGCATGGGCAAGTAACACTTATTTTGACACAGATTCTAGACAAGAAATTCAAAACCTAATCGACAAAAACGACACGAAAGAAATAATCGAACGCTTCTATAAAGATCTGGAATTTGGAACGGGAGGCATCAGAAGTACCATCGGAATGGGCAACAACATGATCAATATTTATACGATCAGAAAGGCCACCCAGGCTTTGGCCTCTGAAGTTAAAAAAGCGCAAACAGCAGATCCCAAGGTGGCAATTTCCTACGATTCGCGCAGGAAATCATTTGAGTTTGCCAAAGAAGCAGCATCGGTTCTGGCCGCAAACGGCATTCATGCCTATATTTATAAAAGACTAAATCCAGTATGTCTGTTGTCATTTTCTGTGCGCTATCACAAGGCCCAAGCAGGTATTATGATTACCGCCAGCCACAACCCGCCAGAGTACAACGGTTATAAAGTCTACTGGAGCGATGGCTGTCAGGTCACCGCCCCCAATGATAAAAATATCATAGATGCTTACAATGCAATTTCTGATTATTCTCACGTGGAATTTATCCCATTTGATGAGGGTGTTGAAAAAGGGTTGATACACTGGGTTGGAGAGGATGTTGAAAATGCATACCTAAATACCATCAAAGAGTTTTCCATCAATCCAAAACTATGTAAGCAAAAAGGGACAGAGCTAAAATTTGTTTATACACCAATCCACGGGGCGGGTCTCATCCCCTGCACGAAAGCTCTTAATGAGTTGGGTGTTTCAAACTATGAAGTTGTCGAGCAACAATCAAAGCCAGATGGCAACTTCCCAACAGTGAAAAGCCCCAACCCCGAAAACCCCGAAGCAATGCAGCTGGCGGTCGACTTAATGAAAAAAAATAATGCCGATGTGGCCTTTGCTTCTGATCCCGATGCTGACAGGCTGGGAGTTGCCATTAACCACCACGGAGACGTGCGCTTTATTAATGGCAATCAAATCGGAACCTTGCTGCTGCACTATATTCTCTTTAATTTGAAAGAACAAAATAGAATGCCCAGCTCCCCCTACTTTGTTAAAACAATTGTCACAACTGAGCTGCAAAGAACTATTGCCGACCATTTTGGAGTTGACACCATTGATACCCTCACCGGCTTTAAATGGATTTGCGGTAAAATGAGAGAGCTAGAACAAAACGAACCTGATCGCAATTTTGTATTTGGTACTGAAGAATCATTTGGCTATCTAAACCACGCTCACGTCAGAGATAAAGATGGCGTCGCTCCCATAACTTTATTGGCCGAGATGAGCTTATGGTACAAACTAAAAGACATGACCTTAATTGATGCTCTCGAGCAGATTTATGAACAATTTGGCTTCGCCCATGAGGCACTGCTTAATTTAAATTACTATGGCCAAGAAGGGGCAGCAAAGATTATTAGAATCATGTCTAAATTTAGAGAATTTTCAGGTGATACCTTTTGCAGCGAAAAAATCGTTGCCATTGAGGATTACCAAACAGGTGTTAGAAAAAATTTAACCGATGGTACCACCTCCCAACTAACTCTACCAAAAAGTAATGTCCTAGGATTTTATTTTACCGGGGATACAAAGTTATATCTTAGGCCTTCAGGAACAGAGCCCAAGATAAAATTTTACCTGATGATCAGAGAAAAAGAGGGAGATCTAAAAAAACAAAAATTAACTGCCAAGAATAAGTCAGATGCATTTTTTAAGTACCTTACAGAGGAATCCGATAAGGCCTAAAATCTATGAATGCAACTGTCTCCCCCGTTATAGTACTAGTCAGTGGTGGTATGGACTCCCTTGTTACTGCTGCCATTGCCTGTAAAAATCACTCCAATGTCTATTTTTTACATCTAAACTATGGACAAAATACTGAGCAAAAAGAGCTAGGTAGCTTTCATCAAATTGCTGATCACTACGGCATCGGCAATGATCAGCGAAAAGTTATCGACATCTCTTTTTTAAAACAGATCGGAGGAAGCTCTCTGACTGATGACTCCATTGATGTGCAGGCCTACAGCGGCGACTCCCATCAAATTCCAAATAGCTATGTTCCCTTTAGAAATACACACATTATCGCTATGGCCGTTTCTTGGGCGGAGGTAATCGGCGCTTTGAAAATTTACATCGGTGCCGTTTCAGAAGACTCCAGTGGATATCCAGATTGTCGCCCATCCTATTATAAGGCGATGAACAACTTGATTAAAGAAGGTACAAAAGAAGGTAACATCGAAATTATCACCCCTGTGCTGTATCTTAAAAAAAAAGAAATCGTAAAAAAAGCTATCGAATTAAAGGCCCCACTTGCAATGAGTTGGTCCTGCTATAAAAATGAAGATAAAGCTTGCGGAGTTTGCGACTCCTGTGTGCTTAGACTCAATGGATTTAAAGCGGCCAATATAGAAGACCCTATCGAATACGCAATTAAAATAAAGACATAGTGCCATTTTGAATGCGCAGATATAACTTTTCACCATCTTCTTCATCACTAGTCTGTTGCACTTTTGAAGATGGAGTAAATAACCTCTGAACATCATCTACGCCCATGCTCTGTCCACCAGGCGCATACTTCATCATATAAGACCACAGTGTCGTTCCAATGGCATTATTTGCTATACTCACTGACAGCATAAGCTCCTGCACCGTTTTAGTTTTCGTTGCATATTGGGCCAAAAGTTTTGGCTCCATCCAACCAAAAAAGAACTGAGACCTGATGTTGGTCATAGTTCCAATATAGAGACCACAATAAACACTACCGACAATAGCACGCACAGCGCGCTCTCCAAGGGTCTCCCACTGTGGGTTTTGCATATGATCATACCCTTCGACAATTCCCGAGGCGACCAGTTGTGACCAAAAGCTCATCTCAAAAAGATCCTTTCCCTTTTTGAAAAATACGTTACTTCTTTGCTTCATACTCAGGCCCGCATCAAAAACCATCTCTTGTACTTTTACATTGGCCAAAGACTTTAAAACAATTCCATAGGTAAGGATAAACATCGATACTACGTTGGTAATAACATATACTCCCTCGTCAAAAAACTCATCCCCTCTAATAAAAGACTCTCCCAATAGTAGGATACTCTCATTAACCAAGATTTCTCGAGTTACAACTCGCTTGGTTTCAGCATTTTTTAAAGGTTCAACGTAGATCTTAAGTTTATTTTTAATCCAGGGAACTTCTGCCAATCTATCTAAGAATTTTTTAGGATTGTACGTTTTGGCCCTTACCATCTGCTGATAAAGATTGGTAAGCATTTCAAAGTTTTGAAGCCTCTGCCTAAAAGTTACAAGCAGAGCAGTTATATTTCCAAAATAAGTTGATCCAATAGCACCAAGTAGCTGCGCTCTTGGGCCCAAGCTGGGCAATATCTCTTTTACTCTTTGCATGTGAGAGCTAGCAAGCTGGATAAAGGGTTTTCCCTTAATCATGACAACTTCAGAAACTTTTGACATAACGTTAATAAGTTTACCGGGAGCTCCCAGAAAAATTAAACCCAAAATCATGGATTGAAATGACTCTTTTGCCACAAGTGACGTCTGCTCTACATACCTTACATCGCCAAGATTTTTAGATGCCAAAAATAAATTCTTACTAAATTCTGCTAGTTGATTTTTATCAATTGAATTAAAAATAAGTGCCCCTGTACCCGCTAAAATTGAGGTACTAAGCATATTGCTGGCCACTTGTTTCTTTATTGCTACAAGCCCACTATTTAATATATTAGTCGCTGAGCTTATACACACATTGGATGAGCTCACTTGCTTGATCTTTTTTGGTACAAGATAAGAGGCCACACCTAAGGCAGTACTGCCAATGATCGTCCCCCAATATAGGCGACTCTTCACACTTGATCGCTTTTGATTTTTTGCTTGAAGAATCTCTTGCTGCTTAGCATATTCAAGTTTGCTACCTAAAAAATCCTGGTAGTGTCTTCTAGTATTTCTCCAAAGCTTTGAATATTTTGCCAGCTCTAAAAAAAGTGCTTTATCATCTTCAAAATTTATCGCAGTTGCTAGAAGCTCTAAGGACTTAGTATTTTCTTTTAACATGGCCCTTGCTGCTTTTTCTAAAATTGGATTTAATTCAGCAAAAACCTTTTGGCGCAACAGTTTATCACTCAATATTTTTTGGATACCTCTATCTATAGAATTTGCAAATTGGGCCGGAATTTCAAAGGTGTCGGGAAAACTGCTGATTCTTGGAGTTACTTTGAAAGCAAAGCTAGCGGGCGAGGGCAGCCCATACTTGGTTAAAATACCATAGAACTGTTTATATAGTGGAGACTTTATAATGCTAACCCACAAAATGTGATAGCGATTTAAAATATGTGCCCTTTGACCAATATGTCTTGCCAGCAGCGTATCTAACTTATACTTATCTGTCAGCCTACGCCTTATTGTATCCAGTAGCAGATGGTCTTCACTGTGCCACAAATCATCGGCCAAAAACTTTATATTTCTATCAATATTAACTAAACTAGCGGCTTGATTGGCAAGTACCAATACGTCCACTTCCCTACTCTCTGGCTTATAGGGATAACAAGTGTTTTCCACCTGGTTAATCAAGCTCTCAATCTCTACTACCCCATGTCCGTGTTGCTTTGAGTACAGCCTTTTAACCTCTGCAGGAACCTCAAAGTTTAAATCTCCAGGATTTTTGTGGTTGTTCATCAAATGCTCTGGGGCCCCCATCAACTTTTGCAGAGCTTTGCGAGTCTCCAGAAGCTCCATAATGGCCACAGTACGCATGGCATATAGATATGAATGAGTATCATTTTTAACAATTTTATGGTGATTATCCAAATGGCCATCATTTGGTATCCCTTTTGAAATCTGAACTGAAAAAGGAAGGGGTGGTTTACATTTTTTGGCAAGACCAGGTGTTGCGTAGATCAAGGCAAGAACTACTAAGTAACAACAGATGCTACTTTTTTTAATTCCTAGAAAAACATGGGCAATATTCACATTTTCAAAGTACGTCATGAACACAACTTTTAACAGCGATATGCGCACAGCACAATCAATTAAGCATTAATTGTAAATCTTTCACTTAATACTATAGACATCGTTTATTGAGAGTGTTGTGCAGCTATCGTAGAAATTTAGATTACATCAAGTTTTGTTATTTATGAGCGCAGTAGTTTCGGCGACTTATCTAAAATACAATTAGGGGCGCCATACGCAACGAAACCCAGATCTCGGGCTTGGACTTGCGGCGTTTGGAGTATTTCCCAATGTGAGCATATACACGCCAGAATTATTTGAACCAAGAGACTCACCACCCCGTTGAGCAGTACCTCCGGCACCACCAATCCATAGTCCCATACCTTGTGTCGATGAATATCCTCCCGAGCTTTGAAGATCGTCTGCTGTCACTGAGCCATCCAGTGAGGTGATCTCTCTCCATGAAGCCCCATCTGCATCGGTTGGGCCAATCGTAAAAACCGCATCACCACTATCCCAATCAACCCACTCCCCAGCATTTCCAGCAAAATCCCAGATCTCTTCACCGCTTGAAAGAAATAATCTCGCCTTAGTATCTCTTCCTGATCCTCCTTCTGTTTCATCTCCATCGTATTCACAGGTAGCATTTGTTCCAGAGTTTCCTTTAAAAACACACCCCGAACCGACAGCAGATCCAGACCAGTTAGCGGCAACGCCCTCTATGTCTCTGGCAACAGTCATCCACTCGGGATTGCTGATAAGGGCAAAGGTTCCTCCATCAAAGTCAGCTTCGCTCATGCCAGAACACTCTGTAAAAGAATTATTGGCATTAATCGAAACGTACGGCGTGCCCGCCTCCACAGAGCTAATATTACCTGAGGTTCCTTTCATCTCATATTTTGCTACACAAAAGTCAGAGGTGCCAAGGGTTCCATTTCCTAAAACCGCGATGAAGCCTGTGGGACAAGAGAAAGCTGAGATAATGGGTTTATCTGGAAACTTGTCATCTCTGCATGACACCAAGATGATAAGTAGTACACCAAAAAGTATTATCTTTTTCATTGTTTACCTCTTGCATTAACAAAAAATGGCATTTCACAATCAGTATCGGAACATTGGTCAGATTTCTTTAAAGATAGTTATGGTGGTGGGTTATAGCTAAAACAGGGAATGCTAACAAACTTAAAAGAAAATGAAGAAGGAATACCTTGTCCTAAAGCAGCAAGGGGCCCTGGATGAAAACAATCTAATTGATTAATGTTCAATTAACCATTAGATCACTGAAGTCAGGTATTTAGGCAGCTTTTTTAATAATAAGGTCGGCCTCATAACCAAGAGCAAATAGAACTTTATTAATTGTTGCAAGAGTAGGAACCCTATCTTGATCGCCCTTTTCCAGGCGAGCAATCATAGGTTGGCTAACGTTGGCCTTTTTCGCAAGTTGCGTCTGTGTTAACCCTTCTTTGAGGCGTAAAGTCTCAATCAGTTTAGCAATCTTTAAATGAATTGAAACTTCTTCAAATGCCAAAGAAATTTCACTATCTTTCATTTTGGATTTAAGATATTTATCGAAAGATCTCCCTTTACTTTTTTTACTCATAAAACCTCCTTAAGTCGTTTTCTTGCAATATCAAGTTCTCTCTTTGGAGTTTTCTGCGTCTTCTTTTTAAATGAGTGAAGTACAAATAATAAGTTACGCTCTAAAGTTACATAAAGTAACCGATAACCTCCTGAGGGCGACTTTATCTTAATTTCCCATAATTTTCCTTCGAGTTGCCTGAATTGACATCCTTTGGCCCCATACCCTTCTTCAGAAATATCATTTAATACCGCCAAAATAACAGCTTGATCTCTCTTGGGTTGTTTATCAATAAAATCTGTAACTGGACTTCTTCCGCTAGAAGTCTCATAAAACTCGATATCCATCCTAAAACAAATATACCCATTTGGTTATACTGTCAAGCAGTTTTTGCATTTTATATATAAAATTTTCTTGTAATAATCACCGGTCTAAAATATTACTCCAATTTTCAACATGATGTCGGTATGGGTAATCGCTGAGTCCCCGGAAAGTGAAGTGTGGATGACCCCACCCTTAATCAGGTATTTATCCTTATAAATAAGCTTTAGCAAACCTTTGATTTTAGTTCCAGAACTAGATGATCCAGAAAGGTCAAAGTCATCTGAATCTGGGGAAGCTACCAAGCTCAAAGAAAAAGATGGTGCAAAAACAAATTTTATGGACCTTGAAAGTTTGAAGTAAGTAGATATTCCAATTTCTGCCCAGAGAGTATTGATCGAAAATGCAATATCTTTCCATTGGCCGGTGGTTGGATCAATAACTTGTCCAGGAGCAGCATGGGACTCGTAACTGATTGTTAAAAAGGGTGAGAGTCTTTTGTAAAGATTGGCGTAGCTCACTCCTAAAGAAGCGTTGTATCCTGCAGGCATTTTTAAGTTATCAATTTTAGCATTCTGATAGTAGTCAAAGCCGAGGGAGTACCTGAATTGACGACGGCCAATATTATGAGCAGTGATCAAAACACCGCCACCAATAAAGGATTTCATCGAAAGTTTCAATAAATCCTGATTGTCGGCATTTCCATCAATGTTGCCTCCAGACAGTCGATAAAATACACCATAATTAAACACAAGTTTAGATTTACCTCTCCTTGACCTTTTTTTGCGGGCCACACTAGCTGAGGAGACTTTAACAAATTTCCAATCTCCTCTTGTTTGTAACACCTCAACCTCAGTGTCGTATGGAATAACCATCAATACTTCACCAGTCAAATTCCCTCTGGCCCTGAGTTTGAGACCGGTATCAGAGATAATGCGGCCATCTTCAACAAACTTACCATAGACCCATCCGCGAAGATATCCCTTAGATCTAGCTCTTTGCTTTTTAGAAGATTTTGGGGAAAAAAGACTACCAAAAAATCCACCATTTGCTTGTCTACCATAAGATTGTTGGGAGGAGATCAAAATTATTATAAAAACAAAAATCATTTTTTTTAAATAGCACATCTATTTTGTCTCCTTGAGAGGTCAAAAATCTAATACGAATTGTATTCATGTATAATTTTACATTCAGAGCGGGCATTAATCAATTGCCTATAATGCATATTTCAGTCTTTCTTGGCAGGTAGAGCAAATATTTAAAGAAATACAAGGAATGCTTTGTGAATTAGTTTAAAAAAATTAAACGGCCACATTTACAAACCTAAGTTAGAGTCCAAACTTTAGTTTCGGAATAAAAGTAAACTCTACTTTATAGTCAAGAGCATTGAGCAATTCAAGCATTTTGTCTGTTGATTTGGAATAGCAGGTTGTATCCAATAGTCGATTAAGCTGTATCCTTGATATACCCATTCTTCTACAAAGCTCACTTTTTGAAATGTTTTTTTTCTCAAAAACCTTGATCGCCTCAACTGTAAGATTGTAAAGTCTTGCTTTCTTAATATAGGCAGGATCTTTGTTATAATCAAGCACTTGATCCAATAGAATGGAATCCTTTTTTCCGTCTTCTAGGACATATTCAAGACCATTACCTCCTAGTTCCTTATCTGGATAAGCATCGATAACATAGTTACCTTTTTTAGGCACTAATTCACATTTTGAATACGGATATTGAAAGACATTTTTGTTAAAAGTCATAATTTCAAATGATTTATTTTTATTATTGAAAGAAACTTTTTTTATTTTCATAGTTTTCCTTCCTTTCTCAATTCATTGATTGCTTTAAGAATCTTTTTTGATGGTCTTCCTTCTAGAGATAAGTCATTTTGAAGGTCCCATTTCAACACAAGTTTTCCGTTACTATAAACATGTACGTGTTTTGGTAAATGATCTCCTGTCCATGTTTTAAAAATATAACCTGCTTTTTTGAACTTGCCCATATCTTACCGTAACATATATGTTACGTTTTATCAAGGATGATATATTGAAAGTTTAAAAACTTTTTAAGGCATGAATTTTGTGATACTAGGTTCTTATCTCACTTGGTTAATTAAATTTTTGTAAAATAAAGCCCGCGATATCCTTCTATGGAATGCTCTGGGTAAAATGGAATCTCACACCTTTTACCTTCGTTTACCCACTTATCCACAAGGCTATAGCCAGCATCAACAATACCACTTATAAACTCTTGTTCATTTCTTAGGATATATACACAATAGGCGGTAATTATGTTGTTGACGCTATAAAAGGTTGGTAGCGGTGTAAGTGGGATAGAGATAATTATATGTTTTGGACTAGATTTCATGTTTTTCAAAGTAGCTGCTAAGTCAAATTCAACATATTGAAGAGAACCTGAGGCAAATAAAATGTCAGCTCCATCAAAATCATCAATTCGTTGTGCAAAATTTAAAGCTGTCGCGTTTTGCTGTTTTGCCCACTTTTTTCCTTCTTCCACAACTGCGGGTAGATCATAGACAGTCCAAGAGAGGTCTTTAGGGAAGTTGATGTATTTTTGATAGCTATAATATTTGACACCGATGTGTCCACCTAAGTCAAACAATCTCATGCCGTTTTTTAATATTTTGGACAGCCAAAAAAGATTTGGATAATCTGTTGTCACGATTGTGCTGCAAACATCTTTATACATCATTGCAGATTTTTCATTATCATACCCTTGATTAACTTCTTTAGGAATTGCTGCTTGAGCCTCGTTAAAGCTTGAATACACTCCTTTAAATAGATTCAGGTCATTATTATTTTTAAACTTCTTTTCATATTTTATTTTTCTAATGTGCTTGATTAAAAAATTTTCTTTAATTTGCTCAATCATACTTTGCTCCAATAAACTCGTTACGACTATCTGTTGGTACAACAATTAGTGCTTATGTTCTCCATCTCCATCTCCATCTCCATGTCCGTGATCGTTTAGCTGTTGCTGGGCCTGGTTTTGACGACGCTGATAAATCTCTTCATGATGATGAATATGACTGTCTTTGCTGAAACTATAATCATCGGGATGTGAGTTATGTTGATATCCATGTAGCTGCATCAAAAAAAGCATAAAACCACAAAAAATAATTACATCATTTGTTACTTTGCTAAATCTCTCAAACGATGCTCTTTTTCTCCACACATTTAAAATGATTAGCATAACAGATAGGCCAATAATTTGACCAACCTCAACGCCAATATTAAAAGAGATGATTCTAAAAAACATCCCCATACCTTTGGTCCCCAGAGGTAACTGCTGCAGCCTGGTCGATAGTCCAAATCCATGAATGAGCCCAAATAGAAAAACCATTATTAACAGATTAGGTGCTTTTTTAAACCCAAGGTATCGTTGAAAACCACCATTGTTATCAAACCCTTTATAGCAAACACTAACAGCGATCACTGCATCGACGAGCCAATAATTTGCTGATATCCCCATAAATGTTGCAAAAATTAAGGTAATACTATGTCCCAGTGTAAAAACACTGATAAATTTTATAATATCTTTGAAAGTTGTTAGAAAAAAGATTACTCCAAACAAAAACAATAAATGGTCATATCCTGTAAGCATATGTGATGCCCCAAGGCCTATATACTTTAAGTAACCTCCTTCAATCATAGCCTGCTTTGCTGATTCAGTAATTCCATGGGCATGGACATTACTGCTCATAAAGTAAAAAACATTCAAATACAAAAGCTGCTTCATGGACCTTCTCCTTTTCACCTACATATTCCTGCGATATTTGCCACCCACCTCATAAAGAGCAGAAGAAATTTGGCCAATAGAACAGTACTTGCTGGCCTCCATAATATTTTCAAAAATATTGAGGTTCTCCTTGGCCACCTGTTGTAGCTTTTTTAGTTGATTTTTGGCGTTGGCCTCATTTTTTTTATGGAGATTTGCTATCGTTCTAATTTGCGCTTCTTTTTCCTCTGTTGTAGCACGAATTACCTCCCCTGGGATGATTGTTGGGGAGCCCTTAGAGGATAAAAAGGTATTAACACCAATTATGGGATACTCACCGGTGTGCTTTAAGTGTTCGTAGTGCATAGACTCTTCTTGAATTTTACTTCGCTGATACATAGTCTCCATGGCACCTAAAACTCCACCACGTTGGGAGATGCGCTCAAACTCCATCAGCACTGCTTGCTCTACTAAATCAGTTAGCTCTTCGATAATGAATGATCCCTGCATTGGATTTTGATTTTTAGCAAGCCCCAACTCTTTGTTGATAATTAGCTGGATGGCCATCGCCCTTCTTACTGACTCCTCAGTGGGTGTCGTAATCGCTTCATCGTAGGCATTGGTGTGAAGTGAGTTGCAGTTATCATAAATTGCGTACAATCCCTGCAGAGTAGTTCTAATATCATTAAAGTCAATTTCTTGGGCGTGTAGTGAGCGACCTGAGGTTTGAATGTGATATTTAAGCATCTGAGAGCGTTCATTGGCGCCGTACTTTAGTTTCATGGCCTTGGCCCAAATTCGCCGGGCAACACGTCCGATGACTGCATACTCTGGATCAATGCCATTTGAGAAGAAAAATGAAAGACTTGGAGCAAACTTGTTGATATCCATTCCTCGCGACAAATAATACTCCACAAGTGTAAAGCCGTTGGATAATGTAAGTGCCAGTTGAGTTATTGGATTGGCCCCCGCCTCTGCTATGTGATAGCCAGAGATAGACACTGAGTAGAAATTTTTAATCTTGTGGTCAATAAAATATTCTTGAACATCACCCATCAGTTTTAGGGCAAACTCAGTGGAAAAAATACAAGTATTTTGTGCTTGATCTTCTTTTAAAATATCCGCCTGCACAGTTGCTCTAACTTTGGTAATCGTTTCTGCCATAATTTTTTGATAAACTGCTTGATCTAACACTTGATCGCCGGTCACACCTAAAAGCATAAGGCCCAGGCCATCATTGCCTTCTGGTAGATCTCCATTATAACAAGGAGCTGATATCCCTTTTGCCTGAAAAATTTGAGCTATATTTGCCTTAACTTTCTCTTGCAAGTTGTTTTCAATAATATATTTTTCGCACTCTTGATCTATAGCCACATTTAAATAAAACCCCACCAAAATAATAGCAGGACCATTAATTGTCATAGAGACAGAAGTTTTGGGGTCAGTGAGGTGAAATCCCGAGTAAAGCTTTTTAGCATCATCTAGGCAGCAAATGGAGACACCTGCATTGCCAATTTTTCCATAAATATCAGGTCTAGTTGATGGATCTTCACCGTAGAGAGTGACCGAATCAAAAGCAGTGGATAAACGCTTGGCGGCCATCCCTTTTGATACGTAGTGAAAGCGCCGGTTGGTGCGCTCTGGTCCGCCCTCGCCGGCAAACATTCTAGTTGGATCTTCGCCCTCTCGTTTAAAGGGAAAAACTCCCGCCGTATAGGGAAATTCGCCGGGTACATTTTCTTGCAAGTTCCAACGCAAAATATCGCCCCATCCTTTATATTTGGGAAATGAAATTTTAGGTATTTTGCTGCCAGAAATTGTTTCAGTACTAGTGGCAATTTTTAGTTCATTGTTGCGCACTTTGTAGTGGTAATAATCACCTTGATAAGCTTTAACTTTGTCCTCCCAGCCATCAAGAATCTTTTTACTTTGGCCATCGAGATCCACTGCTACCTCTTTTGCTAATTCTGCAAGGCCAGATGATAGTTCATTTTTGTGCTTGGCAACCTCCATGGACTCAAGCAGCGAATATAATTTATGGGCGGTCTTTGCTTGTTGATTGACCCAATTGTCATAGTTGGAAATTGTGTCCACAATTTCTGAGAGGTATCTGGTTCTGCTGGGTGGAATTATGTAACTTGTTGGCGCGACATCCTGGCTTGCTTCAAAATCAGAACTTAAATCCACCCCGGTTTTTGCAACCAACTCTACTAAAAGAAATTTGTATAGTTGATTGACCCCTGGATCATTAAATTTTGAGGCCATAGTGCCGAAGATGGGAAGTACGCTATCATCTACTTGAAACAGTTTCTTATTTTGTTTGAATTGCTTTTTAATGTCGCGCAAAGCGTCCTCTGCTCCCCTTTTGTCAAACTTATTCAAAGCAACCAGGTCGGCAAAGTCCAACATATCAATTTTCTCTAATTGCGTGCGGGCACCATATTCTGGTGTCATCACATAGAGACAAACATCTGAGTATTCAGTGACTTCAGTATCTGATTGGCCAATTCCAGAGGTCTCCAAAATGATGAGATCAAATTTGGCGGCCTTGGCCACCGCAACTGCATCATTGACGTGTTTAGAAAGTGCCAAATTGGATTGTCTAGTTGCCATTGAGCGCATATAAACCCGCTCACTGTTAATAGAATTCATTCTGATTCTATCGCCGAGGAGTGCTCCCCCCGTTTTTCGCTTTGAGGGATCAACTGAAATAATTGCTAAATCCTTGTCTGGAAAGTCTGTTAAAAAGCGATTCACTAACTCATCTACCAAAGAGGATTTTCCCGCTCCTCCTGTGCCTGTAATGCCCAGTATTGGAATTTTTTTGTCTTCGCTTTTGTCTTGTGCATTTATTTTGGTAAGAACTTCCCCAAATTGTTGAGGATAGTTTTCGCTGGCGCTAATAAGTTTAGCAATTAATTTATGATTTCTTTTATTAAATCTTGAGACATTTAACTCCGAAGCATTATCGCCCGTAGCAAAATCACATCGCGACAGCAGATCACTAATCATTCCTTGAAGACCCATCTGTCTTCCATCGTCCGGAGAGTATATGCGCTCAATACCATAGTTTTGCAGCTGCTCTATTTCGCTGGGAAGAATGACTCCCCCACCACCTGCAAAAATGCGAATGTATCCTGCATCATACTCTTCCAATAAATCGTACATGTATTTGAGGTACTCAATGTGCCCGCCCTGATATGACGTTATTGCGATGCCCTGTGCATCTTCCTGGATAGCACATTCAACAATTTCTTGCACTGAACGGTTATGACCTAAATGGATTACTTCACAGCCAAAGTCTTGTAGAATTCGACGCATAATATTTATCGCAACATCATGGCCATCAAACAATGATGTTGCAGTTACAATCCTAATTTTATACTGTGGTGCATAGAGTACGGGGGCCTTACTCACGATTAACTCCTATGGACAAGTGGTTTTAAATATTAGGTTAATTTTTAACCAGAAATTACAATTATGGCCACCATAATCTTTGAAATCTGCTTGACCACTTGTCACCTTAGGCCTACAATCGACGCCTTTAGTGAGATCAGTACAACCAATGGACCAAAGAGGGTGCAAGATTATGGATATGAATACTAACTACGAGTGCATAGTCTACAGCGAAGATGGCAATATTGGAACCATTACCATCAATCGACCAAAAAACCTAAATGCCTTAAACACAAAAGTGTTAAGCGAACTTAAAGATATTTTAACCAAACTTGAAAACAACATCCAAGAAAGTAAAAGCAGCTCACTTGCCGGAGTCATCCTGACCGGTGCAGGAGATCGTGCTTTTGTTGCCGGTGCAGATATTAAGGAGATGGCAGATATTTCTCCAGAGCAGGCCTCCAAAATGAGTACCTTGGGTCAAGAGGCAACCCTGGCCATGGAAGAGCTGTCAGTTCCAATTATAGCTACCGTTGATGGATTTGCTTTAGGTGGAGGCTGCGAAATGGCCATGGGATGTGATTTTATTTTGGCGACCAACAAGTCAATTTTTGGTCAACCAGAAGCAAAATTGGGCCTAATACCAGGATTTGGAGGCACACAACGCCTTGCTAAATTAGTTGGTCGCAGCAGAGCAAAAGAAATTCTCTACACTGGCCGAAATGTTTCGGCACAAGAGGCACAACAGATCGGATTGGTATTACAACTCTTTGAGACCAAAGAGGAGATGATGGATACAGCGATTACCATCATTTCAAAAATTTCTCAAAACTCTCCCCAGGCAATTGCCGCTTGTAAGAAAACTCTAAACCGTGGAGTGGACTTAACTGTTCAAGATGGCCTACAGCTAGAGAGCAAACAGTTTGGATTGTGCTTTGCCACAACTGATATGCAAGAGGGCACTAAGGCATTTTTAGAAAAAAGAAAAGCTAATTTTAGATAAATGTAAAAAAGGACACCAGTATGAGCATTGAAAGTAACTACAAAGACATTAGAGAGATGGCCGCTAAATTTGCCGACAAGGAGCTTGCTCCCTTGGCCGCTCAAATTGATAAAGAGGCAGCTATTCCTCCAAGCGTTATAAAAAAACTAAGTGAAAATGGCTTCATGGGAATTTTTATTCCCGAAGAATATGGTGGCTCAGGTATGGACTACACAGCTTACGCCATAATTATGGAAGAACTCTCCAGAGGCTGCGCTTCAACTGGAGTTGTAGTTTCAGTACAAGCATCTCTTAGTAGCTGGCCAATTTTGCAGTTTGGCACCGAAGAGCAAAAGAAAAAGTATCTACCAAAACTAGCTAGCGGAGAACATATTGGTTGTTTTTGTCTCACAGAACCAGATGCAGGCTCAGATGCAGGCTCTCTAACCACCTTTGCTGAAGATAAAGGCGACTACTATGAAATAACTGGTAACAAAAATTTTATCAGCAATGGCAAAGAGGCAACCGTAGCAATAGTGTTTGCCAAAACTGAAAAAACTGCAAATTACAAAGGGATCTCAGCATTTATTGTAGAGGCAAATACTCCAGGCTATAGTGTGGCCAAATTGGAAGAAAAGATGGGTATCAAGGGTTCTTCCACCGCTCAAATCACTTTTGACAAAGTGAGAGTACCAAAAGAAAACCTACTTGGTCAGGCCCAAAAAGGATTTCGGATTGCAATGGCCACCTTGGACGGAGGAAGACTCGGTATTGCTGCACAAGCTCTTGGTATCGGTGAAGCGGCATTTCGTTTTGCTAAAAAATACTCTAAAGAGAGAATCCAATTTGGAGCACCAATAGCTAACTTACAAGGAATCCAATTTATTTTGGCAGACATGAGCACCAAACTTCAAGCTTCTCGTCTACTAATTTTAGACAGCAGTGAGAAAAAAACTAATAATGAATTCTACAGCAAATCAAGTGCTCAGGCCAAATTAATGGCATCTGAAGCCGCCATGTGGGTTACCACTAAGGCGATCCAAGTTTGCGGAGGAAATGGCTATTCCAAAGAATTCCCTGTGGAACGACACTTTAGAGATGCAAAAATTACAGAGATCTATGAAGGAACCTCTGAAGTACAAAAAATAGTAATTGCCGGGTTAGAGTTAAAAGAAACGAATTAAAATTATAAAAGGGGTAATATGCAAAACACACAGACTTTACCAAGTGATAAGGTTGAAACTGCAAACTTGATTATTGATTTTGTTCATCGAACTATCGTGCATCACGGTTTGTGGTATGCAGAAGCTACTCACCAACTAGGTCCACAAAAGGCTCAAGATATTTTGCAAAAAGTATCGAAAAAAAGTATCAACCTACAGATCAATAGATTGGCCCAAACTTTAGATTTTGAAGTAGAAAATAGCATCCCAAAATTTCTGCTCTCCATGCCTCAAGATAAGCTCGACGAGCTAAAGGATAGTTTGGCCGTCAACTGGCTGGCCAATGATGGCGTTTGGTTTCAAGAGGTAGAAAAGGCCAAAAGTATGATCGAGGCCAAGCGCTGTAATGATTCCTGCTGGGCCCAATTCTCGCCTGTAGAAGCCTCATCAATCAAAGAATTATTGAAGCTTAAAAAAGATTGTGGGCTTGAAGGCCTAAAGTTGGCCTTAGGACAGAGAATATATGCTTCAATTAATGAACAAAGTATTGTCGATGAAACCCAGAACAGTTTTGTGTTTCAAATGAACACCTGTCGAGTACAGGCGGCCAGAAAGCGTAAAAATCTTGATGACTACCCCTGTAAGTCTGCAGGAGTTGCAGAGTATAGTACCTTTGCTGAAACAATAGATTCAAGGATAACTACTGAGTGTATTGGATGCCCTCCAGATAAGCATCCCGACAATTGGTACTGTGCTTGGAAATTTTCTATTAAAACTGGAGAATAAGTATGTTAGAGATAAAAAAAATTGGCGTAGTTGGTATGGGCCAAATGGGTCGAGGGATCGCCCAGGTTGCTGCCATGTCTGGTTATCAAGTTGTGGTATTTGATATCTCTGAAAAAATTATCAATGACGGCTTGGCCTTCATCCAAAAGATGCTAGATAAAGGTGTCACTAAGGGAAAGTGGGACTCAAACTTTGTACAAACTACCTGTAGTGCAATTAGGCCAGCTGCTGAGCTTGAGGCCATGAGTGACTGCGACTTAATCATAGAAGCTGCAACTGAAAACAAAAAAATTAAATTTGATATCTTTAAAAAGATGGATGAGGTAGCAAAAGATTCTGCAATCCTTGCAACTAATACCTCTTCTATCTCCATTACCGAAATTGCAGCAGTAACAGGACGTGCTCAACAGGTTGCAGGTATGCACTTTATGAATCCTGTCCCCGTTATGAAATTAATTGAAGGAATTCGAGGCCTTGAAACCAGCGAAGAGACCTTTGATGCCGTTGATGCCGTTGCCAAAAAAATGGGGAAAGTCTTTGTACGTGCTAACGATGTGGCAGGCTTTGCCGTAAACAGAATATTAATGCCTATGATTAACGAAGCGGTATACGCGCTCTACGAAGGTGTTGCCAGTGCTGCAGATATCGATCAAGCTATGAAGCTTGGAACTAACCAACCCATGGGACCTTTGGAGCTTGCCGACTTTATAGGGCTAGATACTTGCCTTGCAATCATGAATGTACTACTTGATGGCCTAGGAGACACCAAATATCGCCCATGCCCACTTCTTAAAAAATATGTTCAAGCTGGACGTTTAGGCCGAAAATCAGGCCGTGGCTTCTTCGAATACTAAGCAAAATTTTTTCAAAGAGATTTATGATGGACGACTTGGAGCAAGAACTTCAACAACAACTAAAGCGCTTTAGGCTAGAACAAATTGAGCCCTATGCTCTAGAAGATGATGAAAACTCACATTTTCGCATGGAGATTTTTTCACAATTGGGACAATTGGGATTTGCCGGCGTCACACTTCCTGAGCAGTATGGAGGAGTCGGACTCTCCTATCAAACTTTATGTGTAATACTTTGTGAAATTGCCCAGTCATCTGTTGCCTATGCGGTAACAATTTCTGTTTCAACTATGGTTCAATCCATAATCAACGAATATGGCAATAAATCGCAAAAAGAAAAATATCTCCCACCGCTGACCAGTGGAGAGGCGATTGGGGCATTTTCGCTTACAGAGTCACAAGCAGGCTCTGATGCAGCGGCACTGCGAACTACCGCCAAAAAAACTGATGAGGGCTATATCCTTAACGGTTGTAAAATGTTTGTAACTTCTGGTGGTATTGCCAAAACCTATATCGTCATGGCCAAAACAGCTGATTCCAACAAAACTGGTATCTCAGCATTTATCGTAGAAGATGGGACACCAGGCTTTAGCTATGGCAAAAAAGAAAAAAAGATGGGTTGGCGCTCATCACCAACCACCGAGCTAATTTTTGAAAATTGCACAATTCCTCACGAAAACTTACTGTGGAAAGAGGGCAAGGGCTTAAAAATTGCACTGTCCGCTCTAGATCGAGGCCGAATCACTATTGGTGCCATTGCCACCGGACTGGCAACAGCTGCACTGGAGCACTCGTTAAAATTTGCCCTCGAGCGCAAACAATTTAACAAAAGCATCTTCAATTTTGAAGGAATTAGCTTTATGTTAGCAGATATGGCAACGGAGATTGAGGCCTCTAAGTTATTGGTTTATCAGGCGGCAAACCTCTATGATAGAAAAAAGAACAACCAAAAACTTGCATCCATGGCAAAACTTAAGGCCACCGATACGGCGATGAAGGTAACCACTGATGCTGTCCAGATCTTAGGTGGCGTTGGTTATACCAAAGAATTTCCCGTAGAGCGTTTCATGAGAGATGCTAAGGTATTGCAAATAGTAGAGGGTACTAACCAAATTCAACGACTTGTAATATCTAGAAACCTTAAAAAAGAGTATGAATAATAAGTTAACTGGTGACGAACTGCGTCCACCCCCAGGGTACATAATGCACCAAAGTGTCACAGTGCTACATAAATTGTCTTTAATTTCCCTTTTTTTCTTGGCACGTTAGTTGCTATAATTAGACTGAAGATATGAATTGGGCCCACACACTGAAGTTTTGGCCCAAACATTGGAGGCCTGATACGTGAGTACTGCAACTATAAATAGCTTGATTTTTATTGTCATGATTTTAGTATCCCTACCCCAAAAAGCCAATGCCAACTTAGGTCGAAGGATTGCACTTTTAAATCATAATATCAGTAACACTCACCAATCTGCCCCAAAACTAATTACCTACCAAGCAACCTGCCAAATTGATAATGACAACCAATTTGATTATGACCAAACCGATATGGGCCAGTTAACTGGTACTCTTAGCCAAATCAGGTATGAGTGCTATAAGCTAGCTCAATCCATCCATGGTGAAGACAGCAGCGCAGGAATATCAAACATTAAACTAATCTCCAGTGCAAAGGGCCTAAAAAGTGCCGTTTGTCACATTGATGATGATATAAACTTTAATTATGATCAAGCAACTCCTGGAAGATTATATGGAACCACCATTGATGAAATTACTTCTGAGTGCCAAAAAACGGCCTACTTGCCATACAAAGAATATGCAACAAGTGGTCTCAAAGAGATTCGTTTGTAAAATCCTTACCATTAATTCAATTTGTTTTTAATCTATTTTGTGTTACATTTTTTGGTACATTCATTACCTCTATTTAAGGAGCTAAAAATGGCCAAAAGTTTAAAAAGTGAATTCAAAAAGGCCTCAGAAGATGTCAAAGAATTAGAAACTAGACCATCAAATGATACGTTACTAGAATTATACTCCCTTTACAAACAAGGAACCGATGGTGACGTCAAGGGCAAAAGGCCCGGTATGATTGATATCAAAGGTCGAAAAAAATATGATTCCTGGGCAAAAATAGCTGGTATGGAAACAAAAGTTGCCCAACAAAATTATGTAGACCTTGTAAAAAAATTGCAAAAATCTTAAAAAAAACATTGAAAAAAAATAGCAGGAGAAAAGTTCCTTGGATCTCACTTTAATTCTATTTGGTATTGTACCACTGCTTGTATTTGTTGTGATTGATAGCTTTGCTTCTATGGAAATTGCTCTGATTGTAGCAGTTTTAGCATCTGCGGCCGAATGCATTTTTTCAATTTATCAATTTGGCGAAATAGATTACGTAAGCATCGCCTCCATGCTACTCATTGCTATTTTTGCTGCTGTTTCTTATATCAAAAAAACACCTTTGCATTTTAAATTGTCACCAGCAATTATCAGTGGTGTGCTGGGCATATTTCTTTTAGTATCATACTTTTTGGGCAGACCTTTAATTTATGTCATGATGATGAAATACAAGGATCAAATGCCAGGACAGATGCAAATACTGCTGCAACACGAAGAATTTGCTCAATTAATGAAACTCACCTCTCACTATTTAGGCTACTCAATGTTGCTACATGGCCTCATCACCGCCTGGGCAGCAATCAAACTTTCCAATTGGTGGTGGCTGGCAATTCGCGGCTTTGGATTTTATTTTTTAATATTTTTGGCAATGATGGTTGCCAGAGTCCAAATTAGTCTCTAAGTTACTACCTCCAAATAAACAAAAATTAACTAAGGAACCACATATGTCCACGAAACGATTAATTTTTATTCTACTATTATTTATTACTGCCAATATTGCACAGGCCAAAAGCTTCCCCAAAAGGCCGATCAAACTTATAGTTTACACCAGACCCGGAGGTGCAATAGATGTCTTTACCAGAAAGTTTCAAGCAATTGCTAAAAAATATACAAACAACACCTTTGTAGTTGTCAACAAACCAGGTGCCGGTGGTGTTATCGCTTTGAAGTATATTTTAAAATCAAAAGCAGATGGTTATACTATTGCGGCAGTGACAAAATCCAATATAGGAAAACTGATTTCATCAAAAAATAAAAGGCTCACCATAGATAAGTATGATTGGCTAGCAATGCTGGCATCTGATCCCGAGGCAATAATTGTTAATAAAAAATCAGCGGTGACTTCTTGGCAGCAAATTTTAGCAGATAGTAAAGCAAAAAATGGAAAGCAGCTATGGGTGGGGCCAGCTACTGGTGGCAATGATCACATAATGGCGATTAGAACTTGGAATAAAACTGGTATTAAGGCCAAATGGATTCCCTACGCAGGTGGAGGCAAGGCCATGGCAGCACTGATGGGTGGCCATGGAATAGTTTATGTCGGCAACCCCGGAGATGTTTTAGGCAAACCATCTTTGAAAGTTGCGGCCATTTCGAGCAAGAGTCGCCTACCGGGGCAATTTAGTAATGTTCCAACATTTAGTGAGTTGGGGATTAAAAATTTTGATAGTGAAATAATGTGGCGAGGTTTCATGGGCAAAAAAGGTATGCCTCCTGAAGTTATAAACTTTTACAACGACCTTTTTGCAAAAGTTGGCAGTGACCCCGAATGGATCAAATATATTGAAGATAGAGGTGCCAGGTCCATTTATTATGCTCAAGATAAGTTTTCAAAGATTGTTAAAAAAGATTGGGAAGAATTTGAAGTTTTATTAAAAGAGTTAAAAATTATCTAGGAAATTAAAGGTCTATGGTGACAGCACCATATTCATCACCCCACTCATCTTGAATGGAGTTATTGTACTGTTCTTTTAAGTCTACGTAGCGACTATAGTTTTCCTCGCCAAATAGGCCTCTGATGCGCTCAAGATACCCCTGTCTCATCTCTCGGCCAAAAAACTCTTCGGGATCCTCGGGATCATAGGCATATGAATCCCCATGCTTTTCTTGCATATACTCGTGAAATTCCTGGTATGCGTCAATTTTGTCTTCTTGATATGATTCTCGAATGCGCTGATACTCTTTCCAAGTTGAGTTATCTAACTTTAAATCCTTTTGTAAAAACTGCTTGGCACTTCTAATCCATTTTGTTTCAACCTGATCAAAGTAGTCGTCAAACTCCTCAAAACCCTCTTCTGTGCCTTTTAGAACCTCTGCCTCATCACTTACTTTTTTCTTTTTAGATTTTGCAAGCTTTTGCTTTTTCTTTTTTTCCCGCGCGTCTTCATCCTCGTCTTCTACTTGACGAGTCCGCCTTATCCTTGGCCTGGGTAATCTTTTTTTCACCTTTTTACTTTTTTTAACGAGTTGGGCGGCATCAACTTGTTCACCATCGTATGGTCTGTCGTGCCCACTGGTTAACCACCTAAATAAAAAGGCAATTATTAGTGTTACTACCGTGAGCAGAATAATCTTTTTAAAATTACGCATATTTACCGTTTCATATTTTCCATCTGCAGCTCTAACTTAACATTTTTGTCATCTTGCAGCATCGTCCATGTCTTCTGTAAATCATCAATTTTTTTACCAGTCACCCGAATTTTTTCATCCATAACTGAAGAAGATACTTTTAGGCCATATGATTTGACCAGTTTGTTAATTTTTTTGCCATCTTCTTTGTTAATTCCTTGTTTTAATTGCAGTATTTGCTTAAACATCTGGTTTCCAGACGGTTGCACATCTCCGGGTTCCATGGCATTCATTCCAATATTTCTTTTTCCCATTTTGGTGCGAAGAATATCAAGTGCAGCTCTCATCTTGTATTCGTCTTCGGCCTTAAGTTCAATATACTCTGGATGTAAATCCAATGATGTACTTGACCCCTTAAAGTCAAAACGTCCCGAAATTTCACGATTTGCTTGATTTACAGCATTTTTTAATTCCCCCATATCAATTTTAGATACAATATCAAATGACGGCATTTTAAAAACTCCCAATTAAACAATTTTTATACTCGTTACCACCCTACACTATTATCAGATAAAGGTCTCTATTTCAAGATAACTGTTTCAACACCCCAGAAGTAATTTCTTGCAATAATGTGTCAGTTTGTAGTATCACACAATTTTAACAAGGGGATACTATGACCTTTAGGTTCAACCTGCTATTAATACTAACGTTACTAACACTAAACAGCTGTACTTCAGTTAAAGTCCTGCACTGTGGAGATGAAGATCCAAACTCCGATCAGGTGACCACAATTGACGTACAAACTGACTCCATCACAACTGATACAGCAGATGTTGACACAGACGCCACTATTACAATAATTGACGACTTTGATGTTCTTCCTCCTCTTGCTTTCGTGGATAAAACCGATCCAGAGGAAGCAAATACTGAAGATCCCAAGATCGAAGGGATTAATATCTTTGTCAATTCACAAACACAAAAATGGATCAACTACTATTCAACCAAAGCAAAAAAAAGGTTCCAACGCTTTTTAAATCGTGGCAACAAATACAAAAGTGTGGTCCAAGCAATTCTAAAAGAAAATGATCTTCCTCCTGAGCTTTATTACTTGGCCATGATTGAAAGTGGCTACTCCATTCGTGCATATTCTCGTGCTAAGGCCGTAGGTCTTTGGCAATTTATGAGGGGAACAGGCAGAAAGTACGGCCTTGAGGTAAACTATTATGTCGATGAAAGAAGAGATCCAATCAGGGCAACAGAGTCTGCCGCAAAATATCTTCGCGACTTATATTTAGCATTTCAATCGTGGGAGCTGGCCTTAGCTGCTTATAATGCGGGAGAATATGGCATTTTAACATCGATCATAAGGGGAAAAACAAGAAGCTATTGGGAACTAATCAAAGCAAAAAAAATACCAAGAGAGACTAGAAGCTATATCCCCAAGTTCATGGCCGCTGTTACCATTGGTCAAAACCCAGAAAAATACGGCTTTACAGTGAAAGAAACTGAAGCGTACCCAGATATTAGTGCAGTGGAAGTACCTTCTCCGATTTCTCTAAAAAATATTGCAAAATTTTCTAAAGTAAGTTTGAAGCTGCTTAAAAAGATTAATCCCCATATCAAGCGAAGAATTACACCTCCACACCATGCCACGTATGAAATTTGGGTGCCTGAAGAAAAAAGCAAGTTATTTAAAAATGCCAAAAAGAAGCTATCTCGCTATAAAATCAAAAAGATTAAAAAACACTATGTCGGTGTTGATAACCGCTACTACCACCGGGTTAAAAAAGGTCAAAGCCTCTACTTGATCGCCAAAATGTATAAAATTTCTATTGCCCATTTAAAGCGTTTGAATGGATTAAAATCAAATAAAATTTTTCCAAATAAAAAACTGCGAATTTCAACTCGCTCCTATAGACCTGAGAAAAAGAAACTAAATAATACCAAAAGTGGTTATTACAAGGTTAAAAAGGGCGACACTCTAAGCGCTATTGCAATAAAGCTAAAGATGTCGCTTAAAAAACTAAAAAGAATAAATCGATTACATTCTAGTAGAATCTATCCTGGCATGCGTTTAAAATGCGCAAAAAAAAATTGTAGTGAACGTTCTTAACATTTATATATGCATCTAGCGGAGGTTAATGTAATGAATATGCCAAAAAGTGAACTCAATATTACAAAGCTATCAGATATTATAGGCAAATCGCCTGAAATGTTTCAAAGAGAAGATCTTTTAAAAGCTATTAGTGAACACGATATTAAGCAGCTCAATCTGCACTACAGTGGTCTTGATGGCAGATTAAAAGAGCTTAAAGTTCCCATTAATGATTTGCCCTATGCTGAACTAATCCTGGCAGAAGGAGAAAGAATTGATGGCAGCAGTATTTTTAAACAAATTGTAGATAGCTCTCACAGTGATCTATACATTCTACCAATTTACAAAACTGCATTTTTGTCCCCTTTTGAACATAAAACCCTGGGTATTATGTGTCGCTTTCTAGATAAAGATGGGAACATCGCAAGCTTTACACCTGATAGTATCCTATTGCGGGCCCATGAACATTTTAAGAACAAAACTGGTTACTCTTTAAACGCTTTGGGAGAGCTAGAGTTTTACATAATTTACAACAAAGAAGAAGAGCTTTTTAAAGGAGCAAAGCAAGGATCCTACCACCAATCAGCTCCATTTGTTAAACGCAAAGACATGTTAAATGAGATCATGAGAATTATTTCTGCTCTAACTGGAGCGGTTAAATACTCCCATGCAGAAGTCGGTTTCATTGAGTGTTTAAAATCTCACAATCCAGAAATTGCAGGAAAAAGCTGTGAGCAATTTGAAATTGAATTTTTACCAAGATCAATAGATGAAATGGGAGCACATTTAACACTTGCCAAGTGGATTGTGCGCAACGTGGCCCATCGTTGGGGCTGCTCTGTTACCTTTGCACCTAAGTTAGAAGAAGGAATTGCAGGCAATGGCCTACATCTTCATTTAGAGCTAAGTAAAAATGGCAAAAACCAGATGACTGATCACAGTGGCGCTTTAAGCGTTGATGCCCAAAAATTAATTGGGGGGCTATGCAAATATGCTGGCAGCATTAGTGCTTTTGGAAACTCAGTTTCGAGTGCTTACTTGCGACTTGTTTTAAATCAAGAGGCACCTACCAAAATTTGTTGGTCTCTGTTTAACCGCTCAGCTTTAATTAGAGTTCCTTTGGGATGGAACAATACCGGAAATATGGCAAAAACGGTTAATCCTATACAAGAAAATGACTATAAAAACTCCTGTGGCACCCGCCAAACCATAGAGCTTCGAAGCCCTGATGGTTCTGCATATATTAATTTATTATTGGCAGCAGTTACCATGGCAGCAGAATATGGTCTGACCTCAACAGAGAGTTTAGAATATGCACAAAAAAGAAATGTTTCTAAAAACATTTTTGATACCAAAGTGTTGCCTTCTCATTTAGAAACTTTGCCCAAATCATGTGCTGAGTCTGCTGATATTTTATTACAACAGAGAGAGCAATATGAAAAATTCGACATTTTTCCCAAGGAAATGATCGACTATGTGACAAAGCAACTTTACAAAGAAGATGATCGCAACATCAACGATAGGTTCTCACACCTTTCTGCAGATGAGCGACTTTTTGAAACGAGAAAGTTGATGCATAAGGATCTTCACAAGCACTAATTAAAGTACTTGTGGATAACACCTTTTATACTCAAATGAAAATCCCTGCACTTCATTTAGCGGAATGACTTCGATATTATTAGAAAGTGCATACTCTAAAAAGATTTCAGTCGCCTCTACTGACCGGTTGTGGATATCATGCATTAACACAATCCCTCCACCAATGGGGCGACGAATTCTATAGGGATCTTTAACAAATCTTCTTCCCCGCTTTTTGTGCCGATATGCAATTCCGCCATCAATATTTGAAATTATATTTTGAGCAACATCAGTTGCAGTCATACTTTTTACCCAATCAGCAGTATCAATATCCCAAAATACAAAATTTAAACAATTCTCATTATAAATTTCCTGGGACACCTCTTTTGCCACATTCAGATGGTGATAATAGGAGCTTCTACCATATGCCCCATAGGGATAACGATAATAGATTTCACTATTTTGTACCCCAATTTCCTTCTCAATTTGCTCAAGTTTTAAGATAGAGCGTGCCAGATCTCGCTTATGCACACTTTCACTTTCTTTGTTATTATTTTTATGAGTCCAATCATGGGAGGCCAGGTGATGCCCCTCCTTTAGAATTCTTTCTACGATATGCCTATTGCGACTGTTAATTTTACTCCCCAAGACAAAAAAAGTGGCCTTGACACCGTAGCGTTTTAATATGTCTAAAAGCTTAGGGGTTTTGACCCGGTCAGGTCCATCATCATAAGTTAAAACAACTTTTCTACTTCCTCTTAAAGACTTTGTGCCATATTTTGAAAACCCAACATCTCTTTTTGGAACATAGGTTTTCCCCTCCTCTATAAACTGATATCCTGGTACAACTATTGGACTTTCAGCAAGGCCTTCGACATCATTTTTGCCACAAGAAGTGACAAACAACAAAACTAATAATAGTTTTAAACTGACTAATTTCTTTTTCATTGCGCTACCCTCACAATACGCGGTTGTTAAACTACTTTGACCGATAGCAAGATGAAAAACAGATTGGAAATCCGCATTGCGTCAACATTCTAATTAGGCATATGAATGACGCTATGCAAGTATATTAACTCCATGAAGCAATGTAAAAATGGGACAAGCTCACCTGCATATTTGACAATTTCAAAAACTCCAACAACCTAAATATATATAAAAAATTACCGATAAGTACCTTGAAAGACGAATTTTTGTCCACAAGCAAGCAGATGAGGTAATTAAATGTATCTTCTAAAAAAAATTAATACAGCTCTTTTTGTTTTCACTATATTTGTAATATTTTCCTGTGTGTCTGAAGAACAAAGTTTTGTACAGTTTGACACGATTAAAAATGGAAGCTTTGTTTTTGTCAATCAACCACTGGTTCTAACGGGAGTCGTCAGTTTGGATATTAAAGAGGTTCAACTGTGGATAGATGGAAAGCAGATGGCCCAAAGTATCCCCAAAAGCGGAGACTTTGTTATCAATATTGAATTTATTGAAGTTGGATATATGCTAAACCTTGAGCTTATTGCCTATAATGATGAAGGCAGGGTTATCGCTGCTAAAAACTATTTAATCAACGCCATTTTGGAACCTCTTTTGTCTTTGACCAATGTAGAGGCAAATCAAAAATTTAGTATAAATGAATCCGTTGTAATAACCGGCACTGCAGACCCGACACTTGCCAGTGTCGAGCTAGTGCTCAGTGGAGCCAGTATTGGTGAAATAGAGATTCCTAGATCAACAGATGCCTATAACTTCTCATTTAATCATACCTTCGATTCTCTTGGAGACAATCTTTCTTTAGCTGTCAGGGCCTACAACAATTATGGCCATATTGTTAAAAAAGTCAGCTACAACATTAGTGTTGTAGACTTACAAGATATCACCGATGAATTTGATATAGCAGCACCAACAAGCGATCAAATCTCAAGGAACTTATCACTTTGGGCCACATATTATTACTTACCCCGCTATGAAAGTAGAGACTTTGGTATACCTCTGCGCGACCTGCAAGGAGACTCTCTTGGGCCAATGCTTACAAATAGAGAGTGGTGTATGGCCGCCATGGAGGGTTCTGTAAACATCACCATGGGGGACAATGAACCTGTGACTTATAACTATGCAGGAACTTCATCGGGATATGAAGTAAATTGCTCTGCCTACTTTTCCCACAATGTCAGCAGAACCAAGTTTCGCCATGCCTTGGGCCCTTACGGTGATGGGATCGGTCAATATAAACTAGTCCCATATCGCACAATTGCCGTTGACAAAAATAACATCGCCTATGGAAGTGTGGTCTATATTCCTGCAGCGAGAGGTACTGTCATTACTCTGCCAAACGGTAGCAATGTAACCCATGATGGATATTTCTTTGCAGGTGATACTGGCGGTGTTATTAAAAATTCTCATATTGATGTCTTCATTGGCATTTCTACTCAAAATCCGTTCTCTTGGGTTACAAGTAGTAGCAGCAATAAATTTGATGCTAAAATTATCAATGATTCAGAAATAATCGATAGACTTATGAGCAAACATAACGATCTTTAAAATGTTTGCGTAATATCCACTAGATTAACAGATCCCCGCACACGTCGCAGAAATTTTTTTAGCCTGACAACACCAGCATGCTCATTGAGATTGCCATGAGTTAAAATAATACTTCCAGGGTGAGGTCTTTGCCCCTTGGCAATCCAAGCATCACTACCGACAGGAATTAGTGAAAACTCAAAAAGTTTTTGCTGTAAATTTCTACTTGAAACCAGACCGGGGTACCTAAAAAACACAGATGGGATTAAACCATTTGTAAGCATTGCATATTCATTTAACAAAACCTCTCGAGGAAATTTACTCTGCTGTTTTACAAGGAAGTTTTCTGACATAGGCCTGTTGCGATAGTAAGGATGTGAATAAGAGTGATTAATCCAAGTAATCTGCACTACTCCATCTTTTTGTAATTGTTTTATCTCTGCAAGTTGTGCTTTATGACGTTTAATCCAAAGTCCGGTGATCGCCACCCCGATTGGAATCCCTCCAACTTTTTTAACAATTTTTTGATTGACCTGTGGATCGTCTGGAAAGAGCCGAAATAGATCCCTCTCATAACCGTGCTTGGAAGATGGACACATATCAATAGTCAACACATAACCATCAGTAGGTGCTACAGTCCTTACCATCCCGTCATTTTGGTCGGCAGTAGCACTTAAGCGCTCGACCATGGGGCCTGGCAGTTGTGTATAGGTTTCTAGCATATGATAAAATGGCGAGTCTTGATAGTCTGACTGTAAGATGGCCCCTTGCGAGTCTTCAAAATCTGGACTGTCTTCACTAAAGCACTTCAAACATTTCCTTTTGATAACATTGGTTTTAAATGTTTGAGGATTTAAGACCAAAAGATATTCACCTGCACTTGACTCAATTGTTCTTATCCCTACAAGCAATGGTTCGTTTTGTGCTTGACAGAAAAGTTGGGTAACTTTTGGAAGCTTGATTTCAAGAGATTGGTCAGAGATACGACTATTGAAGTCGTAGCAATGACTAGGAAGTGCAGCTTCCGCAGTTGCAAAAATTAAAAAGATAAATAACAGTTTTAGGGACACAGTAATGTTCATAGTACTAAAGGGATTAGCATTAAAGCGTTACTCATGTAAAACCAATTTATGTCTACATGTAAACTTTGCCAATCCAAAGCGTCATTGTCGGAAATTATTTTAGATGCAATGTGAAAAAATTGTGTTATGTTTCGCCTTTTTGAGCAAAAAATTGACTGGGGGAACTTTAAGATGATGAGACTAACGGGCCTTATTTTATTTGTGGCATGCATTAACGCCTTGCTCCAACCTACAGCTACTTATGCTAGTGTTTTAAAATCTATTTACGGTAATGACGATCGCCAAGATATTTTTAAACTTACTAATCCTGGGCATAAGCTTCTGGCATCTTCTGTGGCAGCAATTGTTCAAAAAAGTAATTTAATTATAAACAGCTCACAAAACTCCCCACAAAGTTTTAGTGTGCCCCAAACAAGTGCGCAAGAAATCTTTGGTCTATGTCCTAGCGAGCCATATGCCACAAGACCAGCTCCTGGCACCTGCACTGCCTTTTTAATCGCCCCCAAGCTCATGCTAACCGCCGGGCATTGTGTAACTGGCCATTACCATAGCTGCAAAAGTACAAGTTTTGTATTTGGATTTAAAATGCAAGGCCCCCTTACTCCCCTCACAACATTTGACCAAGATGACGTCTACTTTTGTAAACGCATCATAGAGTATATGGATACTACTGCTCCTGACTGGGCCTTAGTAGAGCTTGACCGCAAAGTCTCAAACCGAGTCCCCTTAAAATTAGCAGCAGGTGACATCACAAAAGATGAAGAAGTATTTATGATTGGCCACCCCTCAGGCCTTCCCATGATGATGACCTCCAACGCAAAAGTTAGAAGTACACGTGGACTTAGCTTTTTTGTGACTAATTTAGACTCCTGGGGTGGAAATTCCGGCTCACCTGTTTTTAATAAGCAAACCCAAGAAGTTGAAGGAATATTAGTTAGGGGTGATTTGAGTTTTGTGCCTCATGGAGATTGTCTAGTTAGTAAGACTTGCCAAGAAGATGAATGTCGCGGCTCAGACGTTACAAGCAATTCATCCTTCATGTACTCTTGGAATAGACCACTAATTAATATTGAAAATATAACACTTTCTGATCAAACTCAAAATGCTAATGGCAACGGTTCTTTTGAACCAGGGGAGTTGATAAACTTAAAGTTTATGCTCGATAATATTGGATTTAAAAGCGCCAAAGATATTGTCCTTACTTTAAAAAGTGACAATCCAAATATCACATTTACAAACAAACAACTGCCTTTAGGCCAAATTGATGCTCTTTCAAGTAAGGTGTATGAGCAAGATCTTAATTTATTAATTGCCTCAGAGCTTGCCTGTGGTACCCATGTAAAATTGACCCTAGAGATAAAATACCTCGACACATATGATGCGCGCACCAAAGAAGTGACAAAAGAATTTTCTTTTTACCTAGGTAAAAAAGTCACCAGAATGATCCAGCAAAGTCAGGATCTCAACTTAGAAATTCCTGACGAAGATACCACAGGTCTTCTATCAAAAATTGAAGTTAATTCAAGTCAACAAGTAAATGGAGTTGCAACTGTATCACTAGAACTTGCCCATTCTGCTTTTTTTGATTTAAAAATAAGTATCCATGCACCAAATGGTAAATCAGCGGTGTTACACAATCAAGTTAATGTAGAAAATGATTTCATAAAAGGAACCTTTGGTGATGATTTAGTACCTTTTGAAGATTTGGCTAACTTAGATATTTCCAACTACCAAGGCACCTGGACGCTATCGGTGGTAGACTCTGAAGAAGATGATATTGGAAAATTAATTTCATGGGGTATTGGTGAATTAAAATACACTTGTGAATAATTACTCTATTGGGCAAACAATATCTGAAAAACTATTTGCCCATTTGATGCTGTATAAAAATTTAAGCAGATCGGGGTCATTTGCTTCATACCAACTTCTATCAAGCCCAAAGCGAGTCGGTGAATCGGCCGTAACCATAAAATAGGTTACACCTTGAGCAAAATATTCCTTATCATTTCTTTTTGCGTAGGCCTCTGGAAACTTATCAACCTCAAGTGCTCTGGCATACAACTTTGAAATACAGTTTTGTAAATTTTGGGGAAATGAAAAATGCGCCTGATGGGCCACTTCATGTCCGGCCAAATTATAAGCTCCCCAAGGATTTTCTATAGTTTCATCATACTCAGAGATCACAGTAGCACCACCTTGCCCCCTGATATCATCGCGCAATCTATTGTCATAGTTAGTCCTTTTGTCTCGCTGAGAAGCTTTATTGGGGCACTCACTCATTAGTTGATATGATGGCTTGATATACAAACGATTCTTTCGAGGCCAACAATTTCCCTCATAACAAAGTTGTGGGGCCAAATAGATGTCGTCCATTAGTCCTTCCCAAAAACGCAGTGAAAACTTAACCCGCGCTTTGGCCTCCCCAGTTAAAGAGTTCCAATTTAAAACATAATTAGATAATTCACTGGAAAAATTTAACTCCAACACTCGCTCAAGATATTTGGCATGAAGCACTTCATAATCACTATATGCTCTGTTTTTATTTCTTCGCCTTATATTATAGAGACCGCGATGGGCCCGATTATAGTAGCGACATTGGTTATGGGCTTGCCAGTAATACTTTTGGGCCAAATCATCATCTTGTTTCATTACATACATCGATCCAATAAAAGTTAAAAGATCTGCCTTTTTGCCCAAACGTTCACTCATCTCTAAAGTGGCAGCTAAAGAATCATCTAAAGATAGCTCTCCCGACAACCACTGCCCAGATATCTTTTGATAAGCATCAAAGTCCTCATCTTGCAACAATGAATCTTTGCAAACATCACTATATAATTGGGTGTAATTAAAAACATTGTTTTCCATTGGAAAATATGAAGTCTTATGTAAATAGACAACATATGCATCATAAAGCTTTCGTACCAGACTAAAGTCATCCACAGGTGACTTGCGATAAAGGATACGAAATGCTACTGATTGCCAAGACCTAGGGGTTTCAAAACCGTCTATATGCTTGTCTATCAATTCTAAAGCTTTTTTAAACTCATATTTTTTATATGCTAAATACGAAATTCTATTACTGATTAAAACCTGTTTGAGCGGTTGCCCTTTGCTACCTAGAACTTTTGTCTCAAAGGCCAGCACCTGTTCTAACTCTTCTTCAGAGTTCACAGTGCCAAGAGAAAACCACTTAATGGTGTTAAAAACTGTAGCAGGAGAAAATCCAAACCAGTTTTGCTTTCTACTAAGGATAGATTTTGTAAATTGTGAATATTGAGTAAATTCTGCAAACTGAGCAAACAGGTAAAGGTTTTTTTCAAAGTGAGCTGAATTTGCATAACTTGAACTTGTCGCCCTATCATAATATTTATAGGCCAAATCATAATTATAAGATTGCTTCAAACATTGGGCCCCGACCATCAAAATCCTATCAAGCCCTTGTGCTCCATGCGTCTGCTCTTGTTCACAAAGACCTACAAAATCAAAACAATCTTCAAATTCGCCCTTAACTTGTAATGCTTGAACGTACTTGTAGGCCTTGAAAGTGTCAGTACAATTATTTAAAGGAGAAGTTAGCGCTTTTAATATTTGGGTATATTTGGATTGTATGTTTTCTGTAAATCTATCTGTTAGTTGCGATAAATCTAATTCTGGAGTAATTCTTTTGGCAATAAGAGGTGCAATTTCTCTGTGATCATGCCCCACATACTGATCTTCAAAGTATTCGTGTAGTGGTAGGCCATAAGCACTCCCTGCACTTGTTAATATAAAAACAAAAAAAAATAGCAATCGCTTTATATACATCATTATGCCCCCATATCTAATATTTTATAATTGCATAACATACAACTTATGCATTCGCAAACATCTAGCGCTTTGCACCAGGGTAACTGTGTGAAATTGTTAAAACTACCAAACTCCACACTGAAACTGAAATCGAAACCGACACATTGCCGTTCCTGTTCCTGTTCCTGTTCCTGTTCCTGTTTCCATGTTCAGTTTGGTTTGGGACCACTGCGCGAATGCCTGTCGTAATGGACTTGGCAGAGATCTATTTAGAACTGGTGAAGAATGCAAATCATATTAAGCTTTATTATCCCCCCGGCGCAATAAATGAATATTGTGGGCCAGCATTCGTGTCTTCTAAATAATAATTTGTGCTTTTTGGCAATTTAACACTGTCTCTTTGCAACATTTTTTGCACCCCCAATGCTTTAACACCTGCTCTAGCGTTGCACCCGAAGCATAATTTTCGGATATTTTCTTTAGAGCTATCACCACCTTTGGAAATTGGGCGTACATGCTCGTACTGCAAATTAGTTCTACTTTCACATCGCTTCCCAGAAATAGGCGAAATTCCTTCGCATCGATTTTGGGCCCTTTTGTCTACATGCTCTTTCACAACTCTGGTGATATACCTCTGATTTTTTGATTGTTTATTTGATCTTCGCTTATCTTTGGCCTGTTTGTTTTGTTCAATATGTCGGTCTATCAAAGACTCGATAATCTCTAGTTCACTACAACCTTCAAAGTCACTACTTAAACTTTCAAGCTTTCTTAAGAGGTGTTCAGGCAGGGTAATGTTCAATAATCTAGGCAGAGGATTATCGGCCAATAAATTTAAAATATCTTTTGCCTGCTTAGTAGATTTACCACAAATCTTTTTTACAACATCTTCTTTGTTTTGTTTTTTATTATTTTTAAAAAATGAATATAAAGATGCTGCAGTTGTGAGCTTCAGACTACCATCTTTAATCTTTTCTTTAATAATGGGGGCGGCCTTAAATGCCCGAACAACCTTTACACGAATTGCCGCTTCACAGTCTGAATATTTAAGAATTCTCGTACAAAATTTAAATAGAGATGGCACACCATAATCGATAAATACTTTTCGTCGATCTATCTCCTCTAGGTAATTTAAAACCTCTGTAACGATAAGTTTTTCCTCTTGAACTTTTTTTACTACCTGAACAATAAGCTCTCTATCACTAAGTGTATTAATCATTTTTTCCTCCGAAGTTTCATAAAAAAAACTAACACAATTTGGGTCAAATGGCTAATGTAAGAAAACGCCAAATCCCCCTTCAAATGCCGGGCATGGCCCACACAAAGGCCCTTGTGAGTAGCTGAATCACCTCTAGATTTATCATTACTTTAAGAAGTGAAAAAGTTGTTATCTTTTTGATTTTGGCAGCTTCTAAGACGTAATATAGACGTCTTTATTTTTTTTAAAAAAAACTGTCATCTATATAATGTTGCACTCTCTCGTTATAACATTTATGCTATCCACAATTATCGACTATATAGATGTATTATTTGAATCAGTGTTATGATACACGGGAAACTAATGATGTAATTTCCAAGCTATTTAGCTAGTACAACTAAAATTGGTGATACCCCTACATTAAATGATATCCTGTTCTTCTTTAAAGAAAAATATAAAGAAAACTATTATAATCGTGTTGATCACGCTATTGTTAAACTTATATTAAAACCATTTCGCCATAGCACTAAATCAGATACTAACAATGGTGGAATTGATAATATAACAGTCAAAGACTGTATCAAAAAAATCAGACATGTAATTTTACCTGAGCAACATTATTGAAGCTGATCATAGGAATCAAAAATATCATCACCCGGTGAAAAAAGATAAGTATTGGATAGTTTCTAAAGATAATTTTTTTGCAACAAGCCCGTACCTGGAAATGGATTTTAAAAAAAGATATCTATACCAATATATCAAATAATCTAGTCCAAACTCCAAACTAGAAGCTCCTAACAATTTCTACCAGCATAAAAAAATAAAATAAAAAAAAAGTCATTGACAAAACAGCTGAACTAACTGAGACTTTATCTCATTATTTATGAGACAAAGTCTCAGTTGCTGAAAGCTGGGCGAACCTAAAAGGAGATCAAAGTGAAGTATCTAGTATTAACAATTATCGTATTTAGCATCCAATTTGCACATTGCGCCGAAGATGTAAAGTCTTCCACAACAAAGAGCAGCGGCACCAGTGAGGGGGCACTCGCCTCTTTTAGTATGGAGCTTGAGCTGGACAATCAAATTTCAAGAAATGAGGAGACCAATGACCTAAACGGTATTAGCAGTGCACTTGCTGTCAGTAATGGTTACAACTTTAATGAAGTTCACAATCTTCTTTTAAATGCTGAAATGTCTTTTTTAAAAGTAGCAGATGAGGATGCAGCTGCCAATTTAGAAGCAGTCGAGGTTGGCTATTCTAGAGAGTTTAATATTGAGGCAATAGGAACCACTATTGCACCTTCATTACTTTTGCAGGGTATTGCAAATAAAGACGCCAGAAAGGAGTCCGGTCAAGACGGTTTGGTATATTTGCGGCTTGAAACGGCAACTGAAATTACTCCTGCGTTTGCACTAGAGACAGAAATGGTAGTTTCTAAATTTTTAACCTCTTCAGACGAAGATGATGTGGTTGATAGTGGGCTAGAGTTTCAAGTAAATCCCGTATATAGCTTTGGCAATAACGCTTCCGTCAAAATGCCCATCGCTTCTTCATTTGAGTTTACCAAAGGTGGCGGCGGAGGATTTTCTAGCCTTGCTATCGCTCCAACCTTTGGATATGCAGTTAATGATAGCTTTGAATTTGAAATCTATTTAGAGTTAGTTCCACTTTCTTCTTATGATGGACAAACTTTTGCCTCAAATTTTCATAATGAATTTACTACAGGGGCCACATTTATTTTAAGTGTTTTATAGAACTTAGACGACGTTCATACCGGGGAGGAATAAGGATGGAAATGTCACTCAGAAAAACCAAGAAGAATCAAAAGTATCAAATTAGTAAAATTATTGCAACAGGAGAGCTGGGAAGAAGAATAAGAGATATGGGTATTGTGCCTGGTACCTCCATAAAAATGGTAGGAGAGGCACCCTTATTTGACCCGGTTATGGTGAAGTATAAAGACACTGTTTTAACTCTAAGAAACAATGAAGCCGACAGTATTATTGTCAATACTGGAAGGGGGCAGTAATGAATGAGTTTAAAATAGCAATTGCTGGAAATCCAAATAGTGGGAAAACGACTCTGTTTAATGCCCTAGCGGGCACCAACCATCAAGTTGCCAATTACGCTGGGGTCACAGTTGAGAAAAAAAGTGGAACCATTCACTATAAGGATAAGACCATTCACATTACAGACCTGCCTGGAACTTACTCTCTGTCTCCGTTTTCAGTTGAAGAAAAAGTTGCCAGAGATTACATCTTTGAACAAAAACCAGATCTAATCGTTCAAGTGATTGATGCATCCAATTTGGAGAGAAACCTGTATCTT
>JADHTQ010000085.1 GCA_016784965.1 Bacteriovoracaceae bacterium | reverse complement strand
TCGGTGAACGGTGTATTGGGCAGCGGGATTTTTAGAGTCAAGAGACTCTCCACCAACGGGATCTCTCTCTTTTGCCGCTCCAAAACCAAGGCCTAAACTGAGTGCAATTAAAAAATCACTACTACTCACTTTATCGTGAAATATATTTAAATCAGTAATAACATTTTGAGTATAGATGCCACCAATTTCTATATTTTTGGTCAAGTCAATAATGGAAATATCTTGGGTACCAAGGTTTCCTACGTAGAGATACCTCTCATTAGTACTTAGGGCCAATGAGCGCGGCTTTGATCCAAAATTGCCAACGGGTATTCCTGGTCCTTGCTGGGCCTTTTTTATCCACTGTGCGATTACTGAATATTTCTTGCCCCCCTTTTTTAATATACTTAATCCTCCAGCATGAAAATTACTTCCACCCATATCATCGGCAAAACCGTTTTCATCATCTGACAAGACGGCCTTTAGTAGTAAACTACTTTCAGGTTGTCCAGGGGTAGCATTTTCCATTGCAGAAAAGTAAGCTTTTGTTGCATCAGACCCTGCATAGAAATTACCCTTCAAATTTGCATGGCACTGCATAGTTCCACAGGAGGAATTTATCACATTGTAAACTTCTTTATTTTGAGAGTGCTCTAAAAATGGAGTGTCATCGAATCCTCCAAGTATTTGCATTGTCCCCTCAAAATCATCACCGTCGACTTTGATGTCAACTACAAAAACTTGATTTAGATATCGGTTTGAAACATAAGCTTTGGTACCTGCCCTATTAAAAATAATTCTTTGGCAGTAAAAATCCAAAGCAATTTCAGAGACCACTTTATCTTTTTTAACATCAATTACAGAAGCAAAATTAGAAAACCTGTTAAGCACCACTAAAAACCTGCCACCTGGGTGGAGAGTAAGATGCATTGGAGATGATCCAACTTCAATTCTTTTTATCACTTTTGTTTTTTCTACATCAAATACAGAAATTTTACTTCCCGGAGTTGAAGAGCTGCCTGTTAGAGCGATATATAATTTTTTTCCATCTTGAGTTATCGCCTGAGTATATGGGTGCTCCCTATTTGGTTGTGCTTCTGGGTTGGGATTTGTATTTTTTACAGGTGTGAGACTTTCCTTTTTAAACTTTTGTCCATATGCCCACCTTGAGCTTGTCAAAAGGCCAAATTTCGAAGGACTAGAAAAATTCATTTGAGTGACATCTTCATTTTTTTTGCACGAGGTAGACAATGAAACGAGCAAAGCAATCGTTAGCAACGAGACAATCAGTTTCATAACTTATACCCCCCAGATTTATTTATAGAGCTTGGACCTTTATAAGTTGCACCGAGGTCAATCCAGCGAACAAATGAAAACTTTTCATCATCTGATAATGTATCTCCATCTATCTTGAGTTTCTCTAGCAACCCTCTGCTTGGATGAGGTGTATCACCTTTTAGCATCTTCTTTGATTTTAGATTCTTTCCGTACAACTTTGCAATGAGATAACTTTCAATTGCCAGGGCATTTCTTTCGCTTACATATTTTTTCTTGGCAAACCATCTACTATTTTTATGCTCAAGCTGCATTAGGTTTTCGTACGCCGTATTATAGTAATGAGTTTTCTTAGCAGTGAGATCAAGGCCGGAGGAAGCATTTTCACCCTCATGGCAAAATACGCAACGTTTGTTCAAGATTGGCTGAATATCTTTTTCAAAATCTACACCTTTTCTTTCTTTGACATTTAGGCCATATTCTTTGGGATTCCCCTTTGCTTTTGCTATGGCAATCACCTTTGCTTGCCCTGAAAATTTATTGATGGGACCAAACAGACGCTCTGGCTTTCCACTCATTGCTCCCATACAGGCACCACAAGTTTGAAAAGTTTCACTGGGAGATGGCGAGATGGTAAACGTTTCATTGGGTGCAAAGAAGTAATGTCTAGCTTCTTGCCTCAATGCCATTTTATCTTCATTTAGTGATTGAATGATTAATGGGATTTTGGGAGGAATTTTTATAAAGATAGACCCATCTGCTTCGAGGGGAACTTCTGCAACTACTCTTTTGATGTGATGTACACCGTTACTATAGGTAGTGCTGACGGGATCGCGGTTTTTAGTTTTAGTTGTATCTACTTTTTTTGCCATATCGGGTGATGTGGGCAATACCTCAACGAGGCGGACATATTTAACCTTATCGAGGTCTTTTGTTTTCACTCCCGAAATTGGGTTTTTTTTGTATGTAACATTTTTGCCCACAGGAGATGGGTCATCTAAAACTGCATCCATAACCAAAAAGTTTCGCTCTAGATACTTGGTTGGGCGATGATCATCGTCAGCAAGCCCGACAGGTCTTATAAGGTGATCTCTTTTGGCCCTTCTGGCAGCATTAATTTTAGGCTTCATTCTTACATATATTGGGTAAGCCTGAAGATCACTAACTCCTCTTTGGCTTGTGGCATATAGATGTATCTTTTTAACTTTTGGGATATCCTTTCCACCCTCAGTGTGAAAACTTGGGTCGGCCTTTATTATATACAGATCAAAGTCTGGATTGGCCTTGGGATCAAAATGGTTTATCGGGTATGGTGAATGGGATACTAAAATATCTCCGCCCGGCAGAGGTATTGAATCTCTAAAGATGCCTCCAGGTGATAAACCTGTCCTAGAGACCGCTTTTGGTCCTCTCAGAGGAAACAGAGCAATCTTTTTAAAGATGAACCTGGTATGAGATGCACGTTTTCCCTTTTTATATTTGTACTTAGTGTTTGATAAATCTAATCCTTCAACCACCGGTGTCCCGAATTCATCGAAGTATCCAGTTGCATAGTCATGTGGGTTGCGCGCTTCAAGCCCAGGCCCCAATTGATGATCAGACACACTAAGGTTGCCCCCCTCCCATAGATTATCTGGATCGAGACCTGTATGGATATCAATGCCCGAGGGCAGCTCATGGTTATCGGCGTAAAGTAGTACTTGTGATCTATTTCCGTGATGAGTAGGAAAGCTAAAGCGGGTATCCAAATGTCTCCTACAGCTGGCCATATTAAAAATAGGGCGATCATACTTATTCATAAATGACCTTTGACAGCTAAAAAATACTTCCCCCGTAGTGCGGACACTTAGATCCATCTCTTGAGCAATGCCATAGGTGATTCTAGATATAGTTTCATCGAACATGAATTTTTCTTTTCCTGGACTTGGGTACTTCATACCGTACATAGAATAAGATGGTAAAAATCCGGGCTGGGTGCTACCCTTTTTTTCGATGACATATATGGTGGAGTTGTCAACTTTGGCTGGAAATGGACGATCGACTTTTATATAGGAACGTTTTTCATCTTTAAATAAGTTATTTTTAAAGCTGACAATCTTTCGCCACTGCCCCTTATTTGCTCCATCGACGATAAAGATATTTTGTCCGACAAAGGTTTGATCAACTTCTGGGCGGTCGAAATCTATTATGGTTTGATGGTCTCCTCCGTCTGCTTCACCAACGGTTCCCCGCTCTACACTTTGGACGACATTTCCTGCACGATTACTAACAAAAACAATATCTGCCTTTTCTAAGTTATGCCCTCCTCCAAGTGCTCCTGTATCAGATGAGTCAGGAACATAAGTTGGATCTGTGTAATGAATTTTAATCCCATTAATTTCTTTTTCACCATAGGTCAGTCGTCTAAAGGATTTTTCAACGTACTCGAGATTGTCATCGAGCAATATTTCATAAACATTTAAATTATCTTCTTCTCCCACCCGCATGGAAAAGACAATTGCTCTGCCATCATATCTTACATCTGGCTCTCTGATATCTGCTTCTGATTTGGGGTGAAAACGTGCAGTTAGGTTAAACGGAGCGCTCCTTGCTGTTTCCAGCGTCTCCCCCTCTTTCAGCTTTTGAATAAAAAGATCTCCACCGGGAAGGTATTTTCCAACATCTAAAAAACGTCGATAGTTGCTCGTTTTTGTACGTACAAAAACAAGGCCTTGAACTTTTCCAACAACATCTTCTTTAACGGGCCGACCTTTCATTTTAAGTTTGGCTACCGTTGCTTTTTTTTCAAGGGATAACCACTTTTTTATGGTTTGGTAGTCAGGATCTTCTGGTCCTGAAAAGAATTGGTTGTTGCCGCCTCTATGGAGAATACCACCTTTGTCAATTGGGATATTTTTTTTAAGCACCCGGCTTTCTTCGATATTTCCGGTGAGATATATATTTTTTTGAATTAGTCCTTTGGAAGTCATTCTATTAAAGCTGACTTGCTCAGGAGAAAATCGCTCGTGAAGGGGCGCACTTAGATCAGTGGTAGGCATTCCGCCATCGGGAATAAAACTTGAGTGGTTAAAGATATGACAAGTGGGACTAAGACACGCATTGCGCGCATAAACCGGTAGAACCTCTTTGCCAAAGAATTTTTCCGCTTCACTTATGGCAGCATAGCTTCCAAGGCCTTCTTGATTTTCTAATTTCACCCAATCTGCAAGTATTTTGTATTCATCCGCAGCGGTACTATCAAATATTTCTCCTCCCGCGTGATATTGGCCAAACCCTCCGGAAATAGCACTGAGTGGAAATCTTAAGATTTTGGCAAATGGTACTTTGCCGTGTGAGGCATGTTTTTTTGCTTTCTTGTAGGCCAACATTATTTGTTTATCGGAAGAGATTTTCCCCTCTTGGTCTAGGGCAAAAGAGAAGCTTTTTTTACCACTAGCTCTATGGCAAGCGGTCTCACAGGAAGAGGACAAAATGTTGGGAGCAACGTGAGAAAGCTTCATACCGGTACCTGCACCTGTGGGGGGAGCGATGGTGTTGGTGCCATGACAGATATACTCACCCTGCTCATCCTTTTTAGAACATGTCGTAGCGAGGATTGGAGTAACATGTTTTTTAAAATATACAAATGATTCGGTGTTACTTACCCCTGAATATTTATAATAGACAATGATCCCTGTTAAAATAACCAAAAATACAATCGATCCCCTAATGATACTTCGTGTCGCATTCTTATTCAAAGACCACTCTCTTGTTATAAGTTTTGTAGGTGGAAATTCTACACTACAACTGTTGAATAATTCAATATACTTTTTGGTCTTTGACAAACTTCTCCTAGTCCATTTCAAGTAAGTTTCAGGCCCATTTTTATGTGCGTTCAAAGCGCAATACAAACTGCTATCTAATGGTAATTACGTCGATATTTTAAACAGTGGATCAAATACCCCTTCACCAGGCGCACAATTAAACTTTACAGTTGCAAATAAGGCGCTGGGGAGCCTATAATTGGACTGCAATTAATTGCCAAGAAACCGAAACTAAAGAGCGCAAATAATGTCAACTAAATCGCAGGATGCTTCAGCTAGATTAAACTTAACTTCTAGGGCATATCAAAAACAAGACTCCATCATTGACGTCGAAGGTATAAAAATCGGAGGGGGATCAGGCCCTGTTATTATTGGTGGGCCATGTAGTGTTGAAAGTGAAAAACAAATAATAGAGACTGCAGAAATTGTTAAACATTGTGGGGGCCATATGCTTCGCGGGGGAGCGTTCAAGGCAAGAACGTCTCCATACTCTTTTCAGGGATTGGGAGAAGCTGGCCTTAAATATTTACAAAAAGCAAAGACAGTAACAGGTTTACCTATCGTGACAGAGGTGGTTGCCCCAAATGATGTACCTCTTGTTGCAGAGTACGCTGACATCATCCAGATTGGGTGTCGCAATATGCAAAATTACGCTCTTTTAAAAGAATGCGGAAAGTCTAGAAGGCCTGTGATTCTAAAAAGAGGTTTTGGCTCATCGATTCCAGAGTTTATACTTGCTGCTGAGTACATTATGTCTGAAGGCAACCTAAATGTAATTCTTTGTGAGCGGGGCATTAGAACTTTTTGTCAGGAGATGCGATTTACATTGGACATCGGGGCAGTTCCTTTACTAAAAGAAAGAACTCACCTACCAATTATTGTTGATCCATCTCATGCCGCAGGTAAATACCGATATGTAAACTCTCTGAGTCAAGCTGCAATTGCAGTCGGTGCCGATGGCCTGTTAATCGAAGTGCATTACAAGCCTGAGACATCTACCTGTGACCCCGATCAAGCTATTTCAGAAGATATCTTTTTTCCTCTGGTGCAAAATGTTAACAAAATCTACAATGTGTTAAATACTAATATCATGTAACGTTATTTGGTACTGTCAAAGTGTTTTTAAGTTGGCTTGTTTTAATAATTAGTATATTTTTTGGTACATTGGGATCGTTAATTTTTCCCTTTGAAAATGCTGGCATTAGGACAATTACAGGAGTAATTCTGGGGCTCCTCCTCGCATTTATTAATCCTTTGGTTTGGGACCGGCTAGTCAATATTTCAAAATCCAAAAAATTTATTATTTTGTTGATGGCCATCTCTATGATGCTAACTCTGCTTGGTACTTTTATAATTCAAAAAGCGACAACCGCAGAATATTTTAAGATATATGGAAAGTTTGCTTCCCAAATACTATTTTATCTTAGTTTTCAAGACCTGTTTAACTCCTCCATCTTTATCACTTGCTTGACTCTAATTGGTATCTCAATTGGAGTTTATCTAGTTTATAAAAAAAACACACTGTCGCCTCGCGATATTGGTATAACCTTAATTCATTTAGCAGTGATCTTTATTTTCATAGGGGCCATGGTCGGCAAAATTTTAGCAGATAAGGGAGTCTTGGCCTTAAGCATAGGAGACGTCAGCGACCAATATCAGTCGCAAATTAAAAGTAGCTCATGTAATTTTGATTGTGCTACCTCCTACTTAGAGTTTCAAAAAAATATTAATAAAGGATTTTTAAAAAAGCTGCCATTAACAATTAGGTTAGATCAATTTAAAATTGAAAACTATCCCACTGAATATCGCATGTATCTACTGCACTTTAACCATAAATTAAAAACTTATGAAACGACCACATCTTGGGCAATAAAAGAGATGAAAAAGGGAAGTAAACCCCAGGGCACAAACTTGCAAATAAAAGAGATTACATTAGAAAAAGATAATTTCTATAAACTAATAGTTAAAGATATTGGTGATGATAAAAAACAAAAGGTGATGAGATTTAACACCGAAAATCCCAATATAATCACTCTAGATCAGAGCAAGAAGGCCCTCACTATTGCTAAAAAATCATCTGGGGTTAAAAAATATTTGAGCAAAGTAACACTACTTAACCATCAAAAAAATATTGTTAGCAGTTATGATATTTTAGTTAACAGGCCGCTAATACTGGGAAGCTATTATATTTTTCAGTCTTCGTATGATTCGCAAAATAAAAACCTTTCCATTTTTGAAATAGTTTATGACCCCGGTGTAGTGTATGTTTTTACCGGATTTTTTCTATTAACTGTGGGAGTGTTGTTATCACTCTTTTCAAGAGTTCGCACTCTTTGAAGTAAAGGCCCAGCATGGTAATTGGTCAATCATTTATACCTTTATCAATAATGATCGCTATGTGTTTTTATCTGCTGTCACTGACAACATCTTTTATACCTGTAAAGATTCTTCCCAAAAAAAATCTTGTAGAATATGGTACCATGGTACTTGCTTTTGTTAGTACTGTAATCATGATGCTAAGTCGTGGGATAGATACTTCAAAAGCTCCATTTCAAACACTATACGAGTCACTTATACTGTTTTCAAGTTGTATCTGTTTTATCTATTTAGTTTTTAGCTTGAAATATAAAATTAGCTTTTTAAATGGTCTTGTTGCCCTTGTCTCCTTTAGTGTCTTGCTATATGCCACCTTGAAGTCAGATAGTGAAATTACTTTTTTGCCACCTGCCCTGCAAAGTTTCTGGTTTGTGCCCCACGTTCTACTCTACTTTATTGCCTATGGGTTATTGACATTTTCTTGCTTGCTTTCAATGCATGGTTTATTAAAACATATTAGAAAAAAGGGTGAGATATCAGTTAAAACAGCAAAGTTATCCTATACTTCAATGTTTATTGGTTTAATATTTTTAACTTTTGGGCTGATCACTGGATCAATCTGGGCGCAAAGAGCATGGGGGGATTACTGGTCTTGGGACCCAAAAGAAAATTGGGCACTCATCTCTTGGTTAATATATCTTATAATAATTCATCAATTCAAATCTATGAAAAATATTCGCAAAATGTTTACTGTGTTAAATATAGTGGCCTATGCTTCAGTGTTATTTACTTACTTGGGTATACAAACGCTACCAACTGCTGTCAAAAGTAAACATATTTATAAAGAGGCATTGAGTGAAAAACCGCAGCGAAAACCTGTATCATGAAACCAATATTTGGGATTGCCCCACATACGTTTTGACGACCGCGCATTTTCTTTGGCCAATGCTCCAAAGCTTGACCCACCTTTGATCACTTTCAGAGTGCTTCTTTCGTTGCCTGCTGCTGTATTTGTCTCAATAAACCTTTTTTCAGGAGGTGCACCATCAACTGGGCCTTTGGGGTCGATTATTTTTTTTCCCACAATACCTTGATAATAGTGACGGTCGTACCAATCAGAAACCCACTCCCAAACATTGCCTGCCAGAAGATGCGCCCCAAAAGGGGACTTTGATTCTTTAAAAGTGTTGTGGGGTACAAGTTTTTCTAAGGGTAGATTTTTTTCATTCCATTCATCTCCCCAGGGGTATTTATAATTGCTCTTTCCTCTGGCGGCATACTCCCACTGAGCTTCTGTAGGTAGATCCCTTTTGGCCCATTTTGAGTAATTGATGGCATCGTGCCAAGTAACAAAAACAACAGGATTGTTCTGCATAGAACTATCTTTATATCCTCGTCTCCAAGGCCCACGAGGTTTGTATTTTGTCGCTTTTACAAATTTTTCAAATTGCAAATTTGAAACTTCAAATTTATCTATGAAATAGGCATTAAGATGCACTTGGTGCTGTGGTTTTTCGTCGGGATTGCCACTGTTACTTCCCATTTTGAAATTACCTGCTGGGATGTATATCAATTCCATAGCATCAATTTTGCTGATATATTTACCATCTTTATACATAATGTAATCAGGTAAGTTTTTAGTCACTTTACAAGCATGAAATGCAAATAGGCAGATGATCGGTAAAAATATTTTCACTAGGTTGTCTCCAGATCTTTTACAGCAATAGAGTCAATTTCAAATAACAACTCATCTCTACAGACGTCTGCATAAACTGGAAGCATTGGGATATTTTCAAGTTCTAAAAGAGTTACAATCCTTTTATAATTTTTATACATCGATTCATCTTTGCAATAAGCTGTGGCCATCACAATGTCACTTAGCTTTCCATTTTTAGTTTCAAGTAGGGCGGCAATATCTAGTAAGGTCTCAATCATCTGTCCTTGACGGTCTTGGTGATAAATTGTCTCACCATCGTTGTTGATACTTGCGGTACCTGATATATACATTGTGGAACTGTGCTTAGAGTCAATGGAGATTCCTCTGGAAAATGATGAGCCATATTCATCCGCTTCGTTTTGTCTAGAGTTTCTCATAACTGAAGCTTTTACCTTATTTGGGTTTTTGGAAACAAATCCTAAAACATCCATAAAGCACTCTTCTGAGTCAGTTCTTTTGCCTTGTATACCGGTGCTTGCAGGCAGATAGTTTCTTGTTTTAGAAATTAACCCAAGTTCTTTAAAGCAATCAGTCCGCGCACGGTTAAATTCGCCGTACCAATCAAGAATTCGAGGAAAGTATATCCAAGTGCGCAGTACTTGATCAAAGTTTACTTTTTGCTCAGCAAGGATCTCCTTAGAGGAGTGAAACATTGCCTTCACTTGACTGTAGAGATCTAGTTGCTGTAATTCATTTTGGTTATTTGATAGTGCCTCATGAGAAATGCCTGATAAAAAGACCTTTTTGTAATCTTCATTTTCAAATGTCACACCAATGTTTTGCTGGTTATGAGTAATCGTACTTAGAGAAGCATTGCTATCTTTTGAAACAACTCCGATAATTTGAATCCCGGCAAATACCCCTCCCATACATGGTTTTCCATCAATGAAAGTGCAGGTCACAGGTGGAGTTTCATTCAAAGTTGCATATTGCTCATTTCTTACAGAGGTGATCTGTTGCATATGAGAGCTAAGACCATAGACTTTTTCTTGTAAAATGCTAATCTCATTTTTTTTAAGAAAACTTGCAACCCTTTGAAAACAAAGAGCAATCTGATCAATTTCTGTCATCGCCTCTTTAATGACCAGGGTAATGAAAACCTCTTTTTGAGACTTTACACTTGATTCGCGGTAAATAAGATTGGCACAAACTTTATCATTCCATTGCTCGTTCATTATTAGTACTCCCTCATGATGCTAATATCGTTTTAAAGCAAAATTTTAGTATTACATTAACAAGAGTGTCTACATTTTTATAGAAACTCAACACTTTGATCAAAAAACAACAAGTTACCCCTTTTAGAAACATACAAAGTGGCTTAGTCCTGCACCACTTGATTTATGGTATGGTGGTGGCAAAAAATCCCCCAATCATCCTTTTGACAATCCCCACTTTGATCGCAATGATATTAATGTGTTAATTGATATGGCTCAAGTTTAACTCAAGCCGGATTATAAAAAAGGGCCCAGATGAAAGTACACAGCATTATCTACATTATTGGAATTGTGCAGGGCTTGTTTCTGGTCCCTCAGCTGCTTCTTGTAAAAACAGATCGTCGGGCAAATAAGTTATTGGCCCTTATTCTTTTTGTTTTGAGTATCGACTTAAGTCGCAAAGTTATTGTCATCTTCGGCTTTACCGAATATTTTGTTTGGTTTCTTGGACCAATTTATTCTCTGCCCACTCTTTATGGGCCACTATTTTATTTATATTTACAATCGCTTCTCTACGACACTAAATTCACCCGCAAAGTGTGGCTTCACTTCATTGGTTTTTTTATTCACCTACTCCATCACATTCCAGTTTTTGTCATGTCAGATGAGAGGAAGTTGCATATCTACAGTCACCATATGAACTGGCCCAATTGGCAATTATCTAACTTTATTCACGACCTGTATGGACTGGGATATGCTATTTTGACCTTTTTGATTTTACTTAAACATACAAAAAATGTGAAGAGAGAGTACTCATACCAAGAAAATAAGCTGTGGCCTTGGATCTTATCTATATTTTTAATTGGCATCTGGTCCATGTCAATCTTTGCTAATTTCTACAACACAATTGCACTTATTCAAATTCAATTTTCAATAGTTGTCCTTTTTATCTTTTTGATTGGGCACATGACAGTCTATAGGCCCCAAAACGTAAACTATTCAACTATTGTCCACCTTGAAGGGCCTATTGAAAAAAAACAATTTGGTAATGGTTCTTTAAAATATCATAAAACGAGCTTATCACCTGAAAAATACAAAGAGATTAAGTCAATGCTCGAAAGTTCAATGGCAAATGATAAGCTATATTTAAATGCAAACTTAAATATAGAAGAGCTAGCAAACAACCTCAAAATCCCAAAACACCACATCTCTCAAGTCATAAATACTGAGTTTAATAAAAACTTTTTTGAGTTTATCAACAATCATAGAATTGAGGAGTCAAAAGTACGATTGTTGTCACCTATGTATAACCATCTCAATATTATCGACATTGCCCAAGACTCAGGTTTTAATTCAAAGTCTTCATTTAACCTGAACTTTTCACCTATCGCATAGCATCCATTAAATATTGATAACCATTTAAAATGATCAATAAAAATCATAATAATTTTCTTATTTTTGTACCCAAATGGCCGAGATTAGGCCCAAAACTCCTCAGAAATC
>JADHTQ010000003.1 GCA_016784965.1 Bacteriovoracaceae bacterium | reverse complement strand
TACACGAATTTGTTGTTTTGGTGTAAGATGCATTTGACCGGCTCCTTTTTGTATTGGGAACTTCATTATCTTAATGAAGCAGGGGGTCGGTCAATATTCTTTAATTCGTGACTCGGGACATTTTTACTTATTAGCTACATCACGCTCAACATGCCTCAAAAGTCCCTTTGTCACTATTTTTTCGCACATTAGGTACACAAAATAGTCTTCCGTGAAACGAAATGTAAATTCCTGGATCTATTATCTTGGCCACCATCAGGGCCTCAGCCACATTCTGCCTGGCATCCGCGTCAATAAATCCGAATGGTTTCATAGCACCGGAAAAAATAATTGGTACTTTTAGGTTCTTAAATTTATTGAGGCAATATTCTGCACTTTGCGCCATTGTATCTGTCCCATGCAGCACAATTATCGGAGCATTCTTTTCCAATTGATGCTTCAAGGACATAACGAGATAGTCCCGATCTTCGTCTGACATAAAAAGTGAGTCCTTGGCCAAAATTGAAAAAACTTCTATCTCTGTGTATGGAAGTCTCAGTCCACTCAAAATGGCATCTTTTATGTTTGTACCAACATTGTGCAGACCTCCACTTGCCTCATCATAAGTTTTATCAATTGTGCCACCAGTTGTAATAATTATTACTTTCAACTTCTTATTTTGGTCCATGGTCCTCTTTCCGGTGCATGCGTATTGCCGTTCTATATGGTTGCGGCATAGTTCTATATCAAAAAACTACACTATAACCCTTGACGTTTATAAAAACAATGCCATATTTCTCTAGAAGCTTAAGTAGTAACAACGTTTTTATAACACGTTTTAAAGGAGAAATTTTCATGACTGAGCGCAAAGGCACCATATCTGTTCAAACCTCTGATATATTTCCAATTATAAAAAAATGGCTCTACTCAGAGCATGATATATTTCTCCGCGAGCTAGTTGCAAATGCAACAGATGCTATTTCTAAAAGAGAAACTTTAGGGAGAACCCAAAATCAAGAAATTCCGACCGGAAAGATTGATGTCATTGTCAACAAGGAGAAGCAGACAATTCAAATTGTAGACAACGGTGTGGGAATGACAGAAGAAGAGGTCGAAAAATATATCGCACAACTGGCATTTTCTGGCGCTGAAGAGTTCGTTCAAAAAATAAAAGACATGGGAGATGATGCCACTAAAGATATGATAGGGAAGTTTGGTCTAGGATTTTACTCGTCATTTATGGTAGCCGGCAAGGTTGAGATTGACACTCTCTCCATGGAAAAAGATAGCAAGAGCGTAAAATGGACTTGTGAGGGAGATACAGACTATACGTTTAGTGATTCAACAAGAACTGAAATTGGAACGACCATCACTCTACACACCAACAAAGACGGGGAAGAGTTCTTAGACAGCTTTAAAGTGAGTACAATACTTAGAAATTTTTGCGATTTTATGCCTCACACAATCCAAGTCCTCGATGAAAACCGCATTGAGAGTGAAGAAAAAAAGCTAAGTGAGGAAAAAGATGATAAAAAGAAAGAGGAGATTCAGAGTTCTTTGGATCACTTAAAGCAGAATGTCATTAATGACACCGAGCCTCTGTGGAACCAAAATCCAAAAGATATTTCTGATGATGAGTATCATGCTTTCTTTAGAAAGCTATACCCTACCGAAGCACCACCACTTTTTTGGCTACACCTCAAAGTGGATCATCCCTTTACCCTTAATGGCATTTTATATTTTCCTAAGCTAAACCCACATAGACCTTTTAATGATTCCAACATCAGGCTCTATTGCAAACAGGTCTTTGTTTCTGATAATGTTAAAAACATTATTCCTGACTTTTTGTCCCTGCTAAAAGGGGCCATCGATTCTCCAGATATCCCTTTAAATGTCTCCAGATCTTCCCTACAAGGTGATCCCAACATCAAGAGGATTTCTAATTATGTAATTAAAAAAGTGGCAGAGGCATTGAAAAAACTGTTTAATAATGACCGACCAAAGTATGAATCCATATGGGAAGACATCGGTATTTTTATTAAATATGGCACCATTTCTGATCCCAAATTTGATGAATTGATGAGAGAGAGGGTCATTTTTAAAAACTCAGATGGGGATTATGTCACTCTTTCAGAGTATTCTGACTCAGTACCTGAAAGCTATCAAGAAAAAATGAAGGACAAAGTTATTTACTTTGAAAAGGGAAGCTCTGATTGGTCCCTAAGAACTCAAATGCTTCAAGAAGGGCTGCACGCTATTGAGACAGATGATCATATAGACCCTCACTTTATGCAACAGGTTGAAACCAAAAAACAAAATGATTTAGAATATAAGTTTGCCTCCATTGACTCAGAGATTGGCACTATCTTGGCAAGTGAAGCTACCAGTAGTGACGATGTAAAAATAAAAGAGCTATTCCAAAAAGTACTAGTTGGGATCAGTCAAAAGGATGAGGAAAAAGGCAAGGATGAGGATTCTAGTAAACAAGGTGATGACAAAGCTGAAGCTGCGCCTGTCACACCTCCAGGACTGGATAACCCCTTGGAAGTTGAAGTGCAAAAACTGAAAAACACTAACGCACCAGCTTACTTTAAAGTTGATGAACAAATGAAGCGCTTTAGAAACATGGCAAAGTCCATGGGACAAACTGATGCGTTTCCAATTAAAAAGACTTTGGTTATAAACCCAAATAATATTCTAATCAAAAAAGCATTATTATTCTCTGAAAAAGGAGGTCAGGAAGAACTTGTTGATAAGCTTTGTCACCACGTTGAAGACCTGGCAACTATCTCTTCAGAAGGGTTAAAAAACGAAAACAAAGAACAGTTTGTTAACAGATCTCAAAATCTAATTGAGGAATTGGCAAAGTTGGCCCTACAGTAGTGGGGCAGACTTGCTACTTCTGAGCACCAAGATTGACTGATTGACACACTTTTGAGCTGATGTCTTTTACACTATAGGTTTCCTCAAAATCATCAATATCATACTTTAGGACTTTATCCGTCCGACATCCCTCAGGTAATTGACAATCATAGAAATGATACTGATTGTTTGTCGAATCAACCTTTTTCACATAAACAAATACCATCGATGTTTTATCTAGTAGTATGCAGGTTCCTTTTGGGAACTTTTTTTCTTTCATTGTATCTTGCATTGAAGTATTAATCGTGGTCGTTAGGTTATTTAGAGAATAATTACTATGTTGTTTAAAATAAAACATACCACCTGTAATTAGAGCTGCTAGTAAAGCAATTATCTTAAACATATTAGGCACCTACCCCTTAATGTAATTTCCATATTACATTATATCGTACCTAATATTTAACACACAAGCTTTATTTTTTTAAGACTTAAGAGAAACTACATTATTCCCAAATGTTTTTCCCAATGTGTGGGATTTGCGATGATACAAGACATGACATTCTTCTCTTTCTTGCTCTTCCTTACAGCCAATACACAAAGAGGTCATAGGTCTTGCACTAAGCCTTTTTTCCTCTATGTCCTCACCGCAAATTGAGCAGATACCAAATGAGCCTTCATCGATTCTCTCTATTGCTTGCTTGATTTTTTTAACAAAAAACTTTTGCCTGCCCTGTAATTTTAAAAAGAGCATTTTCTCTCGATTATCATTAACAAGATCCACCTCGTCTCCTTTAGAGATCTTGGTTAATCGAATTTCGTCATTGTCTTGTTGGTAGTTTTTTAACATTTCAAAAAACATTTCTTTAAAATAGTTCAACTTAATTGACATAAAAATCTCCATTTTTTATGCGGATTAAGGGGTATTCCATCCTTGGAATACTCCTTAAAATGACACTCACTCCCTTCCTGGAAGCTTCCATCCTCGCAGTACATCTAATGCTAGAAGCATGCCAAACAAAAGCCACCTGATTTCAGTTAGATATGAATTGACATAGGTATATTTTTGACACCTGGGACTATTTGGCACGGCAATTTGTCACCAAATTTTTATTACACAAGCTTTTGGGCAGCATCCTTATCAATGACAAATTCTCCTCGCTCAACACCTTGCTGAACAATGGCCATAATTTTGTCAACGGATTCTAGAACTTTATCTACTGATATTGGGGGACCTTTTAACGTTTCTAGGATTTCTTCTTTAATTGATCTAGAAACTCTAGAGATAATTGAATCCACAAGCTCTGGACTACCAATTCTAAGAGCAGCTCCTAGATCATTGAGCTGAACTTTCTTTAGTAGCTCCTGTAGCATACTAACTGTTAAATACTGTAAATCTTCAATGGTTACCATACTTTGCTGTAGCTTCTTGGCAATTTCGGGGTCTTGCTTGGCTATTAACTCTATCACTCGCTCTCTATTTTTTGTCTCAAGCCCTGCAAGCAGTTTAGCCGCTTCAATAAGTCCGCCTTTAAATACCATGATTAAATCCTTTTAAAATATCTATTCTCATTCATTAGATAATTTTGTACATAATCCGTTATTCCCACTTCTAAGTTGGTGAACTCAAAATCGGGAAAGAGGTTTAAAAACTTGTCCATCTTTGCTTGAGTAAAATATTGGTAACGACTACGCATTTCACAAGGCATGTCAATATATTCAATTTTTGGAGGAATATCTTGTGCTTTAAAGGTTGCACTCACCAAATCGTTAAAAGATCTAGCTTCACCTGTTCCCATGTTATAGATTCCACTATGTGGAGAGATCATTTTTTGATCAATAATCATCATAATGGCCTTAGCAATATCAAGCACGTATATAAAGTCCCTAAGCTGCTTCCCATCTTCGTATTCATCCCTGTAAGATTTAAATAGTTTTACAGAGCCATTTTCCTCAATCTGTTCAAATGCCTTAAAAACTACTGAGCGCATATCACCTTTGTGATATTCACATGGGCCATAAACATTAAAAAATTTCAGCCCACACCAAAACGGCGGATATCTTTTTTGCTTTAAAACCCATTCATCAAACAACTGCTTTGAGTAGCCATACCTGTTTATTGGTAAAAACTTAGTCACCATTTGATGATCATCACTAAAGCCTAAGCTACCGTCCCCGTAGGTTGCTGCAGAGCTTGCATAAATTATAGGAATTTTTTGAACTGTTGCAATTTCAAATAACCTCTTAGAATATTCAACGTTATTTTTCATTAAATAATCCATATCTGCTTCTGAGGTAGAAGAACATGCTCCCATATGCAAGATTAAAGAAATTCTTGAAATTAAACTTGTGTTATGAAAAAAATCTTCACTATGAATATATTGTTCATACTTTTTGCTTCTTAAATTTAGCCATTTCGTTGTATCTTTTAACCTATCTACAACAATGATATCATCACGGCCGGCATTATTTAGCTGTTGAACCAGCACAGATCCTATAAAGCCAGCTCCTCCGGTTACCAAAATCACGAGTACCTCCACAATATTAGCAAAAAGGGTAATTAATAATAACACCCAAACCTAAAGAAATCTATGGCAAATGCCGAGACAGACAGTTAGTTAGTAGTAAGGGGTATAAAAAATATGCAAGCTAAAACAAAATTCCATGTAACTGTTTTAATTATATTTTCTACTATTATCTTCATTAATATTCCCACATTTGGAAGCGGTGACCCACTTCTTAGATGTTTAGGTCGTGAAGAGTTAACTATTCATCAAAAAAAAATGACCGGTCCCCTTATCTACTTAAATCGCTTTTTCATCAATGAGTTTTCCCGAACCGATAACGTCAAGATTAGTTCAAAGTTCCTTAAAAAGATCTGTGAAACAAATTCAGATTTTTCCCCCTCTGTTAATCTGCTAAGGTACCTGTTGCTCTATGGCACCAAAATTTTTACAAAAAAATCAAGAGGGCTAAACCACCGTTCATTGGCATCAGTAGATGACATTAGTGACCAAATCCCCTTTATTTTCTTTAACTACCTATCCAAACTACAGCTGCTAGCACCTACTGCTAGCTGCCTTAGTAAAAACATTCCAGAGTTTAGATATTTTCTAGAACGCTTTAAATACTTAGAAACGGACATTCCCCCAAGTGAGCTAATCGCTGATAAAAAAAGAATCAATAAAATCTTCGAGTCGCTAAAGAAATTTGATTCAATTATTGAAAAATGTAAAAGTGATCGTAAGGCAGCATCAACCAAGATCAAAAAGTACCTAAAAACAAAGGCCTAATTATTATTGAGCAAGGTTAGTATCTCATAACCCGTTTCAGTAACCAAAATAGTATGTTCAAACTGTGCTGATAAACTACCATCTCTGGTGACAACTCGCCACCCATCAGAAAGCACTTTACTATTGAGTTTACCTCGATTAATCATGGGCTCAACTGTAAAAGTCATCCCTGGCTTCATCATCGCACCAGTACCTTTTCTAGCATTATGAACAACCTGTGGTTCCTCATGAAACTCTCTCCCAATACCATGACCACAATACTCTTTTACTACCGAGTAGTGGTGGTGGTGAGCTAGTTTAGCTACAGCGGCTCCGATATCACCAATAAAGGCCCCAGGTTTAATAACCTCAATTCCTGTCATCATGCACTGGTGTGCAACATCAACCAGTTTTTTAGTTTCTGGGTCAACGTTACCGACTAGAAAAGTCTTATTTGTGTCCCCATGAAAATTTTTATAATAGGTAGTAATATCGATATTGAGAATATCGCCATCCTTTAAAATTTCATCATAACTAGGAATACCATGGCAAATTACTTCATTTATTGAGGTACAAATTGATTTTGGAAAGCCCCGGTAATTTAAAGGAGAAGGAGTTGCCCCTTGTTTAATTATATATTCGTGACATAAGTCATTGAGTTCACCTGTGGAAATCCCTTCTTTTACAAAACCTTCTATGTACTGCAAAGTGTTAGCTGCTAGCAGGCAGGTCTCTTTCATTAATTCAATTTCTCGTTCAGATTTAATTGATATCACTTTAAGACCCTCGTTTTTTAACTTGCCGATTCCCCAAAGAGTAGAGATTATAGGGCATTATCGATTATATGCAAAGGCATTTTTATGAATAACCTATATCCCACATACAAACTGGTGCGGACAGCAGTCTCAACATATCAAGGGCCAAACTTTTTAAATAAGGAAATGGAGGCCTTAAACACTATTGATAGACTAATTCATCAAGGTGGCTTGGTGGCAAATTCTAAGCTAAGTGATGCTTGTGATATTGTCATAACAACTACTAATACAGATTTTTTAAAATTGAAAAAAACTGTTGATCTATCTAACCTTAAGCTTCTCATCCAACCAAATTCCGGCCATGATAATATTCCTAAGTCACTGGTGGAGAATGCAACCTTTCCAGTTATCGTCGGCAACCCTATTAGAGCTCAAGCTGTTGCCACCTATATACTTGAAGCATTAATTCATCATTTTTGTCCAATTACCAAAAGATCGACATGGGATAAATCAAGAAAGTGGGATCGTGATCTAATTGATAGCAAAAAAATACTACTTATTGGTTTTGGCCATATAGGGCAAATTGTATTTAATTCACTTCGTCCCTTAAATAGTAATATTTATATTTACGATCCCTTTAAGGACTACTCCCACTGGCCTTGTAACAAATTTGATGCATTAATTCTATGTGCTAGTTTAAATCCTTCTAGTCACCATATAATTAATGAGCAAAGTTTATCACATTTATTAAATCCACAAGCATTAATCATCAATTCCGCCCGAGGTCCTTTAATTGACGAGCAGGCCCTTGTTCGTTTTCTAGAAGCAAACCCTCTCTCCTATGCTTATTGCGATGTTTTCAAAAATGAACCCTATGATTTTCAAAAACTAAAACACCTAACAAACATTTGCATGACTTCCCATATCGCTGGGGTATTCAATGGTATAAACGATAGCATCATTAACTTTGAAAAACAGGTAATAGAAAAGTTTATTCGCTTTGAGCGCAACCTTGAACAGTTCAAGGAGTTTTACGCCCACCTTTTATTACAAAACCGTCTTGTGGACAATTACTTAATTTAAAAGGAGTAAGCTGAAATGGCCATTGCCGCTTTTCCCCCTTATGAAGACATCACCGAAGATGGTCTAATAGCCATTGGTGGGGACCTGGAAATTTCTTCACTACTGCTGGCCTATTCCAAAGGAATTTTTCCTTGGCCAATGTCACAAGTCCCTTATATGACTTGGTTCTGTCCAGATCCAAGAGGCATCTTAGAGTTTGAAAAACTTCATATTTCAAAAAGTATGAGTAAGCTAATGCGCCAAAAGAAATACCAATTTAAGTTAAATCTAAACTTTGAAGCAGTTATCAAACAATGTGCAAGTGCTCAAAATAGAAAAAATGAACCCGAATCCTGGATTAGTGAAAAAATGATTAAGGCCTACACTGATTTACATAGAGCAGGTTACGCCTATAGTGCTGAAACTTATCATGAAGACCAGTTAGTTGGTGGTCTGTATGGAGTATGTATTGGGCAAATTGTCTCGGGTGAATCAATGTTTTACCTAAAAAGTAATGCTTCAAAGTTTGCACTGATATCCTTAATGCAATACTTAGCGCTTAAAAATATCTTGTGGATTGATACTCAAATGATCACACCAATTGTCCATGATTTAGGTGGTGTAGAAATTGCTCGTCATGATTTTTTGGAAAAAATTTCAACTCTCCAGTCTCGTTCTTCCACAGCTTCTGGTAGCTTATTTCCGACTTTTAATGCATCTAAAGGACAAACATCCTGACAGTTCCTACAATAGATACAACGAAGTATATCTACTTCAAACTTTTCAAGATCGGAGCCTTTTGCAGTTATATGTATGCCGCTTGTGGGACAAGACTTTGCACATATTAAACATGCATCACAAATCACCTTATCGTTTTCATCAAAAAGTAAATTATGCCCTCTCTTTGAGTCGCCAACCATAGCATTGAACCCAAGTTGTTTTTTCTTTTTGGGCACTAAAGAAATAAATAGGCTACACAAACTTTGGCCAAAAACATTAATCAGCTCTAAGAGTCCATTTTTAGGTCTATATAACCTCTTTTGTATAATCATAAAAACATCACCGATCGACCTCACTGGGAATAATATTCATTGATCCAATAATACTTAAAGCATCAGATAATAGCTCCCCACTAATGATCTCATTTATTGATTGTAAAATTGGAAATCCTGGTGTCCTAATTTTTAAACGATAAGGCTTATCATCCCCGTCAGACACTATATAAAACCCCAACTCTCCCCCTGCTACTTCAATCCCAGAGTATATTTCTGCAGGTTTGATATCTATTGCCTCATGGGCAACCGACGTATTTAAAATATCTCCTACCGGCACATAGTTGAGAATCTGTTTGATGATTTTGATCGACTGTTTAATCTCTTCAAGTCTAACTAAATATCTGTCATAACAATCACCATGTACTCCCAGAGGGACATCAAAGTCTACCTGATCATAAAAATAATAAGGTGATCTTTTTCTAATATCATAATTAACGCCACTTGCTCTTAAACATGGACCGGTATATCCCCAAGAAACTGCATCACTAGGCTTAATGTGACCAACTTTTAAACGCTTAATCCAAGTGGGTGAGCGTGTTAGGGAGTACTCTACTTGCTTTGTAGTCTTGTCTAAAAACTGTATTACTTTAGAGCATGCAAGAATTTGCTCACTACTCATATCTTTGGCCAATCCCCCAATGCAGTTTAGGGGTAAGTTCAGACGATACCCACAAATGTCTTGAAAAAACTCCAAAACGCTCTCTCTGGCATTTAAGCATAATGAGAAAACGTTGGTAAGTGTTAGATCATTACAGGCCTGACCAATACATAAGAAATGGTCGATAACTCTAGATAACTCCATGAGAATCATTCTAATTGCCTTGGCCCGATCAGGTATTTCTATTTCTAACAGATCTTCCATGGCCTTACAAATGCCTGTGGTATACATCGCAGGAGATTGCGGATTTAGCCTACCCACAATGTGAACAAGTTGTTTATAACTTTTATTTTCACAAATCTTCTCAACTCCACGGTGATTGTAACCTATTTCCAAATCCGATTTTTGTATTAACTCCCCTTCTACCTCAGCAAGTAAGCGCATGCTCCCTTTTAGGGCTTGATGGTGGGGTAAAATATCTAGTTTTTCTCCTTTAATCTCTGCTTTGCTCACTAACACTGATGCTTCTTCAGAGGGATGATAAAAAATTTCAGTTAACTCACAGTGCTTTAGTAGCTCATAATCTTTGCGCAAAGGGTGTCCGGTAAACTGGTTATGTGTCAAAAGTCTTTTTTTATCTACACCTTTGCTTTCTATCCCAAACAAGTCCCAACTCTCTTGTAGATACCACTTAGAGGCCTTCCAACGATTATCAATAATAGTTGATGCTTGATCATTTTCATCTACGGGCAGTTTTACTCTAATGCGTTGATGGTAATCTAGGTCTAATAAGTGATATACTTTTTCAAAACGCGAGGCTTCTGAGTCACTCCTATTTTTTTTATGTAAATTATCCACTCCACAAATATCCAGCAACATAAAGTTGCTGATATTTGAACCAATTATTTGTACAAATACAGGCATGAGTTCATTTGATAGTTGCAGACAATGATTATTGTAAGCAAATTCATAGCAATTACCAAAAATGCCGGCCCAATAATCAGAGTACTCTTTTATCGTTTCCATATTATTTGCCTATATCTCCTTGTGCTATTTTTTCTTGGAGTGCTTCAATTCCCTGCAAGATATCTAAGGGAGTGGGGGGACAGCCAGGTATATGAAGATCTACCGGTATTTTTTGGTTAATTCCAGAAACTACGCTATAGCTATTAAAGAGCCCACCACTGCCAGCACAAGAACCGACTGACAGTACCCACTTGGGACTGGCCATTTTATTGTACATTTGCAGCAATACCGGAACCAATTTATAAGTAAGGGCACCTGAAAAAATCAAAAGGTCGGCTTGATCAATTGATTGATTGTAAACATGCAGCAAAGGACACTGAGTTTGGTATTTTCCACTTTGCAATGCCATATATTCCACAGAGCAACATCCTCTCATAAATGGAAAGGGCCATACAGATTTTGATTTAACTGTATTTTTGATAGAGTCTAAAAACGAGTGTGAAGTCGTGGCAATCATAATCCGTGCATCCTAAAATTAAAAGTTACTTACATTTTATTGTATCTACTCTATGATGCCAAGTTCATCAGCAAATTTTGAGCTATAGAAAGCTTTCCATTTAACATCCAAGGGAAACACTAAATGGTCGCTATGATCTTTTTGCATAACACTGATGCGCCTTTGGTGACTTTCACAAGACATTCTCTTGCCACTGAAGTGAACCCATGAGTAAATCTTTTTATGGGATCCACCTATCCCCTCGTCATAAGCTATGTAGCGATAGTGTCTATGGTTCATCCTTTTTAACGATTTCATTTTTTCAATTGCGCCTACCATCGCATTATCAAGGTCTGCAGTGGTACAACCTCTCATAATCTTAATTGGATCAAAACGATATTTTTTACCCACCAACCTAGGATTTTTAAACCAATGTTTATGACTACAGGAATATACATAACCTAACTCTTCAAGGTATAGCACCGACGCAATGTAGGCAAAAAACCAGTGTCTATCAACGTTCTTATTGATATTTGAAGGCCTAACAAACTTTATGCACATCTTCAGTTGTTTTGCGTATTTAAACCTAATTGTGTTCCACAGGGTTGTAAAAGAAGCATATTGTCGTATAAGTTCTTCATCCTCAGGTAGTCGTGTTTTTTGTGCAGCATCCCAGACATAGTCGTAAAACTTATGGCAAGAAGCACGCAAATATTTTAATTCATCAAATTTAAAAAAATGCCCCTTGGTGAGTGCAAATCGCAAAGCGGCACTTCCATCAATCTCTCCAACCATGCGAATAACAGGTAGTTCTTTTTGGACCTCATAAAACTTATCTTTGCTACTGGTTAATCTATATCTGACCGTACGACCTTCCCCATTTTGCATAAAAGCCTTAACATAATCCTTGTCTACTTTGCGCCAAAGCTTTCTCAAGCTGTCGACTTTTTCGAATTTTTTCTCATCCAAATCCACTGCAAACAAAACCAGCCTAGATGCCCAATCATCATTTTTGGAACAAGGAAAATTTTGGCAGTATTGTTCAACCATTCCACCAATAACCTTAACGCGCCTGGAGTTATTATAATTTAGAGGAAGTGCCTTATAATAAGAATCATTGCCAAAAACAACTATTTTTTGTGGTCTACCCAATTGATCTAACAACCTAGGCACAATACCGGCGGTATATGGGGGATAAGAAATGGTGCTGCCATAATTATCCCAAATATCGTTTTGTTCGCAATATTGAAACCGTTTAAATTTTTTGCCAGATAGAATATCTAAATTATAACCATATTGGCCCTGCACTGGGGTCAATGGAACAAAGTTTATTTGATTCTCATTAAGGTCTGTATAGGGCAGTAAATCAAAAAAAACATGTCGTTCAAAGTCATTGTCTTCATTGCGATGTGAGAATTTCTCTTCTGTTTTCTGCCATACAGGTATGGGCTCGACATCCTCAAATTTTCTTTTATAGCGCAATGTGCAGGCAGGCGCGAGCAAGATAGAAGTTACAACGACACAACTTAAGATTTTGTATTGACAAATACCCAGTATATAGTCCAACATTAATTTTAAAAATCCCATAGTACCTCTTTAATTATCTTTAAGTTATTGGTCTGGTGGTGGAATTGGTAGACACTCAGGATTTAAAATCCTGTGGCCCTTACAGGCCGTGCGAGTTCAAGTCTCGCCCGGACCACCAGTAACTTAAAAACTCATTCTCTCACACATCTTTAACTGGCTGATTCTAAAAAAATTATAACACTCTTTCAATTACAACGCTAGGTTACAGGGGGTCACGATGTAATCTGTTAATTTTTTTAATGTATCCTAAGGTTTCTTTTTGCCTCCACTTTCTTACCTTAGGAGCAATTTTTGCAATATTATGCCAAAGGTTTTCATTCATGCCGGCCCTCTTACAAGTTCTTTGAGCTCGCAAAATGGTAGCTGCACCAGCATTATAACTGGCAAACATGAAAAAGATGCGATCTTTTAGAGGTCTTTTCGTTTTCCAGTAATTCCACATTTTACGATCATAATAAAGTCCTGCAGCTATATTCCACTTAGGGTTTAAAATATCTCCCAGTATACCTAGTTCCTTCTTGATAGATTGGTAGGTTCTGGGCATTACTTGCATAACTCCTTTGGCATTCACCCAACTTTTTGCATTACTTTTTAGGTTACTTTCTGCAATTCCTTGTGCTTTAAACCATGTCCATTCTAAGATGTTGGCAAAATACCTCTTGGTGTATTTTTTAAAATGATGATCATATTTAGTTGTATATTTTTTTGAATTAAATCGAAGTGCATACAAGTTGCCAGAAGAAAAAATTAAAAAAGACATCACAAGTATATATTTCATACACACCTAATTAAGGCCAAGTCCAATAACCAAGCCAACAGCTACCCCTATACCTATTAACATTCCCTGGATTACAGCACCTACTGCCCGATTGCCCTCACTAAGCTCCTTTGCGGTATTAAATGGAGTTATCCAATCAAATACCTTGTAGGAAATGGTCATAAAGACTATCGTTAAAATCCCTCCCACAATGGCATATAAAAAATTTAAAAAAACTATTTGAAACTCCATAAATACTCCATTTTCACATGTTTATTTCACTAAACATTCTATCAGTATTTAAAGTATCGACAAGTATTTATTAGGTTTGTTAAAATGGGTCAAAACCTAGCTCAAGGATGACTTGATGGATTTAAAAAGTAAACTTGATGAAATTGTATTTGGAACAGACACTCCAGCGGGAAAGCTTTTTGATATTGGCCTGTTAATTGTTATTGCAATCAGTGTAATGATTGTGATGCTTGAGAGTGTTGCTGAAATTAACCAGCAATATGGTCCTATCCTCAGGATGAGTGAATTAATAATCACTACAATCTTTACCGCAGAATATATTTTAAGACTTTTTATAACTTTAAAACCACTTGCTTATGTTAGAAGTTTTTTTGGATTGGTGGATCTTTTGGCCCTACTCCCCCAGTATCTTGGTCTCATTTTTGGTATAGATCATGGTTTGTTAATAATAAGAGTCCTTAGGCTCTTAAGAGTTTTTAGAGTTTTGAAATTTACAAGATATACTAAAGAAGGCCATATACTTCTAGAAGCGATGAAGGCCTCTAAGCAAAAAATTTCAGTGTTTTTATTTACCGTTGTTATCTTGGTCCTAATTATTGGCTCGGTTATGTACTTAATTGAGGGAGAAAACAACGGCTTTACTAGTATTCCAAAAAGTATCTATTGGGCAATTGTAACTCTCACAACCGTAGGTTATGGAGACATCACCCCTCAAACTCACCTGGGGAAGTTAATATCCTCTTTTGTTATGATATTAGGTTATGGAATAATCGCTGTACCAACGGGCATTGTCAGTTTTGAAATGTCAGCTCAAGCAGGCAAAAAAAATAATATCCTCGAGTGCACTCATTGCTTTTGTGAAATCTATAGAGACAATGCCACATTCTGTTACAACTGTGGACAAAAGTTGAACTCTCATTAAAATCGCATGCTTGTTACTCTCTCAACAAATTGCTATAGAGAGTCAGTAATATGAATTTTTTACATATAATATGAATATCACTGACAATCTACACTAACTTTGGTAGGAATTCTTTTAGTTTTACAGCTTACTAAGAGGGAGTAGATAAAATGGACATCTTGATGAAAATTTCACTATCACTTGCAATCTATTTAGTTATCAATCTTAGCGCATACTCTATGTTCAACTACTCTGAATGCCTAAATGATAATTTTAAAACAGAAGTTTCCCATAAAGTTAGCCCTTTTGGCCTAACTAAAAATATCATTAACGTTGAAAAAGACAAATGTGTGATAGTTGTAAAGCACCAAAGGTACAAGTATCTAAAAAATAAATGGGTAATCGATGTTTGCCGCGCTCCCGTCCATATAAAAGAGGGCAGCGATGCTGTCAATGTAATCAAGAGGGCCGATGATTGTTCACAAAAATACAGTTCCAGCTCAGACTACTGCAATACTTTTTCTACTATTTCAAAGTACATTCAAGATGACGGCTTAATCTTTGCCAAAGGTGACAAGGAGGACCTTGAATCAAACCATGGGAAAATGTACTGCTCTTTTTTGCTCATGCAAAAATACCTCAGCACCGGATCAGTATTAAGTAGAAGTAAGGATGATACTTTTTCTTCAGAAATTAAAAACATCGAACTTGCTCACCAACAAGCTGTAAGAAGACCTCTGCAAAGGTTGGCACCAGCTAGAGCACAACAATTTCAAGCGCAAACTGAGGCACAGCAATTTCAAGCGCCTGCAGAAGCTCAACAATTTGAATCAAATCCACAACAAGTGGAACAAGGGACTATGCAACCGAAGTTATCACAGCTAATAGATTCTTCTAAAAATGCTGAAAATGTTCCAAAAGTTCCACAAAATGAAACAATTGAGGAATTCTAAAACCGATGAATGCAAGTTGTAATTTAATTAAACATTTAAAAGAGAACAACTTCTCTTGTACAGAAACAAGAAAACTACTCTTTCACGTAATTGATGAGCACATACAGCACCATTTTGATGCTGACGAGCTATTTCAGTTGATAGTAGCAGATGATCTACCAATATCACGTGCCAGTATGTATCGAACCTTAAGTATATTTGAAACTATTGGCATCATAAGAAAGGTTCAATTTACCGATCGCCATGCTCACTACGAATATATTTGTCATCGAAACTTGCACGGACATACTATATGCACAAAATGTAAACAAGTAGTGTCTTTTCACAACCAAACAATCGATAAATTAATTAAAGAACTTGCTGAAGAGCAAGGCCTGTCTTATTTTTCTCACACACTGGAAATAATTGGTATGTGTCGAAAATGTTTATCAGAAAGATAACTCATTTTCTCCTTCCAGAATACTCATTGCACAACAGAACTTTTTGCCTAGCACCATAGGTCTCAATTTTTTTATCAAACTGCATTTAATTGCAGCAGAAGCTATGGAAATAATAAGAACCGTTGATTTTTGTGCGATTTTGTCGCAATTATTTGATTGACCTCCAAACAGGTTTTAGTTACCATCGAATTAATTGAGACAAATTATCAAAACTTTTAATTGAGACAAACTATCATTCTCAGCGAAGGAGACCTTATGTTTTGGACAAAAGCACAAAAAAACACGATTTGGGATCAAGATATTGATGGACCTGACATCTTTGCAATCTTGGGAAATATCAACGTTGGCAAAGAAACGCTACTTGAAGGCCTAATTAAAAATGCGGCCCAAGAGCAGTCTTACCCCGATGCCAACGTAAAGCTCAAGTATGGCAAGGTTGCAGGTACCGAGCATTTAGCATTAAATGTTCCCGGGGAATTCGTTCTAACTGCAGAGAATGAAGATGAAGCCGTGGCAAAACGTGTGTTTTTAGAAAAACGTGCCAATAAGATTATTTTCGTAGCTGATGCTAAGGATTTGAAAAATTCCCTGGCACTATTTTTCCACTTTAGTGAGTTGGGCCTGCCAATGATCTTTAACATAAATATGATTGATCAAGCGCAACTTCAAGGTATTGATATCGATGTAAAAAAGCTCGAAAAAATATTGGGGACACAGGTTAATACATCCATTGCTATTGAAAGAATGGGCGTAAATAATCTTAGAAACCTACTAGACTCAGATATCTCTAAACCAAAGCAGGTAGAATACCCAAAAATTTTAGAAGAGTATTTCACTCTGTTTGATAAACTCTTACCCGAAAAAATTCCTCATGCAAGACAATTAGCATTGTCTCTTTTAGTTGGCGACAAAGTCTCAAAAGATTACATAAATGCTACACTTGATGAGGCATGTATTACACCAATCAATAATTTAGTAAACAGTACTAAGAAACGTTTTAAAAAACGAATCTCTACATACTTATATGACATATACCTAAATCGTGCAGAAGAAGTATTTAATGAAGTTACTACCACATCTCCTGCTCACAAACTATCTTTAGAAAACAAGTTTGGTATCTGGTCAAGAAACCTTAGCACCGGTATCCCAATTGCTATTGTGATAGTCAGCATTATGTTTATGATTGTAGGCAAGTTTGGTGCTGAATATTTTGTGGGCCTAACTGAGGGTACGCTGTTTGGCGAAATCATCAATCCTTATGTCGAGAACTTTTTAACTCAATTTAATTCTCCATTTTTGTCAGATATGATTGTAGGAGAATTTGGTCTCCTCAGCGTTGGTATTACTTTACCTCTAGGTCTTGTTGCACCGGTTTTACTTACTTTTTATTTTTGCTTTAATTTACTAGAATCCTCTGGATATTTGCCACGCCTTGCAATCTTATTTGATCGTATATTTAAAAAAATGGGAATGAGTGGTAAGGGTGTCATCCCTCTTATGATGGGCTTTTCTTGTATTACCATGGCAATCATTACTACAAGGGTACTCGATACTAAAAAAGAGAGAAACATTGCTACTTTCTTGCTCCTACTGGGAATTCCCTGTGCACCATTGTTTGGAATGATGATGGTTCTACTTGCCGATATGCCAGCTTCAGCTTACCTATTTTTGTTTGGAATCATTACTTCCCAAATCCTGCTCATTGGGTATTTGATGAATAAGATTTTTAAAAATCAGCAATCTAATTTCATCTTCAACGTTCCTCCCCTACAAACACCTAGTCTAAAAGCCGCTTTTTTTGGTGCTTTTAGGCAAAGTTACTTCTTCTTGAAAGAAGCTCTACCAGTATTTATATATGCCACTTTCATTGTTTTTATCCTTGATCAATTTGGAATGATTAAGATGTTGGAGAACGTTTGCAAGCCACTACTGTCAGGTTTCATGGGCCTTCCGATTGAAAGTACTAGCGTATTTATTCTATCTATTATCCGTCGAGAAGCTGGTGTTGCTCTACTTAAACAATTTGCTGATGCTAATGTGTTTAACAATGTTCAAATTATTATTAACTTGCTTTTAGTAACATTCCTCATGCCTTGTATTAACGCATTGTTAGTTGTCGTTAAAGAGCGAGGAATTCGCATTGCACTTTCAATGGCCACGTTTACAATTACTTACGCCATTTTAATGGGAGGTATTTTAAATGTTGGCTTTAGCTACTTTGGCATTACTTTTTAATAAACTTTATAAAAGCTATTAAGCTAAGAACTGGAGATAAAAATGGAAAGAAAATTTGAAGAAGTACTAGAGGCCATCTATGTGGCAAATGAGGAAAAAAACAACTCCTTAAACTCTGTTAAGCATCGTTGCCACGTGGAAATAACAGAGGATATGTTAGAGCAAATGCAAAAGCTACAACTGATTGTTAAAAACAGACAAGATGTTTTTCTAACCCAAGCAGGCCATGATCATGCCAGCAAAATCGTTAGACGTAAAAGGTTAGCAGAAACACTACTTTTTAACTCTCTGCAAGCGGGTAATGAACAATTAGAGGAAGTATCATGTGAGTTTGAGCATGAGATTTACCCTGAAATTGAAGAAAGCATTTGTATCCTACTCGGGCATCCAAAAAGCTGCCCTCATGAAAAACCAATTCCAGCAGGTGATTGTTGTACTAGAAAGAGCACTGAGATCCACCAAAAACTTGTTCCTCTTACCGGCATGAAAGAAGGAACAACAGGCAGAATTGCTTACTTTAAGGCCAAAGATGATGTTTCTAAGGGCATTTATGAAGATATGGGCCTTAAAAAAGGAACACTCTTAGAGGTGGGACCACTTTCTCCTGCCGTAGTAGTTGCATTCAATAACCGCAAAATTGCCATGGACAAGGAAGTCGGCAAGAATATTTATCTCATACCCCAATAAAAAACTGGCTCCAACAAAAAACTCCAACGCACTTCTTCTTAAGTAGTGTGTTGGAGTCTATTTTCCTCTACTAAATTATTATTTAACTGGTGTCTCCGGAATAAAATGTAACCCATGTCTCGGGTTGCACATTTAGGTTTCAGTTTGGGCAAAGGTCGAAAATGGGATTTTTTATTGGTTGAAATACCGCCCTCCTTTGTTGGTAATTAGGTTTTATAAGGGTGTGCAAAAGTTGCGGTTGCCTCGGCATTTGAGGGATCAAATGGACCGGGCGAGTATTGAACTTGGTAGAGGATGATTCCAAGTTGAGGCAACTTGCAGATCATATAAAAGTTCCAACACACTTACTAAAAACTAGTTATTTTTAAAGTGTGCTGGAACCATTAGTGTGTTGGACGAACACTAATTTAGCAACTTTCTTCGCAGCTACTTTGGGAGCAGCTGCAGCCAGCAGTGCCTTTTGTCGCCATCATGACATTGGAGTAAAACCGCTTCAATAGATATAGACCGGCAACTCCCAAAGAAAACCTTAAGGCAAGAATATCAAGAGATATTTTTTGAATGACCAAGGCATTATAACTGCTATATGTAATAGCTGATATTACAAAAGCTAAAACTGTATAGGCAATCAAGGTAAAGGCACCATATTTCCAACTACCGGACTCTTTGGCAATCATAACCAGAGTAACAAAACATGGGGAGTAAAATAGGGTGAATAAAATTAAAGCAAGGGCCACCCCAATGTTCCAACTTGGATCACTGGCCAACTTTTGTGATAGGGGTGCGGCGTCCTCTGCATCAACTTCTCCCAGCGAATAAGCAGTGCCAAGGGCAGAGACCACTAACTCTTTGGCAGCTATACCACTTAAAAGAGCAATATTAGTTCTCCAGTCAAAGCCTGCATATTTTGTAACAGACTCCAAGGAAGTGCCAACTCTTCCTGCAATTGAGTATTTAAGTGCCGCTTGAGCTTGTAGTTCAGAAGTCCCATACTTTGCTTTTTCGGATTCTGGCAAACCAGGAAATGTCATTAACGCCCACAAAATAATGGATATGGCCAATATTATAGTTCCTGCCTTTTTAACGTACATCCAGGTTTTTTGCCAAGCATGTAGAGTAAGCCCTTTCAAGGTTGGAAAGCGATAGGGGGGAAGCTCCATTAAAAAGCTAGAAGCCTTTCCCTTTATAATAGTATCACCAAAAACCTTGGCCAAAATTAAGGCAGAAAGCCATCCCACAATTGTAAATACAAGTAGTAACATTGCTTTCTTACCGGGAAAAAAGGCAGCAATCAGCAAAGATAATACCGGAAGTTTTGCCCCACAGACCATAAAAGGAGCAGTCAACATTGTAATCAACCGCTCCTTATGGCCTTTAATCGTCCTCGTCGCCATAACTCCTGGTACAGCACAACCACCAGCAATTCCCCCGGACACCACGTAGGGAATAACTGAGTTACCCTGCAATCCAAAAAAGCGAAAAACACGATCAAGCATATAGGCCACTCGGGCCATGTAACCTGTATCTTCTAAAATTGCGATCATAAAAAACATAAATAGAATTAAAGGGGTAAACCCTAAAACCCCACCAACACCATCGATAATCCCTGAGACAACTAGTGACTTCAAATGTCCATCAGGCAGATAAGTTTGAGCGAGAGATGAGACAAGGCCAAAAAGTGATTCCAGCCATGCTATGGGGTACTCGCTGGCCCAAAATGTAAATTGATATGATATGTATAAAATACTGAGCAATACAACAGGACCGATGAATTTCTGAGTTAGAACTTTGTCGATTCTATCAGAAACAAAAACCCGGTCAATACTTAATACCTTGGACTTTACAATACCCTTTATTAAAGAGCTAACTATGCCGTAGCGATAATCGGCAATAATGCATTCTAATTCGGTATTTGTAGTTTCTAAGATGTGAGCTTTGACATTCGAGGCACTTTCAATCAGTTGATCATGAACAGCAATTAGTTTTTTGCCTAGTGACAAAACTAATTCATCCTCTTCAATGTAGCGAAGAGCAATAAATTTTGCACCCAATTTTTTAACTAGCAAGTTGTTGGGGTCAATTTTGTTAGTCATCTCGAACAAAGTCCGATCCATATCTTCACCATAAGAAAATTCTTCAATACTAATTTGCTTCTTGGAAAAATCATAATTGATGACGGCATCTAATAGTTTTTCTTTCCCTTCTTCTTTTCTTGCCACAGTGGTTATAACTGGAAGTCTTAGTTTTTTGCTCAAGGACTGTGCATCGATGACAGTATCACGAGATTTTGCAACATCCACCATATTAAGTGCAAGCACCATAGGTACATTAAGCTCCAACAACTGAACCGTAAGATAAAGGTTTCTCTCCAAATTAGAAGCATCTATCACTTGAATTATTAAATCCGGCTTATCTTCAACAATAAAATCTCTGGCCACTTTTTCCTCTACGGAAAATGGTGAAAGAGAGTAGGTTCCAGGCAAATCAGTAATATGTATAGATGTACCTTTATAACTTATGCTTCCACTTTTTTTCTCAACTGTTACACCTGCATAATTAGCAACTTGATGATTTGTTCCGGCCAATGCATTAAAAAGAGTAGTTTTGCCGCTGTTGGGGTTTCCTGCAATTGCTACTTTTAATGTTTTCATAGCTCTATACTCCCCTGGCATTGACTAAGATGCTGTCTGCTTCATTGTTTCTAAGTGTTAATACCGTATCTTTATACTTCACCATGACCGGGTCCAAAAGTGGAGCTTCGCCTACAATTTTAATTTCAGCTCCAGGTACTATTCCCATATCTCTAATTCTTCTACCAAGCTCTCCTTTGGCGACGACTCTACTAATTTTGTACTTCCTGTCCTTAATGGTTTTTCTCAGTTTAATTTCCATTTTTTCCTTCTCCCTTTACTAAGTAAGTTAGTCCTTTTATTTTATTTGCCGCAACAGCATTGGCGCTTGCTTGCCTTGAGCAGCATAGAAGTTGGGTGCTAAATACCATAATTGTTAGTATTAAAGGCTTCAACTCTAAATCTCCTGTGTTGACACTAGAACCATCATTTTGAGACTTTGTCTCATTTGTGTTATAAGGCAAAGTCTCAATTATTCCTGCTCTTTTGTCAACACTTTTTTTGAAAGATAAATTTATACCTAATTGTTTAAAAATTTCTTGCTTTCTCGGTATTTTTGAGATATTGTCTCAATATAGACCGTGAGAACAAACACAGGAGGAAAGAACATGGGAATAGAACTTTTACTACTAAGCTCAATGACATCATACTATTTAGCAACCTATCTCTTTACCAAAAAACTTAGTGATTGCCCTGGAAGGAGTGCCGAAAATAATTAGAGGTGATTAGTTAGTTTGAGCTTAAAGCATACTCGTTAACATAAGCCTTAATGCAACAAATGCTAAAGTTAGGGCCAATATTTTTCTGATTACATCGGCGGGGATGCGTCCAGACAGTTCTGCACCTATTCTCGCCCCAATAATTGAGCCCAAGGCAATAGGCATCATGAAGTCTACCTGAATATTGCCCAAATAGAAAAATACACACATTCCAATGAACGAAGAAACACATAAAACAAGGTGAGATGTACCTAGTACTAAGTGTAGCGGCATTTTCATTACCATAACCATAAACGGCACGTGGATAATACCGCCACCAATACCAAATAGATTAGATAAAAAGCCGATAAACAAAGTACCTATTTGACCTAGCCTGAGGTTGTAGCGCTTGGCATCCTCTTTGTCATCACCAGTTAGGTGTACTTCTGATTCCTTCTTGGTATCGGCCGTGACCTTTCCTTGTTTGAAAAAAAGATAATATGAAACTAGTACAAGCAGCACACTCAACATGGTACAAAAAAATGATTTTGTATAATGTTGAACAACAAAAGGACCAATTGTAGCTCCAGGAATAGCATAAAGTGCCAGCCTGGTGGCCACATACATATTTAAACGCTTCTGAAAAAAATAAATTGTACTTCCGGCCAAAGTATTAAAAAAGATTACACCAATAGATGTCCCGATTGCGTCTTGAGGTATAAAGTTAAACAGGATCATTAGAAATGGAACGTGGATAAATCCTCCGCCAACTCCTAACATTGTTCCGAATGTACCTACTAATAGACCAAACAAAGAAACAAAAAAATATTGTAAAAATAACATTTAATACCTATATCAATCTTGATTATTTTCTTCAGACACAGTTATGCACAAGTTCATGCACATAATTACACATTGACCACATCCGACACATTTTGAGGTATCTACTTCACAGTAACCACCAAACAATGTTTTGTGATAACTAATAACTTTTTTACGACAATTTAAAAAGCAGTTTTTGCAACCCAAACACTCTTTTCTATCAATTATGGCCTTTTTCTTTTTTCTTTTTTTCTTTGGTGGTGGAGGCGCTTTTTTCTCCTTTGCGGGTGGAGCAATTTTCTCCCTGAGAGCTGGAGTTGCTTTCTCGCTTGGAGGAGGAACAACTTTTTCCTTTAATTCAGGTGCTGCTTTTTCACTTGGAGGAGGAGCAACCTTCTCCTTTAACACTGGAGACGCTTTTTCCCTAAGAGATTGAACCACTTCCTCTTTTGGAGATGGAGTAATTTTTGTTTGGGGGATCTCCGTAACGTTGTCTGTAGTCGTCATTTTATGCAGCCGCCCTATAATGTTTTATTATCATGCTCTTTATCATCTTGGATCTTGGGCTTGCTACCTTTATCTGATTTTTCCCATTGTATGGGAGCAACGGGGCCAACTTCTATTGGTTCCTCAGATGGTTTGACTTGTTCAGATACTTGTTGTGTTGAATTTTTGCTAGGTTTAGACGACACAACTTTATCTGCAGGCTTTGCCTTGCTTTGGTCTTTACTACTAAATGAAGTTGGCTTTGTCTCCTTCTGTTTGGAGCTAATTTGTGCCTGTTCAGCAACATGCAAACTATCATCCATTTCAACAATAGAAACTACAATATCTTGAAGTTCTTTATCATTAAATGCATGATTTTTGCGCAAAAAAGGTAAGACAGCTCTTCCCAAACTTTGATATTTGCGGTTCAACCCAGCTGTACTTCGTATCCTGGGTTTTGCTACCTGGAGAATGCTAACTGTCTTGATGGCCATTCGATGTATATCATACGTTCTTTTGCCTGCAAACTTGGCAATTGCCTCAACCGCTTTTCCGATACCCATGCCAATTCCTTTTTGGTCTGCGCTTTTTTTATTTAAGCTTTATTTAGCAACGTATGACATTCATTGCAAATCCAGACATTTTTTTTGGATACAAGAATGTAAACACCACACCCTAATAAAATCACTCCCATAAAAATTCCAACGAGTGTGATAGAGAATAATAATCCAAGGATAACTAGGGAAATTCCTATGTGCTTATTATAAACTGGTATTTCACGAGTTTCCATTGCGCCATTACAAAAACCACATGATAAATGTTGCATTATGCCCCTCATGCCATTTCTTTTACATCGTGTTTAGGGATATCACCAATACCTGCCAAGACACCCGCAGCACCGCCTACAATACCTGCTGTCTTAGTGATTAAGATAGATGGAATCACAGATTCTAAAACTGCAGCAGCAGCAATTGAACCACTAATACCGGCCAATACACCAACGCCTGCACCTAGAGTACCTAATGCTCCAAGTTTGAACACGGTTCTCATTCTAATTTGTTTTGAACCAATTTTAGCACTTTTGTCGCCCAATTTTTTAATTTCATCCAGATAACTCTTATTCTTCGCTTTCGTTTCCATGTTCATCTCCTTCTCCTTCTATTACTTTTTCCGTGTCTTTTTTCTTATTTTCCATTATTGACATACTACCGCCCAACAACCCTGCTCCAACTTTAAAAAATGCAGCGTGAGCTATTACTGGCAATCCCAAAACGGGTGCAGCAACGATACCGGCAGTCACGCCCAAAACAGATGCTCCTGCATAAACGACGGTATTGAGCTTTAAGTGATCTTTGTAACTTTTTTTGCGTTGAAAATTACTACATTTTCCCTTACCACCCATATGAATACGATGAGCTGTACATAGCTCAAAGCTATATCCCTTTACAGAACAATTCTTACACATGTTTTGTTTCATAAACCTCTCAATCCTAGATCTTTGGTATTCTAATATTTAAAACTCATCCAGTACAGTATTAAAACATATAAAGTTGAGATCAACAAATGCAGGTACATTATAGGAAATCCTATAATCGAATAAGACGCATACGTTAAATGTTCCCGCTTATCTGTTTTGCTATCGTTGCGGTAAAATTTTTCCATTAATGTTAGAGATACAGGGCCTGCAGTTGCACCATTTAAGCTACCACTTGAGCCCGCACATATTCCCAGAGATAATGCCCAAAATATTAAATTATGTGGTTGTAGTCCACTAACCCCCAAAAACATCGGTAAAAACAAAATTGTCGTGGGCCCTGCATTAAAAAACATAGTCACAAAGCTGGCGCCCCACATTAAAATCAATAGTCGTACAAACTCGTTGCCACCAGATACATATAAGACGCCATCAGAGACTGTCTCCAGTAAACCTGATGACTCAACGCCACCAATCAATACAAAAAGCAGAAGAAAAAAACCCAAGTCCGTATAATTCACTCTCGCAATAATTTCTTCTTTATCAATACTAGAAAATGCTAAAAGAATACCGGCACCAACAAGAGCGACTATCCCCGGACTAATTCGAGAAAACATAAAAAAACCAATCATCGTAATAAGGACTAGGATGGAAAGATTTAATGCTTTAGAGTTTGTTATGGAAGCATTTGGTAGAGTTAGTTGCACCAATTTATCTTCTGTCGTTGCACTGTCGCCAAAATCTACTTTCCTGTAAAAATACAACAACATCACTCCTAAATTTATTAAACAAATTGGCATCATGTGTTTAATAAATAGGTGAAAAGGTATATGCATCTTGGAAGCAATTAACATATTTGGAAAATCACCTAACATGCTTGATGCTCCACCAAGGTTTGAGGCAATTATTTGGCCGATAATAAAAGGTGTCGCCTTCAACTTAAGTGTATCTGCCAGCGTAAGGGTAACAGGTAAAATCAGAAGCATCGTAGTCAGATTGTTAATGAATAAAGAGAAAAAATATGTAAGCAATACCAAGATCACAAACAAAGCAAAATGATACTTGCCAAACATCTCAATTAAACGGTTGGTCACAACTTTAAAACAGTTTGTGGCGGCCAGTATAGTTGAGATCAAACCCATACCAAACAGCAAAGAAAGAGTGCTAATGTCTATGCTTTGTAGTGCATAAGATAGGTTATAAAATCCTACATATGTCCCTACCGCCAAAATTGCTAAACTTCCCAAACTTAAAACAAACAGACGCTTTGTCGGACGATAGTAAAGGGTTGCAAAAGTAACGATTAAGATTTTAAGGCAAATTACTTGGGCAACAATATTCTTTAAAGTGCCATTTAATGGATTGGTTTTGAGCAAAAATGTTGGTGTGGTTACGGTGTAAATACACCAAACACATAGCACACTAAAGACAAAGTAGAATGAAACACTTTGTTTTTTTGTCGCAACATTCATCATAATTTAAAATCCACAAGTACCTTGTCTACCTGCTTATGATTCTTCCTGACACCCTCTTGGATTTTTTCATCATAATCAGTTAGTACATTAATTTTGCTATTTGTACCCAAACTAAGAGTTGCGTTCACCCATATTTTTCTACCATTTAGACGGGCAGACAAACTTTGCAATCTATCTCCCACAACATCGTTAATTGTGGCACGAATATCATTTAATTGATCTAGTGGAATTGACTTATCCATCAAATGCATAATGGAGTCTAAGAATAGTTTAAAACATACATAAACGATAATACTAGCAACCGCTAATGCCACATACCCATCAGAGTGAGTAAAGCCCAACCTTGTGGCTATAACCCCTGCTATAACCGCAATAGAAGAGAAACTATCTGAACGTATCGCCCAAGAGTTGGTTAAAATACTACTACTTTTAAATTCATTACCAACGCATTGTAAGTATTGAAACAGAGCTTCGTTAACAATAATCGAAATTATGGCCACAACTACAACAGTCCAGTGAGGCATCTCACCGGGGTGACCATGAAGTATTTCATCTAGAGAGTGCCAAATTATATAAAGTGTACTCACAACGAGCAAACCACTAACCATAGAAGAGGTAACAAATTCAAGTTTACCATGCCCAAATGGGTGTTCTTTATCTGCGGGTTTGTCTCCCCATTTTTTACTAATAAAAATGGCAGCGGAGGTTACAATGTTTGCTGCTGAGTGAATTGCATCTGCTAGTAACCCTTTTGAGTTACCCAAAATACCCACTACAATTTTTAAAACAGTTAAAAATATTGTACCACCGAGCTGTGCCGTTCCAGCATGCTCACGACACCGAACACATTTATCACGATTTTTATTTTCACAATGCATCAGTTAGGTCCTCACTTATTGTGTATCTTAGCAAGCTTCTTTTTAAATCTTCTTTCTCTATGTAGTCCTTCAAATTTCGCCAACAAGTAACCAATGGCAAAAAACACCAACAGTAAAAAGATTAAACGTATTCGTATGGGGTTTCCAATTACCAGTTGAATGACTACATGTTCGCTATTTTGGATAACAAAAACTATCCCTAGCGCAGCAAGTATTAAAAAAGACAATATTTTGGCCATAACTTTACCCCACTTAACTTAAAGCTTCATTATGTTTCTACAATATGGACATCTTGGTGCCCCTCTACTATCCCAACGCGGAGGTCCACTATGTGCACATACAGGACATACATATGTTGCATTTGCATGCCTTTTCCTATGAGAGTGCACATTCCAAAGAACCATTTTATTTTGTATATTATTGGGACACATAAATAATGCTTCCTGCTTGCAGACCGGACAATGAAGGGACACTCCCACCTTAGTAAAGGGCACATTGCATCTAGAACACATGGGAACATAATTTTTTTTATCCATAGCACAATGTAGCAGAGCTAACGACTTTATAAGAGGCTTAACTTTAAGCTTGGCTTGAGGAGGTGTATTGCGAGCAATATGTTTTTTTAATGTAATGGCCATTCTCCGCATTTTTTTTGCCTGTTGGGCCGGCATCTTCATTTTATCTACATTAATCTTCTTTTTATCGTGATGAAAAATAGCGCCTACTAGTAGCGTAATCACAAAAAAAGAAGCAATCACTATAAGTGAAGACTTTTCATCGCTACCATTAACATAATTGCTGTTTTTATTCATCACAAATTATCTTCATTATTTAATTAATCTTCCACCCGTTTTTGCATGAGGACAATGAAAGTTGCCGCAAATTTTTGCAGCGTCTACTGAACTCAGCCGAATTGTTTGCATAAATCCACCACACATGGAACATCGGGGACTTTTAGTCCCATTAAACTTTGGAATTCCAGTGTGAGAGCATCGCATACACATGTACTGCCCTCCGGCAATATATTTTGTCGTAGCTGGAGTGGTAAGTTTCACTCGTCTAGCATTAGGGTTTTGCGCTGGCACCACAGCGTGGTGTCTCCCTTGGTTAACTGGTGCATGATGTTTCATATAGTCAAAAATCAACACTAGAAACATTATGATTAGCAATATACCAGCAAAATAAAAATGCTTCCGCTCCATTGCCCCTCCTCTCCTACTTTTGAAGTAAAGTCTTCACATCGTTTACAGGTATAGCAAAGTTAATACCTGCATTTCCGGCATTTGTCGAATAAACAATCGCATTAATCCCAATAACTTCTCCCCTTATATTGACTAGAGGACCTCCATTGTTTCCCTTGTTTATGGCCGCATCAGTCTGGATCAATTTTTGAAAGATATCACCGTGAACATTCATTTTCTTACGATTGCTACTGATTATTCCAGAGGTGACCGTTTGAGAAAAACCGTAAGGGCTGCCAACTGCATATACTAGGTCGCCTACATTTAGTACACTGGAGTTACCCAGATTACAAACTGGGAAGTTGCCAGGGTCTACAATTTTTAGCAATGCTAGATGAAGGTTTTTATCTACCTTTTGGATTTGAGCTTTAAACACGTTAGGTACATGTCTAAATAGCTTAACTTCAATTTGATTGGCCGGAACTGCGTCATAGGCAGTTATGATATGCCCACTTTTTCCAACAATAATGCCAGAACTTATTAACTTGTTGCCCACTTTGTGAGGGTCTAAAATCTTACCAAAAAATTCACCATTATGTCTCAAGGGTGCGGCACTATAACTGATTACACTCACGACACAAGGTCTAACTTTTACCAAAAGTTTATTAGTACTATGTTGGATAGTTTCGTTGATCATAACCTGGTCTTTTGTCAGGTTAGCAGGTGGAAGATTTTGAAACCTACGAAGTGTTCTGCTTTTTGTCTTCCAATTGGTATTTGGCAGAGGTATCATTACACTCTTATGTGAATTATAACCAAAGTAAAAAACACCTATAAAAAAGATCGCTACTACTACAATAATTATCCGCTTACTCATGCCAGCACCACCGTTTTTCTTCTTAGAAACAAGATAATTGCTACCATGATTGCAAAAGTAATTAAAACTAAAATAGTTGTATACTTAACTAGAAGTGCTGATGACAGATGGTATGATCGTCTTTGTTTTTCCATTTGAAACTGCTTAGAGCTTCTATCAACCATTGGTAAATATATTTGATTATCTAAAATACGCTTAAATGGCAGCGTTAGATCTTTAGTTCGCAGCTTCTTCAAGAATTTTTTCTTATGTTGCTGTACTTCGGCTTGATAAAAATCTTTTACTCTTGCAATAGGTATGGCAAACCCAATGCCCGATGAATTAGTGGTTTCTGAGTATATCGCACTAGCGATCCCAATTATTTCACCATTCATATTAATAACAGCTCCACCAGAGTTCCCCTGATTAATATTTGCATCAGTTTGAATCATCTCACTGTATACAATGCCACCTATCACCACTGACCTTCTTCGTTTACTTACAATTCCTTTTGTCACAGTATGATCTAATCCAAAAGGACTTCCAATTACAAAAACAGTCGCCCCTATATCTAACAGTTTGTTCTTGGGAAGCTGTATTGGGTATAGCAAAACACTTCCATTGACTTTAATTAGCGACAAGTCGGCCTTAGGATCAGACTTAAGAATCGAGGCAGTGTATATTACGTGTTTTCTCCCACGATTAATTGTTACCTCAATTGTATCAAACCCATTTACCACATGGTCATTGGTTACAATGAACCCTTGTTGGTGGACGATCACTCCCGAACCTATATTTTCAAGACCTGGAGTTCTTTTATCATACGCCTTAATATGCACTACACTGTATTTGGCCCGCGCGATGGCATCATTTTGTCTTTCTTGTAAAGCCCCTAACGGATCGATTTGTGCCCTAGTAACTCCTGAAAAAATAATTATTAATCCAATAAAAACTCTAAACATCATCTAGTTACTCTGAATCAATTTCTGACCTAAATACATCGTGATAATATTGTTGGTGTTGCCAAAAGCGCCTGTAAAAACCTCAAAGTTTTCTGCTTTAAATGCTGACTGTATATCACGTTGCATATTTCCAGTAATAATCGTTCCCACCCCTTCCTTTATTAATACGGTTGGCAGCTTAAATCTTTGTTTTTTAGTAAGGTCTCCTGCTGCAGGGTTTTTAATGGCCTTATAAGTGCCATCATTTGGATTATAAATAATAAAAAATGGAGAATTGTCAAAATAAGGATAAACCTGATCAAATAAAGCATTGCCATAGGATCCAACCGCGACCTGCTTAGTAGCACCCATAAGTGCTGCTACTCGGGTAATACTACCAGCTTTATTAGGTTTAATATTTGACAAAAGGTGCGGCCGTACTTGCTCAATTGTAATATAGCGATGTATCCCGCCATCGCGCAATACATCTAGTACAACACCTTCTTGCATTTGGACTGCTTTTTTAAATTCTCTAAGATCATTAACGGCGTGACCATTTACCCCGATGATTACATCATCACCGATTAAGCCCGCTCCCAAACCGGGGCCGTTGGCAACCGCAACAACCAAAACACCGTGTGTATTGGGTCCAAGACGAACTCTCTGTGCATCTTTTTTAGTCAAAGTCGCAATAGTTAAGCCCACCCAAGAGGCCTCAACCTCAATACTTGGAGCAGGTAAAAAACTAGGTTTCAAAGGTCCACCGGCAGGCTTTGTTTCTACTGTCAGATCTGTAGTAAACATCTTACCATCTCTAAAAATAGTGATCGGAATCATAGCGCCTGGCTTTAGGGTTTTAAAAATTACTCGAAGGTCAGTGGGGCCCATAATTTTTTTGCCATCTACTTCTAAAATGATATCACCTTGTACTATATTAGCTTTTGCCGCTGGCCCCTTGGGAGCGGTTGATGCAACGATTGCACCGGCAGCACTCGCCAACTTAAATTGCTTAACAATCACTGAATCAATTCTTTGCACATTGACACCAATCCATGGAGGACCAGTATTTTGTAGGGCCACCGCCAATGCACTTTTATGATAAACAAGGTTTAGTTTTTTAAACTTTCCTTTTCTAATTATTTTAATGCGGTATCTAATTCCATCTATGAAAGTCTGCTCAACTGCTTTAAACTCATTAGCGTTGTCAATGGCAGTTCCATTAACTCTTATTATAACGTCATTTTCTATAATACCTGCTTTACTGGCCATCGATCCAGCTTTTACAGAATAGACAAGTGCTCCCTCATTATTTTTTAGTCCTAAAGTCTGCAGATGCCATAAATCGATTGGGATCAACTTTAATCCAACTTTAGTGCTTTCACCAAAGCCAAACACAACTTTTTTAACTTTTGGAGGAGCAGCAGGTAAAATTACTCCCTCAATTTCTGGCACTGGTTTTAGTGCACCGGCAGCTGCACCACCTGCACCAGCAGCGGCACCTCTGGCTGCTTGAGGAACAACACGTTCAACTTCTGGAGGCAGTAAAACTTCTGGAGAACGTCCTGCAAAATTAACTTTAATTCGCGAACTTTCACCCCAACCAAAAATAACATAAAACATTGCCAAAACAATTAAAATTACTAAAAGGTAGAAGAGCAGATTAATGTCTTCACAATAACCTTTGATCGCTTGACCGTGCTTACGAATTCCAGAGTGTTCCACGCTTAACTCTCCTACAGTTTACCATTTTGAAAATTTAAAATGGCATCACTAACAGTGCTATTAACTCCATTTATTACCTGTACATTCAACTTCTTTAGCTCAACTAAAGTACTGTTGCCTATTTTATTGGTAATCAATGCATCAAACTCATTATCAACAAGAAAGTGGGCCATCATTAACCCATTTACTTTAGGTTGGTTAAAATATGGGTTGATTATGACCTCATACATATTTTGATCCAGCTCCACTTTAATTAAATACTGAGCAGTTTCTAGTGATGGTGCAATATTAGAAGCAGGATCTGCATAATTTGAAGGTATACCCAAAATGTTGATTATGTTCCGATTAAAGGCCACTACCTGTGGTCCCTTCTTCGCTATCAAATCTCCTTGGCGATACAAAGCAACTGCATCTGCAGCAGTACCAAAAACCGAGTTATATACCGTAACATTATTTCTTTGAAGATTTATAAAGTCTGATTGATTAATATTGCCTGTAACTATACTGCCTACTTTTTTTGTAACAATCCAGCTAGATACTTTGTTGTTAGCTATACCCTTAAAAGGGTTCGCCACAGCATAAAAGTTATCAATATCTAACTCATAGACAATCATATAGGGCGCATTAACCAGACTAAAAGCTACGGGTGAATTCAAGGTTTTACCAGTAGCTAAAATCCCAATTTTATTTGTAGGATCGCCAACCGTTGGAGCCCACGCTTTCATTTTAAATTTTAAATTTTTTGTCCGGCCCTTATTTCGAATTACCTTTACATTAATTCTATCTCCGGGAATATACTTATCAATTTCTCGCGCGAAGCCTGCCAGAGTTGTGACGGGGATATTATTCACATCAGTAATAATGTCTCCTTCCAAAAACCCAACAGTCGCTGCATAGGATTGCGGTTTGAGACTGTTAACCAAGACTCCGTTATTGGAGGGAAGATTAAACTGTTCTGCAAGTAACCTATCAACTGTCAGCAAATCGGCTCCGAAGTAATTTTTACCAATTTTAGAATTTATAAACGCTACTGGTGCTGCTCCTGGAGCTGGTGTTTTTATTATTGCATGACACTTTTTGCATGCTCCCCAAAATGGATGTGGTAGCGGTATAGTCCATTGAATAGGATCAGCTGGTATTGCTGGCTTCTGATCTCCACCGGGGATCATATGGCACATCATACAGTCATTTCCGTAATTTGGATGAAGTACAAGTTGGCCTATTTGGATGGGTATTTTGCCCGCTCCAAATACTGGTACAAAACCAACTGGCTTGCCCCCAGCTGCAGGTGCTCCGAGTATCTTATGGCAGTTTGTACACTTACCCCAAAATGGGTGAGTCATGGGCGCCTTAGGCAATATTGGTCTTGCCGGCATAGGGGGCATTTCTGGTGCACCAACCAATTTATGGCACTGGTAACAATTGTTTCCCCTGAACACGTGATGCATCAACATGTTTATCCTAATGGGTATTTTAAATGCTGCTACTCTAGTTGCGCCTCTTGCGTGCAGGGTTGTTGTGCTTCCTCTTTGGCCATAACCTAACTCTATGTACACAGTCCAACCGACAACGATCAAAAGTAGGACTAAAACAACACCCACAATGGGCTTAAATTGTTTCATACAAAAGTCAGTACCAGAACTATTATCTTTCACTTGCTTAACCCCAATTTCTTTTTATTGTTTCACTTTCTTTGTAAAAAAATAGAATAGCACTTCTCCTGGTCTTTCTATCCTATCTAAAATTGCTCTTGTAAGATCCTTTCGAAGAGCATCCAGCTCCTTAAGGGCCTTATTTGCTGGTGCAAAAAGCTCCACTTCAACACTTATTTTTTGACCCAACTCTCTCGTTCTTACTTCCCTAACCTCAAAGCCTTCTGCTGCACTTAATTCATTTAGCACAATTTCGTGGTCCTCATCTGGTAGTTGGTGATCCATGAGACCATGAATAGCGTGATATATCGACTCTAGGCTTAGTTTAAAAATAAAGCCACTAACTAATAGTGCAGCCAGTGGGTCAAAGAACCACAACCCAAACTTAGAACCAACAATTCCAAGAAGAACCGCTAGTGATGACCACACATCTGCTCTTTTTTCATGGGCATTGGCAATCATGGATGGACTATGCAACTGGTTTCCAGCACAAAAGCTTTGACGATACATAAGCTCATTGGCAACTAGAGAAATCATAGCACCTATAACTGTAACCATATCAGGATTAACGGCATGGCCTAAAACAATTAGGTGTATTGCCATTATAAAAATATAGACACCTACGCCAAATAGAAGGGAGTAGATTGCACATGCTGAAACATATTCGAATTTACCATATCCGTACGGGTACTTTTCATCATTTGGTCTATTGACAATTTTCAGGCCCACAAGCATGGTCATAGAGCCAGCGACATCACCAAAAGAGTGTATCCCATCGGCAAAAAGGGCGGCACTACCGCCAACGATTCCGAGATACATCTTGACTAAAGCGACAAAACTGTTCCCGCCAACATTAATAGCACCTAGTGACTTAATACACTTTTCACAAGCGCTATGCTTTAATTTGGTATTGCTTATATCAACTTCAGTTGCCACATCATTTCCTTAAATTATCTTGTCTCTTTCTCTGTTTCTATTTCTTTTTCAAGTTTTGCAATACGAGAGTACAAATACCCGCCCCCGACAACTACCACAATAAGCATTACTATTCCCACCATACAACTAACCTCCAAATTAATCGTTTTTAAAAAACATAATGGCCTTTTAGCAGAGCATAGACCAATATAACAAATAAAAAGAGCTGGCCATGTAAAAAATAAACCCACTTCTTAACCATTGCGTTATATTTAAATTTTAATAAAAAGCCCCCAAACGTTAACCATCCCATCAATATTAGAGATACCTGCAGCCAGAAATTCACCCAGTTAGTGAGCCATGCATGTAAGCAAGCCACTAAAAAGGCAATAATGTTTAAATTACAGTGCCAACGCAGATATGTTATAAAAAAAGTTGAAACATTTTTTAAATTAAATGCCTCTCTCAAAAACTTAGCTGGTACATACGTATTTGCTAAAAAAAACAACATCAAACTTAAGTTACCGGTTCCTGTTGCCAAGTTATAGTCGGAATACAGTACAATCCAAGCCGAAATCAAGCACATGCCTAGAAAGACATAGTGTTCCTTGGCCTTTAATTTAAGCTCAGTAAGTGATGATTTTAAAATCTCTAGCATTTTCAGCTGCCCTATAATATGGCTTAGATTTAAATCCAAAGAAAAGATTGTAAACATTTCCTGGAAAAGTCTTAAGCACCGTTGAATAAGAATTCAGACAAAGGTTAAATTCGACCCTTGCATCGGCTACATTCTTTTCTACAGCTAAAATCACATCAATAAACTTTAAAAGGTTCGTATTTAATTTCAAATCAGGGTATTGCTCAGAAAGTGCAAAAATCTTCGACATAAATCCTTCTAATGAAGCACCATCTGGTATTTGCTTTGCGTCCTTTAATTTGTCAACCAAACTAGCCATTCCATCTGTTGCAAAAGCCTGGCGAGAAGCAACGACCCCTTTAAACACACTACTTTCATGTTGTGAGTAATTAAAAACAATCTTGGAAATATTTAATTGAACATTGCGCCTTTTCTGTAAAAAGGTGTGAATCTTACTCTCTGCTGCTAGCATGTCTTGATATTTAACATAAAACTGGTTGTAATAAAAAATGCCTCCAAAAATAAAAAATGAGCAACCTACGATACCTAGGAGAATGAGTTTGCGAGCATGACTTAAGTATCTATCGGCATCTGGAGGAAATATATTCTTAATCTTTTTGGTAAGAGAAATCCAAGCTCTTTGAGCAATGTTGAAATCGTCAGTGAACATGTCCTCACGATATATTTGTTCAATAATGTGGCTTGTTTTTCCGGTCACCTGAGTCTCCCCTATTGAACCACGTTAGCTACAGCAGCATGTTCTAATTCCATTACCTTTTTAAAGTGGGGAAGAGCGTCTTGATGCTTGTCTAAAGACTCATATAGGAATCCCAAGAACTGGTGATAACTAATACAATTTGGGCTTAAAGCAAGTGCCTTTTGAATCATAGCAACAGCTTCTTCTCTTTTATTTGCCTTATCGTACAGTTGGGCAACGTTATACATAGTTTCGTGGTCTTTTGCATTGAGCTCTAATGCTTCTTCAAAAAACTTAATCGCGCCTTCTATGTCGCCATTTTTCCTGCAAATTATTGCCAATCTAACTTTAATTTTGGAGTCAGCACTGTTTTTCTTTAAACAAATCTCATAATTAGTTTTTGCGTTCGTAAAATCACTAATAGCAAAAAAGAGGTCTGCTAAGTTTCTTTGGGCAGCAGCCTTGTCCTGAGCTCCGGCAGTTTTTAGAGCTTTTTTCGCCATTGCCACAGCCTCATCAAGCTTTCCTTTTTTTCTATAATGATTTACCAAGTTGGCATACACTTTAAACTGATCCGTAGAACTCAGAGTAAATAGATTTTCATACCAAGTCAGAAGGCTGTGAAACCATTTTCCAATCATTAATAATGCTGAATGCAAAACATATTCGAAATCTGGAATCATCTTTTCTTGACTTGCTGCTGTTTTATTATTCATTAAAGTTGCTCCTTAAATATTACTCATCTCTTCCAATAACAAATTTCTCTGAACTTTTTGTCGCCAATGCTAGTGACAACACACCTACAATGGCCATAACTATGCCAGACCCACCTTTTAAAGCATCAACCATGTAGTGCCAAGCATCGAATACTCCCCACAAACCAAATGCAATTAAAAAAAGACCTGTTACTATCTGTGCCATATTAGTACCTTCGTTTGTTTAAATTAGTTTTTTAAACGATTTACACCTGCAACTAATGCTAAAGTCCCAAACATCAAACTGAGAACAGGTATAATGCCAATCCCTAGGTCGCGAACGGTTCCCCACTCATCATAAATGCCAAACACACCAAAACAAAATAAAAACAATCCTATCGATACATAAATTGTTCTGGAAAATCCACTTCTTTTTCCACCAACTGCAATGAGAACAGTACCCCACAATGTTAATACAATTGCAGACAAGCCGAGTACAAAGTCTATCACATTGTACCATTCATCGATTATTCCAAATATTCCTAAGCCAAGCATCGTTAGGCCAAAAAGAAGATGGAATGTTCTCTTGTTCATCATTATCGTTTCCTGTTTTATAATTTTACCTGAGGTAGCTTATTTGGCTTCTTGACACCCGCAATCTTCGTTGTAATCTTTGGTTTCATAGCACCATCCCCCCCGTATACAGCGCCAAAAAGGTGCTTGCGACAGACAGGACAAGCACTTTTGCAAGTCTGCATATCAACATATACAACACGGTCTATAGGGCATATGCATGAACGCTTGCCACCAGCCTTGCTCTTAACAGTTTTATAAGGGTTTATAATATTCACCTTAGGAGTAGTGTTTCCTGGTTGTGCTTGAAACCGGCTCAACCGAAAGCGACCATGTACAAATGAATGGTCTACTATATCTCTCTCTGATAAAAAAGCTTTAATTTTTTTCGCCTTATTAGTGTTAATGACGGTTAAAGAAAAGATAAATGCACCAAAAATAAGAGCCATTATACTGTATTTAGAAGTAAGCACTTCTCGAAAAGCTCTCCTACTCTCTTGTTTGCTAAGCAATTTGGCTTGTTTATCTTTCATTTTTACTATTACACTACCGCTCAATTTAATTTAGTGTTTTTTATTGTATGAAACATTAATTGTCAACAACTTCCAATAAATATATTACGTTTTTTCCCAGAGTTTTCTTGCTTTCCGTTTCATCAGCGTATAATATACGCCCAATCAATCTGACTTAATAAATTTAGTTTAACCTATAAGATAAAAGAGGGACATATGCCAGTAGCACAATTGAATAACCCACTCGTAGAAACCGAGGTAATACGAGGGATAGGTGGAAAAGTAGTAGCGGTAGAAGCTGAAGGTGGCCTTACAGCAGGAGGAGTTAAGGGAGCCGGAGTTGCCAAAGGAGCTGGCGCTGGTGCAGCAAAAGCAGCTGGAGCAGGTGCAAAGGGTGCAGTAGGCACAACTAAAATGGCGGTTGCAAAAGTAGCTGCAGGTAGTGGTCTATCCATTACTGGCGTATGGAGCGCTATGTTAATAGGTGCACTAGCAACAGTTGGCCTTGCGGTTGGAGCTGTCGCTATACACTCATATTTTAAAAGCCACAAAGAAAAGTCTTCTATACGAGCTCACTCATGGAATAATAAGAAGTAGTCAGCTTATTGGCTCCCTTAGGGGAGCCAAATATTCCGAAGTTAACTACCAAATTCCTGAGCAAATATTTCATACTGCTCTATGTGATAATTATTTTCGGATCGTACAATCAAGTTTTTAGCATATACGTTTTCGAGATTTTCAATAATATCAAGGTCTTCACCGCATAACCGTGCAGTTACTTCCGGGTGAGCATAAATAAAGACCTTATTACCCTTAGTCTTTTTCAATGTCTTGATTAATTCTCTTACTAGCTCGTAACAAACGGTCAGTGTAGATTTAACACGACCAGTCCCTTCACAGTAAGAACAATGGTCACACATAATCCTAATTAATGTATCCCGGGTTCTTTTTCTAGTCATCTCAATCAAACCAAGCCCCGATATGGGAAGAACATTTGTTTTTGCCCTATCTTTTTTCAACGCCTCTATCAATGCCTGATAGATACTGTCTCGATGTTCAGCTTTTTCCATATCAATAAAATCTACAATTATTAATCCACCACAATTGCGAAGCCTTAGTTGATAGGCAATTTCTTTTACTGCTTCTAAGTTTGTTCTAACAATTGTATCCTCTAAGTTCTTTCTTCCAACGAACTTACCGGTATTTACATCGATAGAAACGAGGGCTTCAGTTTGATCTATATTTATAGACCCACCAGACCTTAGGTATACCTTGTTACTAATGCCCCTTTCAACCTCTAGGTCTATTCCATAGTGTTCAAAGATGGGCATGTCACCAGTGTAGCAAGATGCCTTACCCTTAAGGGTTGTTAAATACTTACTGGTAAATTTTTCTACTTCCTTAAGGTTTTCTTTTGTATCTACTACAATTCCGACAACCTCTTCATCGGTAATATCCCTTAGAATTCTTTGAACAAAGGTCAAGTCCTTATGGATTAGCACTGGCGCTTTACTTTTTTGAGCTTTTTTAGAAATTTCTTTCCAAATTTTTACCAACATATTGAAATCAAACTTTAAAACCTTGTACGATTGGCCATCCGCGATAGTCCTTGCAATAACTCCCTTACCCTCTGGACGAATTGAGTCGAGAACATCTTTTAAGCGATTTCTCTCTGCTTCATCTTGAATTCTTCTTGAAACACCGGTGTGCTCAATGGAAGGCATAAAGACCACATGGCGCCCTGCTAAAGTAATATGTCTAGTAACGCGAGGGCCCTTGGTTGAAATTGGCTCTTTGGACACCTGGACTAAAATCTCTTGCCCCTCTTTTAAAAAGGTTTCAATCGATTTATCTGAACAAAACCGCAAATTCACAGATTCCGATAAGCTGCTTAGCTCATCAGGAATAATTTCCCCGGACTCTTTGGACTCAATCTTTTCTTCCTGAAGTTTTTGTAATTTTTCGGCCATATCTCTTTGCTCTTCCAATGTGGGAATATACGCATCATCTACATATAAAAAAGCTGCTTTTTCGTGTCCTATATCGACAAAGGCCGACTGCATTCCGGGTAAAACTCTAAGTACAATTCCTTTGTATATATTTCCCACAACGGGGTTATTGTCTACACCATCACTCCCACGATCCATTACGTAGTCAATGATCTCACCATTTTCAATCAATGCGGCTCGACACTCATTGAGCGTCTGGTTAATTATTAGCTCCTTGGCCATCTTGTGTTCCTTAGATTAATGAATTTTTTGTTAAAAGTCTTTTATATGAATATACCCGCTATACAGGCCGTCATCAAGCAGGCAAGAGTGCCGCCAATAAGGCATTTAATTCCGTATTTTGCAAAATCTTTTCTACGTTCAGGCACAAGCCCTCCAATGCCTCCAACCTGAATAGCAATTGAAGCAAAGTTTGCAAAACCACATAGTGCATATGTAGAAATTGTCACGGCCCTGGGTGACAGGGCCCCTTCTCCTGTAACTTTCATCATTTGCTGCAGATCTAAGTAGGCAACAAATTCATTTAGAATTAACTTCTTACCCAAAAGTGTTCCCACTTGATAAGAATCGGCCCAAGGAACACCAATGATCCACGCAACGGGTGAAAATATATATCCCGTCACCAATTCAAGTCCAAATTTTGGATAACCAAACCATCCGCCCACCATCCCTAAAAACCCGTTAATCAGGGCTATAAGGGCGATAAAGGCAAGAAGCATAGCTGCAACATTTAGGGCCAAGGTTAGCCCTTCAGAAGCTCCTGCTGCTGCGGCATCTATAATATTTGTTGAAGACTTTGGAATTTTAAGATCAATATCCCCTGAAGAAACTGGTACTCCCCTCTCCGGTACTAGAAGTTTTGCACATACAAGTGCCGCAGGAGCCGACATAACCGACGCCGACAACAGGTGCCCGGCATCAATACCCATACCAACGTATGCGGCCAAAACTCCACCTGCAACCGTGGCCATACCACCGGTCATCAGGGACATTATTTCTGACTCAGTCATTTTACTAATTAATGGTTTCACAACGAGTGGGGCTTCAGTTTGACCTGCAAAAATATTTGCTGCTGCAGCTAAAGATTCCGCACCAGATGTCCCCATGACTTTCATCATGATCCAAGCAACTACTTTAATTACATAACCCATAATCCCAATGTGGTACAACACCGCCATCAACGAACTCATAAAAATTATTGTCGGTAGTACCATTGTGGCAAAAACAAATCCCACTTTGGGAATTTCGACCAATCCCCCAAATACAAATTTAGAGCCTTCGTTAGTGTAAGCAAGAATGGAAGAGAAAAAATTTCTGGCACCTTCAAAAACACTTTGACCCGTCTGAGTTTTGAGGATCAAAATACCAAAAACAACCTGTAGCAACACACCACTTATTACTGTTTTCCAGTTTATTTTTTTCCTATCAACACTAAATAGATAGGCCACACCAATCATAACAAATAAACCCAATATTGAAATAAATCTACTGCCAATATCTGACATATAACCCCCAAGACACCTTGCCGCACGAAGTCAACTTACACGTTAATAGTTATCTTGGAACTTATAACGAATTTAATCTAATTGCCAACTTAATTTTTTAACACGGATTCTGAAGGAGTCTCGGGTGTCCAAAAGAGTAAAAATCCATAGGTCCGGATCAATTTGAAAACCTCTTTGTAAAGGAGTTTTAGGTTTCTTAGGTTTTTATAATCGGTTTTGATTCCTGAATAATAAAATTGATAATTGTCTTCTGCCGTTTTGAGTTTATTCATGATTAACTTAATTCGCATTATATGGTAATCGTGAGAAATAATTAAGACTTTATCTAGGCCCTTTTTACCCCTTAAGTAACGTAGAGTGGAAATCACATTTTCCACAGTATTTCTGGCAGTATAATCTATCTCTAGGTGACCTAAATCTATGTCTTTATTTATTTTAAATGGGCGTAGCAGAGTCTCAACGGTATTTTTTGAATAAACTCCAGTTATAAAAATATTTAAATTTTCTTGCTTATACTCAAGTGCCTTTTTAATTGCATAGGGAATCCTTCCACCATCACCTGTAAACACTACAATCGCATCGGGGGGTCTTCTATAAAAAAAGTCACTGGCCTCTTCATTTTCTCTTACTGAAAACATTATAAAAAAAGTCGATAAAACTGAGTACACTGCAACCAGCAGAAAAAGTAAAAAAATTGTATTTTTCAAGTATCTAAAATACTTTGTTTTCTTTGTTTCAAAAATATACTTACGTTGAAACATTGTTCTCCAATTAAACTACTTGTTAGAAGACCTCCATATCTTATAAATTATTTAGTTCCAATCCTTTTTTCTAAATTCTTGGTATATTCATCAAAATCCTCTATGATGGTTTGCGCTGCACCGGTCTCTATCGCAGCCCGTGCAACAGCGGGAGCAACCCAAGTTAAAACTCGCTTATCAAATGGTTTAGGAATTAAATAGTCCTTACCAAAGCTAAAATCACAGTTATCATATGCTTTCTTCACCTCTTGTGAAACTTTTTCCTTGGCCAGATTAGCAAGAGCATAGACAGCGGCAAGTTTCATCTCCTTATTAATTTTTTTGGCCCTTACATCTAAGGCCCCTCTAAAAATAAACGGAAATCCTAAAACATTATTTACTTGATTGGGAAAATCAGATCGCCCAGTTGCCATAATAACATCAGCTCTGGCATCTAGTGCATCTTGGGGTAGTATTTCTGGATCTGGATTGGCCATGGCAAAGATAATTGGATCTTTTGCCATACTTTTTACCATATCTTTGGTTAGTAAGCCCTTTACCGAAACGCCAATAAATGCGTCCGCTCCCTCCATCGCATCTTTAAGACTTCTTTTATCAGTCTCTATCGCAAATTGTTCTTTATATTTATTCATTCCATTTGTACGGCCCTTATAAATAACCCCTTTGGAGTCACACATAATGAGGTTTTGCTTTAAGACACCAAGGTCGAAAAAGATCTTTGCACAAGCCACAGCAGCTGCACCTGCTCCACTGTACACTACTTTGACATCCTCAATTTTGCGCCCAGATATCTCTAGTGCATTAATAAAACCGGCTGCGGCAATAATTGCTGTGCCGTGCTGGTCGTCATGGAAAACTGGTATGTTCATAGCTTCAATTAACTGCTCTTCAATTTCAAAGCACTCTGGAGCTTTTATGTCTTCCAAGTTAATTCCACCAAACGTTGGTTCTAACTTTTTTACTAAATCAACCATACCATCTACGGTTGGTTCATTTACTTCAATATCAAAAACATCAACATCGGCAAATCTCTTAAAAAGCACCCCCTTGCCTTCCATAACTGGCTTTGATGCCGATGCTCCAATGTTACCAAGCCCTAAAACTGCGGTACCATTAGAGACAACTGCAACGAGGTTGCCTTTTGATGTATATTTATATGCTTCGGCAATATTTTTTTCGATTTCTAAGCACGGAACAGCTACTCCTGGTGTATAGGCAAGAGATAGATCTTGAGCAGTTTCACAAGGTTTTGTGGCAACGACTTCAACTTTACCTGGTTTGCCCTCACTATGATAATTTAAGGCCTCTTTGTCTTCTTTTTTACCCATCTGTTCCTCCGGCGTAATCAATTTCTTTATATATTGCTAATTTACACCATTTATGGATTGCAAGCTATTACAAAATCTTCTTCCGCGAAGCGTGTCGCATAGCGGCAAACACTGACAGACCAAGGCTCGTTGCTAAAATACCAATATACAACTCATCAACGTGTTTTAAAAAGCCCTGGTGAGCCACCAGCCTCCAATATGTAGTCGCAACAACCCCACATATACAGGCAAAAACAAACTGTGCATCAGAAATTTTTCGGGGGAAAATATGGCCATATAAAACTGGTAATAATAAACAAGATGCAGAGTAGCTGCCTAGAGTTTTCCATACGACTTTTATATTGCCTTTAAATACTATTGCTAAAACAATGGCCAAACCCCCTACAAAAACAATCCCTATGTGATGCAAAAGAGGCTTCCCTTTCCACTTCCTGGGAACTAGATCGTAAGTTATAGTGGTGCCGGCCAAAAATAGGTAGGAATCTAAAGTAGACAAAATTGTGGCCAAGATTCCGGCCATAAAAAAGCCGCGCAGGCCATTTGGTAAAATTTGAATTGCATAGATCATATAGGCGTAGCTGGAATCAGCTTGAGGAATTACAGCTTTTGCATACATCGCACCAAAGGTTGTACAAATATCAAATATGAACCAAATCAATGTTGAAATAATTATTCCAACCTTGGCCACCTTTGATGATTTTGCTGCAAAAACTCGTTGATAAAAGTTGGGATCCACTAAGGTTGAAAGGGCAATAAACCCCCAAACAAAAGTGGTTGCCCAAGACTCCCCTCCAGTTAAAGTAAAGTGCTGCTTGGGAAGATTATTAACTAAAAAAGTTGGTCCCCCATACATATAAAGCGACAGCAACAGTACTGTTAAAACTGCCAGACACATAACAAAAAATTGGATGATGTCAGAAAAAACAACGGCCCGAAATCCGCCATACATCGAATAGGCGACAACTATTAAAATACCAAGAATCATCATCTGCCATAAGTGTCCACCAAAAATTAACTGTAAAAATAGACCCAAGCTAATTGTATAAACAATAGGTAGCACATTAAAAAAATTAAAAACACCACATACTTTTGCCGATTTGGGCCCAAACATCTGCTCAATAAGATCGGGCAAAGTAATTGCTTTGTACCGTGCAATTTTATCCACTAAAAAGAAGGCAAAAATTAGATATGCTATGTACCAAAAAGCACCTTGGGTAACAAAGTTGTAAACACCTTTTTCAAATGCTATTGCTGTAACACCAAAGATGCCTCCATACCAAGTGGCCACTAATGTTGCGACAAACATAGGAAGAGTAAGTTGTCTTCCCATAAGAATGAGATCGAGAAATGATTCCTTTTCATCATCTGTTTTTAACGTTTTCTTTTTTAAGCTGTGACCATAGATGACCGATAAAAAGGTTAATAGTAAGATTACACAAAATACTGTCCAATCTAAACTGCTCATCACATCATATACTTTTATTTTTGAGTTCATGTCCCCTCCCCAATTTTTAAAAAAAGTAGCAATAATGTGGCAATCTGTCGAATAATTGAATACAATGATTCACGAATTTATTACCCCAAGCTTAGTTGGAGAACAAAATGAAAATTGATGTTAAATTTTTAGAGGGACAAAACCTCGAAGCAAGCTTTAAAGAATTTAAAGTTGTGAGTGACCAAAGCAAAGTAGTAGGAGGGCAAGAAAACGCTCCAGAGCCTTTTGATTATTTTCTCTCCTCCATGGCACTTTGTGCTGGCTTTTATGTCAGAGCATTCTGTGGCAAAAGAGATATTGCAACTGATGGTATAAAAATAAGTCAGGTTGATACCAAAGATGAAACCAACAAATACAAAAGACGTATAGAAATTAACATTGAACTTCCTTCTAACTTTCCAGACAAATATCGGCAATCTGTAAAGTTAGCTGCAGAGCAATGTGCTGTCAAAAAAGCAATTGAGGCCGCCCCCGAATTTGATGTTATTGTAAAATAATTTAAGTTTGATCACCGTATAAATGGCCCTTTACATTGTTTCGGCCATCATGTTTTGCCTTGTAAAGCGCAACATCTGCAAGCTTTACAAGGTCTTTGGCAGAGATATCCATATCTGGAAAAAAGATCGAGTACCCAATACTAACAGTCAAAGATATCCTATCACCGTCTTTTTCAAAAACTCGCTCTTCTATGGTCTGCCTAATACGCTCACAAATAGTCTCCATTCCAGCAGCACCAGTTTGAATTGTAAGCAGTAAAAATTCATCTCCTCCATACCTTGCAGCAATATCGACCTTTCTTAAGTGGCGCCTAATAATCTTGCCCACTTCTTTTAAAACGTAGCTGCCAAAAAGATGGTTATGGTTATCGTTTACCGATTTAAAATTATCCATATCCATCATAACGACACCAAAGGGCTTAAGAAATCTTCTCACCCTTTCAATTTCATTTTCAATTTTACAAAACATCGACCTCATGTTGAACAGGCCTGTCAGGTCGTCCATTTCTACCAGTTTTTCGCTTATCTCTAACTTTTTTTTGGCCTGCTTTAGTTCTGTGGTTTCAATGCCGATAATTACAGCTTCGGTATCTCCTGCATACTTGCTGCCTACTACCCAGAAATGTCTAGTCGTCCCTTCGTGAGCAGAAACTAACTCTCTGTATAGAGTCGGTTTAGGTTGAGCAAACAACTCTTTTGAAAACTCGTAGAAATAGCTCTCCTTGGTTAAAAAGCCAACCTTTTTTCCCACATACTCTTTTGCCGGGAGTTCCCACAACTCACTTAATGACTTGTTAACCCATTGGTACTCAAGCTTACTGTTAATCCAAGAGATAGTGCATGGAGTATTATCCACAACAACTTTAAGCTTTTCATGTTCCAGTTCAGCTTGAGATTTTTTAAGTTGCATTGACACAAAAGAGTCACTGACGTCTTGAAAAAAACACTCAAAGTTGTCTTTATCTATTTTTGTAGGGTCATCAAAATTGATGTTATTATTTTTAGAGATTCTTAGCAGTTCATCATGTAATTGATTGTTATCCATAACACTATATATTATGAATTAATTAGAAACTATGTGTCTACCAATAATTTTTCAGGTGATCTCTTTCAAAGTATTTACTTAGAAGGGTTGTCAAGCATTTGTCGAATTGCTCTACTAAGCTTTTGTTCTTGCTCTGCTAAATATTGATTTTGCTTGTGGTCTCTTACTGTTTTATCAAACAGTCTGTTGAGGGTTGCCGCCAATCTATACCCAGCTTGCGCTAGCCTGCTATTTATTACTTCAATATTTTTGCGATAGTATTCTCCACTTAAATCTGCTCTAGTGAAGTCGTACATCTGTGCGCGTAGCCCCAATGATTCCTGTGCCCAATCTACAATGCTTGAGTTTTGCCACTTAGATATTGTATCTACCAAAAGTCCTTTTGTAATATATTGTGCATATTCTTTATAGGAGTAAGGGGAAGCATTTTCTTCCTGCCCTAACCCTTTATCCGCGAGTAGTTTATCAATAAAATGTAAATCCCAAACCTTGTGAAGGGATATCTTTGAGCTGTAAGTCGCTGTAGCGACACAAAGTTGTTTAAGTAATGGATGAAAATAAGTTTTATACTTATATTTTCTTCTTACTGTAATTTGATCGCCACACACCTGGCCTTTTGCAAGCTTCGCCTTAAATGTGTTACTATAGGCATGATCGCGATCACCAAACCATGAAACTTCGGCCTTATTGCCTCCACGATCACTTTTTCTTCCTAAGTGAATTGGTTGATGAATATCTGCAACCAAGTGCGCTAAAAATCTCAAATTATCAAGTTGAGACTTACACCCTTTGGCCTTCTTGCAATCAAATTTGGTCTGCAAAACTTTTTGTGCCAGAAGAATACCTCTTAAGATGTCTCCTTTTTCTGATAGTAAGTTACTATTTAAATAACCAATTCCAGGTTTGTTTAAATCTAGTTTTGCATGTTGATCTTCAAGGTTTAGAAAATGCCAAGTTTTAGTGTGTCTCCATTGTTTTGAGTACCTAACCAAATCTGGCCAAATACAGTTATAGACAAAGTTTTCTCCCTGCATAATTTCATCAACTTTAGCTTTAGCTGTTTTGGTTAAGTTTTTATATGCAATATCACAAACAGCAAAATGTCCCGTCTCTCTCCAAGCATGTGTAGAAAATGAAATGAACATAAACATCAGTGTATAACTGATCAACAAAGTGCATCGCAAATTAAGTAACTTTTTCATTTGAACCTCTTTTAAACTTGAAGTTTATTAAATAAGTGATCTTTTAAGGTAATAAATGCAAAAAAGATACCACATTAACGTCTGTAATTTCAGGCGGTTAAGCGCTGATAATTTAGGTTTTTACATACAAGTTGGAGATCTTTGTTACAACTGTTGAAAAATCAGACAGCTGGCAGAACTGTGCCCTTAAAACGCTATTTATGTGATAGACATTTGCGCTTAAGGATAAGAGGTTTTTTTCCAGGAAACTTTTTTGCATTATATTCGCTAGTATATATAAAACTTACAGTATCTTTTGAATAAGCAATTGCCTCTTGATTTGTTTGAATTTCAAATTCTTTGTTAAACTGTAGAATAGATGCGCTTTTTTGTAATAATGATTTTGCAAAACCTGGCGAAAGCTCACCTTGTGAGAGATCATAGTGTATTTCAATGGCACCTAAGTAGGTTAGAATGATAAATTTTGAACCATCTTTTGAAATATCCATACTGGTAGGCACCTGATAGAGCCAACCAGGAAAATCTGGATAACGAACTTTAATATTTTTACTATTAGAGAAAAAATCTGATAAATCGATGGTCCCATAGTTTTTCATAGTTAAAGTCTTGTCACTTTTTTTGTAATCAACCCATTTTTGTTTTTTTAGTCTAAACAAATTTGAAGCGAAGGCCTTAGAATTTTTAAATCCTTTGTAATGATAATTTTTACTAAGAATATAAAGATCACCATCAGGGTGAATTCCTATACTTTCAGCATCCATTTTTTGCTCATTTTCTATTTGAAGTTGAATTGGTATGACCACAATAGGATCTACGGATGCGGGGAAGTTTTTCATTTCCTTGATTATTATTATTTGCTTACTAACATTTTTTCTGTCTCCTCTTGCGATCCCAATATCTGCAATAAATATACACCTATCCTCTGCTACTTTGCTGTGACAACTCCCATAGGTCATATCTTCCACATCTGTTAAACTTACATTATTAATTTTAACTTTCGTTGTTTTACTACCCAAATCATCTGTATAGTAAAAATAAGGAGCAGTTGAGTAACCAGTAGGATTTGTTGTGTCTTTTATGGAATCATTCATGTGATAAAGGCGATTATAATTTTTGGAGATAGCAATGGAGCTGGCTTCATTTAATATTTTTTCATCAAGTTGCCCTACCTTATACGTGTCTCCCCATTTTAAACATTTTGCATCTACAAGATTCGTTGAGGTAATGCTAGCAATTGCTGCTAGAACCAAAAAAGTACTAACGAAGAACGTATTTATAAAGCTTTTCATTTATATCCTTAGGCGCCAGACCAGTGGGTTTTGGTAGACTTAAAAATTCAAACTGAGCTGCTACAGGTACTCGCACTACCGGTTCCAGAACAATGAGGGCACTTTTGTCCAGTCAGTTTACTGGCGCCACCACAAGATCCTTTAATTTGCAGGTCACTTAAGATCACACCAATTGACATAAAAATTAGAAAAATTCCAAAAAATACAAGAGTTAAAAAAAAGTAATCAAACATGGCCGTTTTTTAGTTCCTATCATAATTTAAATTGCTCTAAAAATTTAGGTGTTGCAACTTTTACAAATGCTCCGTTTTCTTCATAAATAAAATATGCTGCAATTGCAACCTTTTTTGCAACTTCCATCCCCTTTTTATGACCAAGTACCATAAATGCAGTGGCCCAAGCATCAGCATTCATGCAAGAGTTACTATCAATAACTGTAACACTTGCCAATGTATGCTCTACGGGGCTTCCGGTTTTGGGATCTATTGTATGGGAGTAGCGCTTTCCATATTCATCAAAATAATTTCGATAATTTCCAGATGTTGCAAGGGCCAATCCACCAATATTTAAGATTTTACTATATGTCTTGTCATCTGGTCTGGGGGACTCCACTGCGATTTTCCAGTTTACACCTCGCGGTTTACTCCCTTTAGCTTTTATCTCACCGCCAATTTCTACCAGATAATTATCAATGCCTTCATCTTCAAGAAGCTGGGATACTTGGTCTACACCAAATCCTTTGGCAATGGCGGAAAAATCGATATAAATTCTAGCATCCCTTTTTCTCACCTGTGACTTTTTATGGTTTATAATCAACTTTTGGAATCCAATCGTTTTTAATTTATTTTTTATCTGCTGTTTGTTGGGAATTTTTCTACTACCCAATGGACCAAAACCCCATAAGTTTACAAGTGGCCCCACGGTAACATCAAAGGCCCCTTTGGTAATTTTTGAGATTTTCTGGGCGTGGGCCAATACTTTTATAAATTGTTTTGAGACATTGAACCAAGTAGTACTATAGTTTTGATTAAATAATGAAATTTCAGAATCATTTATATAGGTCGACATACTTTGATTAATGTTGACAAGCACTTCATCAACCTTCTCTTTTAAAACTAAATTTGTGGGAATGTCAACTTGTGCTACATACTTAACTATATAGGTAGTCCCCATGGTTCTACCCTTGATAGTCAACACTGAATCTCGCTGGCCTATACAACTAATAATAAAAGGCCCTAAGATTAAACTTAGGGCCACAAATTTATAAGTTTTCATAGTTTAAAAATCATCCAAAATCATCGAGCATTATATCTTCTCTTTCAACGCCAAGGTCTAAGAGCATATCAATAACACACTTATTCATAATTGGTGGCCCACACATGTAGTATTCGCAATCTTCAGGTGCTTCATGGTCTTTTAAATACTTATCATGAATTACATTATGTATAAAGCCTGTAAACCCAGTCCAGTTATCTTCTGGTTGAGGATCACTTAAGGCCACATGCCAAGAAAAATTAGGATTTTCTTTTTGAAGAGTATCAAAGTCCTCTACATAGAACATCTCTTTTTTACTTCTAGCTCCATACCAGAAAGTAACTTTTCTTTTGGTTGAAAGTCTCTTTAATTGATCAAAAATATGTGAACGCATGGGTGCCATGCCTGCGCCACCACCAACAAAGACCATCTCCTTATTTGTCTCGCGAGCATAAAACTCTCCGAATGGTCCAGAGATTGTAACATCATCCCCAGGCTTTAGATTAAAAATATAAGAAGACATGATACCAGGTGGAATGCCTTTAGTTCTTGGCGGTGGAGATGCAATCCTAACATTGAGCATGATTAGCCCTTTCTCTTCGGGATAGCTGGCCATAGAATATGCTCTGATTGTCTCTTCTTTAACTACAGACTTATATTGCCACATATTAAAGTGATCCCAGTCGCCTCGGTACTCTGGCTCAATATCAAATTCTTTATATGAAAGTTCATGGGGAGGACACTCAATCTGAATATATCCCCCGGCCCGAAAGGGAACCGACTCTCCCGCTGGAATTTCTAATACTAATTCTTTAATGAAGGTAGCAACATTATGATTTGACCTTACTTTGCAAATCCACTTTTTAACACCAAATACCTCTTCTGGTACAGCTAGTTTCATATCTTGTTTTACAGGAACTTGACAGGCGAGTCTGCCACCGGCCCTCATTTCTCTTTTTGTAAAATGAGAAGTTTCAGTGGGTAAAATTCCACCACCACCTTCTTCTACATCAACCTTGCATTGGCCGCAAGTCCCTCCACCTCCGCAGGCAGATGATACAAAAATCTTTTGGGAAGCTAGTGCTCCAAGTAACTTTTGACCAGCAGAGACCTTCAAATCCATTTCACCATTTATATTGAGACTAACATCACCACTGTTTACTAATTTCGACTTGGCAAGCAGAATAAGAGCTACCAGGGCCAAAACTACTACAGTAAACATCAAAACACCGAGCAAAATTACATTCATCTGCAATTCCTATTTTTTTTCATTAACATTAATTAAAGTTGTATTCCCGAAAATGCCAAAAAGCCAAAGGCCATCAGCCCTACGGTAATAAAAGTTATTCCCAGCCCTCTTAGCCCATCCGGCACATCACTATATTTCATTTTTTCTCTAATTCCTGCAAGCACTACAATCGCCATGGCCCAACCGACACCTGAACCGACACCATAGGCAATACTTTCACCAAAAGTGTAGTCTCGCTCAACCATTAAAAGTGATCCACCTAAAATCGCACAGTTCACCGTAATGAGAGGCAGAAAAATCCCTAGCGCATTATATAATGGAGGAAAAAATTTATCTAAGGTCATCTCTAAAATCTGTACCATTGCGGCAATAACGCCGATATAACTGATCAAGCCTAAAAATGAAAGGTCCATTTCTGGGTGTCCTGCCCAAGCCAGAGCGCCATCTTTTAGTAGCAAATTATAGATGAGATTATTGGCAGGAATTGTAATCGATTGTACAACAATGACAGCAACTCCGAGTCCCATGGCCGTCTTTACCTTTTGGGAAACGGCAAGAAAGGTGCACATCCCAAGAAAAAACCCTAACGCCAAGTTTTCTGTAAAAATCGACTTAATTATTATACTGAGATAGTTTTCTAACATGGCCTATTCCTTTTCCACTTGATCTGTTTTCCAAGTTCTTACTAACCAAATAAATACCCCAATGAGGAAAAAAGCACTGGGTGCTAGTAACATCAAACCGTTTGGATTATACCAACCACCATCATTAGTTAGTGGTAAGATGGTAAAGCCCAGCAGTGATCCACTACCGAAAAGTTCTCTAAAAACCCCAACAAACAGTAATATCAGGCTGTACCCAATTCCGTTGCCTATCCCATCTAAAAAACTCATCAGAGGAGGATTTTTCATAGCGTAGCCTTCGGCCCGCCCCATAACTATACAGTTGGTGATAATTAACCCTACATACACCGATAGACTCTTGGATATTGAGTAGAAGTATGCCTTTAAAACCTGATCAGCAATAATAACCAGTGAAGCTATAATGGTCATCTGGATAATTATTCTAATACTGTTTGGCATATGGCTTCTAATTAAACTAACTGCAAGGTTTGAAAAACCAGTGACGATCGTAACCGCCACAGACATAGCAATAACTGTCTCTAGCTTTGTAGTCACAGCTAGTGCCGAGCAAATGCCTAAAATCTGCAATGCGATGGGATTGTTATTAAAGAGTGGATCAAACAAAGTCTTTTTGATACTCATTATCTTGCTCCTCCTCTAAATTTGGCCAAAAATGGACCAAAGCCATCCTTACCGAGCCAATATTGAACCAAGTTTTCAACACCATTGCTGGTAAGAGTTGCCCCAGATAATCCATCAATTTGATGGTAGGCATCACTACTTCCTGGTCGTATTCTGCCTTTGACTACGTCTAAAATCGGCTCAAAACTTTCGTTGTAAACTGTTTTATCTTTCCATGATGCTTTCCACTTAGCATTATCTACTTCGCCTCCAAGTCCTGGAGTTTCTCCATGCTCGTAAAAACCAAATCCTTTAATTGTTTTAGTATCTGGAGCTAAGGCCAAAAATCCGTAGAGGGTGGACCATAGTCCCTTTCCATGAATTGGAAGAATAATTAAGTTAACCTCACCGTCTTCTTTGGCAAAATACACTTTTGCTCTTTTGGAGCGCATGGAAATCCCTGCTAAATCATCTTGCTTTTTTATCATTTTGTTGTGGGCAGAGTCTTTTGCAGCAGCTCTTTGATTGAAGCTTTCTACGGGAACGTTTAACACTACATCCCCGGTTTCTAGATCAATAATTTTTGCTTCTATCTGTTTGAAGGTATCCAAAATTTCTTCTTTTGGTGCCTGGGGATCTTTTAATAAACCTGCAGATAACAACAGACTCTTTTTAATATCCATTTTTTTGTTTTCTTCCTGCAAAGGCCGTAAAAAGACAGCAGCAGAAGAAACCAAGATAGAACATACTATACAAAGAAGTGTTGCGACTATCAGTGTCTTTTGTACACTATCATCTGATGCCATTTTTTAACTCCCTTCTTTTAATATTTGACTCCACAACAAAATAATCAATGATGGGGGCAAAGAGGTTTCCAAAGAGAATCGCTAGCATCATCCCCTCGGGGAAAGCAGGGTTGATAACTCTAACCAAAACTACCATAAAACCTATTAGTAACCCATAATAATATTTACCCATATTTGTCGTTGCGGCAGTAACTGGATCAGTGGCCATAAATACAGTTCCAAAGGCAAAACCACCAGTCACCAGATGCCAAGAAGGACCAACTGCAAACATGGGGTTTGTATCACTACCAATTATATTGAATAAAAATGAAAGTGTGATCATGCCAACAAGTACACTCAGCATAATTCTCCAGGAACCAATACCGGTATATATCAAAAACATTGCTCCCAAAAGGCAAGCAAGTGTCGAGGTTTCACCAAAGCTTCCAGGAATAAATCCCAAAAATGCATCCCACCAAGTATCGGTCAAAGCAGCTGTACCACCAGCAGCCAGTTGGGATAGGGCCGTAGCTCCTGTATGTCCGTCAACTGCAACCCAAACAGCATCTCCCGAAATCTCACCGGGGTAGGCAAAAAATAAAAATGCTCTCGCTGCAAGGGCCGGGTTTAAAAAGTTTTTGCCGGTTCCACCAAAAACCTCTTTGGCAAACGTTACGGCAAAGATAACTGCCACTGCAACTTGCCACAAAGGAATGGAAGCCGGAACAATCATGGGCATGAGCATACCTGTAACTAAAAACCCTTCATTAATTTCATGTTTGCGAACCACACTAAATAGCAGCTCAATGGATAGCCCCGCAATGTTTGTTACAATAAAAATTGGTAAAAAGTACAACAGACCATGTATTATGTTGCCTATGATAGAGGTAGGGTCAAATCCAAGTCCCATATAGAGCAAACATTCTGCACGCCACCCAGGCACCTCACTCAAGTTCATTGCAGATATGGCACTGTTGGCCAAAAAGCCTGTATTATACATCCCCATGATAATACAAGGAGTAAGTGCAATAATTACCATAGACATCAAACGTTTTAGATCAATGCTGTCTCTTACATGGGTAGTTCCCCTGTTTACTTCACCTGAAGTAAACAAGAAAGTATCTATTGCTTCATAAAGAGGATAAAGCCTTGCAAGCTTACCACCCTTTACAAAATGTGCTTCTTGTTTATCAAAGAGGTTACGAATAAACTTCATTCTTGTTATCCTTCTTTTTCAATCGTGGTTAAATTCTTTCTTAAGGCCGCTCCAAAATCATTTTTTCCCGGACATACATAGGTACAAAGTGCCACATCTTCTTCATCCAATTCCATACACCCCAATTTTTGGGCCTGATCAGTATCACCTGCCATCAAGGAGTAAAAAAGTTGTGTCGGTAAGATATCTAAAGGCATGACAGATTCATAAAGTCCAACTGGAACTATGGCTCTTGGGCTTCCTGAAGTTGTAGTCGTCATTTTATACTTCTGGCCTGGAAAAAACTTAGATAAAAAAGCACGTGTCAAAGAAAACTTCTTGCTACCTGGAACTATCCACCCAAAAAATTCTCTTTTGTCTCCCTCTTCCAGCAAAGAAACCTGTTGATGGTAACGACCAAGGTAGTCAAAATTACCAAACGCCTTTGTTCCTTTAAAAACTGAGCCCGAAACTACCCGTACATTATCGCCCACTTTTTCATCACAAACTAAAGTCGTAACATTTGCACCAATTCTAGTTTTTACCAAACGGGGTTTTTTTGCATTTGGTCCAGCTATAGAAATTACTCTATCCAATGAAATTTTGCCCGTTTTAAATAATTTTCCCACAGCAATTACATCTTGATATCCCATGTGCCAAACAACTTTTTCAGCATGAACAGGATCTATAAAATGGATATGAGTTCCTACATTGCCTGCAGGGTGGACACCACTAAAGCGCCACTTTTCAACATGGGTGCAATGCTTTGGCAGTGTTAGTTCAATCCCCTCTTTCACACAAACATAAGTTTTGCCTTCGGTTAATTTAGAAAGAGTCTCTATCCCGTCCTTAAAAGCATCCATTTCTTTATCAATAATAAGTTTTGGGTCTGGACTTAGAGGATTGGTATCGGTGCCGGTAATATAGACGGCATGTGGTCTTGTATCGGTAGCTGGTACTTTGGAGTATGGCCTAGCACGTAATGCCGTCCACATGCCTGATTCAATTAGCAATTCTTTCACTTCTTCAAATTTTAATGACTGAATCTGCTTGTTTTTATATGACTTATAAGTCAGTTGCTCCTCTGTATCTGCAAGCTCAATAACTAGAGATTGAAAGACTCTTTTTGCCCCCCTATTAACCTCAATAACTTTACCAGCTGCAGGAGAAGTATAAACAACCCCGTGAGTCTTTTTACAGGCAAAAACTGGAGTTCCAATTTTTACTTTATCCCCCACCTTGACCAACATACTTGGCTTCATACCGACGTAATCACCGCCAAGTAGGGCCACTACTTTTAACTTTTTAACCTCACTATCAATTTCTTGCTTGGGGGCGCCAAGAATTGGTAGGTCTAAGCCTTTTTTGATGTGTACCATAGAGTATTTAACCTTTTAAAAGTCAGAGTTTACAAAATCACGATGCAATTTCGTATACAATATATTATACTTCGTTTATATGGACAACAATTACTTTGCCTTTTTTGTCCAATAATTGGAGAAGCATCGTGGATGAATTTGATATTGTGCTGCCAAAACTAGACACCCATAAACTCTACCGCGGTGGCTTTATTTATTATACTGGCGATCGAGCTTACGCAGAAGAAAGCTTCGAAGTGTTCCAGGATAATCGTGGTCTTGGCCACCTGTTTAAAGCAAAACTATTTGGCAGAGTATCATCAGGGGAAATTTTGGCACTAGAGTTAAATTATCGCTTTGCCAAAGATTGGATACCACAAGAAGTTACCATCTCAAAGAGACTGGGGAGAAATAATATTGTTGAGCACTATCTCCACGACGGAAAAACCAATCATGTCATCTACACTTTCGCAAAAGATGATAGACAAAGCAGCTGCCAAGTTCCCACACCTCCACGTTTTTACATTAATACACCTTTTGCGTGCACTGCTTTTCAATTTTTTCTCTCAAAACATTTTCGCTCTACGATGAAAAATATATACTCTGTTATAAGAAGTAATAATGATTGGGAATATGCACACCAACCAGAAACGAAAATAATCGCACTAGAAAAAATGAGAACTCAAGTTGCTGTTAACATTGAAGACAACACTATTTTTGCAGAACATTTTAGACTCTATGAAGACATCGATAAAGAGACAGCACAAAGTTTGACACAGGGTGAACAACTACCTTACGTAGATATGTACATAAGTAAATATTTAGCTATCCCCTATCTTATTAAATCTGATCACGAGAATCTAAAAATTCAAATTAAATACTTAAACGATCTCGAAGAGGTTTAATCTAAGACTGTAAAAAGCCGGGAATACTTTTACAAGCGGCATCAAGTCCACTGCGATTGATTTGATATGGCTCCATCAGTTTATAAAGTTTCTGGATTGTATTTCCTTTCCACTTCCTGATTCTAGAATCAACAATTATTGCAGCACCAAAATCTTGTTCAGTGCGAAGAAGTCGGCCTAGTTTTTGATGAAGAGATCTTGCTCGATGGGCCATAAAGTAATCGGTAAATTCATTACCAATAGTTCTTTCGTAAAAATCACGTCTTTTATTGATAACGAGATCCATGCGAATATCTGGAATTTTATCAATAAATAGAAACTGCAGAGATTCACCAGGAATATCTATGCCTTCGCCAAAAGATTCCATGCCCAACAAAATGCCGTTACTAGTATTTTTAAAATCATCTACAACTTTATTACCCATCCCCTGAATAAAGACTGGGTTTTCTGCTTCAAATTCTTTGATTAAAATTTCTCTAGCTACCTCAAATCTTGTTTTGGCGGAAAAGAGCAATAGGGATTTTCCATCTAGCTTACGGATCAATTTCATGATTGGAACTAATGTTTTTTCTACAAAGAAAGTATCGTAGAGAGGCAAAGTATCATCACAAAGAAATACTTTTGCCTTATTCTTGTAGTCAAAAACGGCCGGTAAATAAAAGCCCGTGCGAAACCTTCTTTCACCATCTAAATACAGGTGACCACTTGCCCACTCTATTCCCTTAGTACCGTGATCACCATTTGCATTTCCGAGTGTTGCTGAAGTACAAACCACTGACGAAGAAGGCTGTAAAACGCCGTCGTGTAGAACTCGTCCAACATCTATTGGTGCTGAAAACAGCGTGTAGCCATATTCTTCATGGTATTTCAAAGAATGTGCGTATCCTTCCTTACTTCCCAGCGATAGATCAAAGGCCGTTATCAAATCTTCAAGCTGCCCCATAAAACTTTCAAACCTAGAAAATGCCATTATCATTTTTTTGTCAACTAGACTTCCTTGGCTCCAACGCTCTTGGTATGGAAATAAATAATTATAGAATTCAGTAATAACAAATTGTACACTAGTTAAATGGTTTAAGATCGCTGCCTCCGCCACCCCTTTGTTACTATCTTTTGTAAACATTGGTACTTCATTCCAATATAAACTAGTAAATCGAGGTAGCTTTTTAAAGTGCTGTTCTACTAAATCTTCTAGTGGCTCCAGGTGATCTTGTAAAATTTCGTTCACTTTTTGCGCTTCATCTCTAATCTCATTAATGAGCTCTGTCGCATTTTCACTTCCCTCTGGTGCACAAGACAACAGATAAAACAGTGAACCAATTCCTTGTAAATGTACCAGGTGGTCAGACAGTTTGGTTAAAGCAATTTGTGATACTTCCAAAGAAAATGCGTTTGTAACTTCACCTTCAATCTTGTGGGCCTCATCAATTACTACATGCATGGGTCTTGGAAACCCTTTAGGCCAAGAAAACATCAAGGCATGATTGCCAACTATAATTTCTGCATCCTTAGCGGCCTGCAATCCTGCAATATATCCACATCCTCTAACAAAGGGACAATTTTTTCCCGAGCACGCTCTAAAATCAACTGCTATTTCCTCTTGCAAAGTGTGAAAGTATTTAAACTGTTTTTTTAACACATAAGGTATGTCCCCTCTGGTTATGACTTCATTTGGACCCACTAAGCTATTATGAAAAAAAACCAATTCAAAAAACATCTCTGTAAATTTTTCTTCAAAGCTCTTTACGGCTGCCAAAAGGTTTGTCTCCTGCTTATTTTGATTAAAAAGCAGCTCGCAAAAATGATTGCTCGAACCGATCAGTCGTCTGATTCTTAGGTCATCATTTTTAAGTCCCAACAATTTTTTAATTTGAGGAACATCTTTGGTCATAGCTTGATGTTGGAGGGTTTTGGTTCCAGTTGCCACTAATATCTGTCTATCTTCATTGAGAGCAAAAAGAGCAACTGGTAATAAATAGCCCAACGTTTTCCCCGTACCAGTAGGTGCTTGCACTAAGCTGTGAACATTATTTTTAAAAGACTGTCCCACCTTTAAAGAAAGATCAAGTTGAGACTTTCTAAATTTATACTGCGGAAATACTTCCTGTACCTTTTGCTCATCTGTTAAAATGTTTTTGATATTTTCGCCATTAAACTCAAACGACCATCTAGGTTTCAAATCATTCAAGCTATCTTGGTCTTTTTGATTACCCTCATCGGAGATAACACTAATCTTACCTTGAGGAATTTTCTCTACGACTTCTTCTAAATTGAAATCAATCTGCTGAGCAATCTCTGTTAGCTCTGACTCAGGTAACTTAAAAAACTTGCAAAACCATAAGTCACCCATACCGTTTTGCTTAAAGGATTCTAAGATAAACTGATATCTAGTTTTATCTCTTCTAATAAGCTTAGTGGCAACTAGAATAACCCTCAATAAATCTACTGAATCTTCAAGTCCACGATGTACCTCACCATCTCTAAGCCCAAAACCGGTAATAAAATTTTCTAGTTTTAATGAGCCAATATCGGGAAAAAGTAAGGCCAAGTAGTAGAGAGTATCTTCGAAACTTTCTCGCTCATTTCCATCATCTATATCGTCGAAATACTGCTCAAGAAACTTTTGTTCAAAGCTTGCATTGTGCGCCAATAAGCTGTGGCCAAAAAGTTCTTGTAAGTGAAGCTCCACTTCATCCCAGGATGGAGCATTGTGAAGCATATTTGCAGATATGCCTGTGAGCTTTTGGATAAAATATGACAGATTCCCATCAAACTGCACCAACGAGCTGTATTTTTTTATTAACTTGGTACCTTCAAATTGAAGGTATCCCAAATCAATAATAGAGTCTTTGACTGGATCGATACCAGTCGTTTCAATGTCAATGGCCGCCCATATGCCAAGGGGGTGAGTCATAAGACTTTCCTATATTTGTTGTGCCAGCTCTTCGCTAAACTCAATATTGTGATAAACGTTTAAAACATCGTCGTCATCTTCTAAAACATTTATCAACTTCATAAGTGTAGCAAAGGACTTCTGATCAACTTCTTTGTAAGTTACCGGAACTCTTTGCAGGCCAGACTCTTGGGGTTCAATTTTTAACTCCGCAAACTTTTTCTGCACCGGACCAAAGTCCTCCATCTGAGTTGTGACTGTGACTACTCCATTATCAAATTCAACATCCTCGGCACCGCCATCTATTAGCTCCAATGTGAATTCTTCCTCATCAATCCCATCACTAGATAGATTAAAAATCCCCTTTCGTTCAAATACAAATTGCAAGCAGCCATCTTTTCCCAAGCTGCCACTATACTTATTAAAGTAAGAGCGAATATTGGCAATGGTTCTAGTATTATTATCAGTGGCTACCTCTACAAATACTGCAACCCCAGCTGGTCCATAGCCTTCAAATGTACCCTCAACATAATTTTCCCCACCAGCTCCTGAAGCCTTTTTAATGGCACGCTCAATTATATCCTTGGGCATGTTTGCACCTTTGGCATTTGATATGGCCAAGCGCAACCTGGGGTTGGAATCGATATCTGGTCCACCACCAGTTTTGACAGCAACAGTAATTTCTTTAATTAACTTGGTAAAAATCTTTCCTCTTTTAGCGTCTTGAGCACCTTTTCTGTGTTGAATATTTTTCCATTTACTATGTCCGGCCATAATACCTCCGATTCCACCTCTTGTTTTTTTAAGACGACAAGTTTAACAAAACCATTATTGTTGTACAACTTTCTTTCAAAAAGTAAGACTTGCTCTATGAACTTCTTAAAATTACAGAGGCTTATGATCTATTTTATATTAGGTTCGAATATGGCCACTACCCTCTACGATAAATCTTAAAGTCGTTAATTCAGAGGCACCCATTGGGCCATAGGCATGAATTTTCGTAGTTGAAATACCAAGCTCGGCCCCAAGACCTAGCTGACCACCATCGTTAAAGCGAGTGGAAGCATTTACCATTACGCAAGATGCATCAACACCATTGATAAATTTTTTGATCACCTCTTGATCTTTAGCGACAATCCCCTCAGTGTGGTTTGTGCCATGTTTTAAAACATGATCAATGGCCTCATCTTCATTTGTGACAAGCTTAATCGATAAAATTTTATCGAGATACTCACTATCCCAATCGACATTGCAGGCCCTAGGGAGGTTGGGGAATCTAGGTGCTAGTTTTTCACACATTCTAAGCTCTACCCCATTTTCAATATATTTATTAATCAACTCCTGTAAAAATTTATCGTCAACTTTTTCATGAATAATTAACGTCTCCATTGCGTTACAAACACCTGGTCGTTGAACTTTGGCATTTAAACAGATATCCAAAGCACTCTGTAAATCAGCATCATCATGGATATAAATGTGACAGAGCCCTTTAAAGTGAGCAATAACTGGCACCGTGGCATTTGCATAGACAAAGTTAACAAGCCCTTCTCCCCCACGGGGTATAATTAGGTCCACGTATTTGTTCAAAGTTAATAAGCCACTAACTATTTCTCTATCGAAAGAATCAATAACTTGGATTGTATCTTTGGGAATATTTTTTTCGATGGCCTGCCTAACTAACTCCCCCAATAATTTATTAGACTGATAAGCTTCTTTGCCACCTTTTAAAATTATCGCATTTGCTGATTTTATGGCCAAGGCAGAACAATCTACCACAACATTTGGACGGCTTTCAAAAATCATCGCTAAAACACCAATTGGAATTCTCTCTCTTCTAACCAACAGTCCATTGTCAAGTTTGCTGGCAGATACCACTTCACCAACTACTGCATTTTGAAAAGCAATATCAGATACTGACTGGGCCATTGCATCGATTCTATCTGCTGTTAATGTCAATCTATCGACTAAAGCATCTGACAAGTTTTGCTCTTTGGCACTTTTTAAATCGATTTCATTTGCAGCTATAATTTTTTGCTTGTTGTCTCTTAAAAGCTGCACAATAGCAGTTAATGCTCTAAATCGATCTTCCTCTGTCAATTGCCTTAATGCAATTGATGCGTCCTTGGCCTTTTTTCCGATGTCTTCTACGCTCATGTTTATTCCTTCAATACCATATTATTTCTATGAAGCACGACACTTGAATGGCAGAAACCCAAAACTTCGATTATTTTAGTTGCCTGCTGTCCTTTAATTTTTTCAATTTCTTTAGAGTCATACTCACAAAATCCAATTGCTACGGTTTTTCTTCCATATTTTACAAAGATAGAATCTCCACGTTTAAACTTACTATTTACCTTGGTAATACCAGAAGGTAACAAGGAAGCGCCTCTTTTTAAGGCCCGATAAGCACCTTCGTCCACGACGATATGGCACCCCTGCTTGACAGTTGTAACAATCCACCCCTTCTTTTTTGAATTTGAGATGTTACTATCTGCTGCAAAATAAGTACCTGCTTCTTTATATACTGCTCTGTCAATGGGATGCAATTTGTTATGGGATGCAATCACTACCGGAATGCCAAGAGAGGTAAGTTTTGTCACAGCTTCTAGTTTGGTTTTCATACCACCTGTTCCGACACTCGATTTCTTTTTAAAAGCAACGCCTTTAAAGTCGTGGCGATAAGGCACTATTGGAATATGTGTTGCATCTTGTTCATTGGGATTTTTGTCATAGAGTCCATCATATTCAGTGAGCATTACCAAAAGATCTACCTGTAGCAATTGGGCAGTCATCGCCGCAAGCTGATCATTATCGCCCAAAGATATCTCACTAAAGCTAACACTATCATTTTCATTTAAAACGGGAATCACATTTTGCTCTAGTAGTTCATTTATTGTATTTTTCATATTTAAGTATCTGGTGCGATCTTTGAAATCTTCATGAGTCAAAAGAATTTGAGCAGCACAAACTCCCTCTTGTGCAAAAAAATTATTGTATGCACTCATAAGATAGGGTTGCCCCACAGCACTGAGGGCCTGCATTACGGCAATATTTCTATTTTCTCTAAGTTGTATTTCATCGTACTTGAGGTATTTTTTCCCCACAGCTATTGCACCAGAACTTACCACTATAACCTGAATACCTTGTTTATGCAGAGCTACTACTTCACTTACTAGGTGTTTTAACTTCTTGGAGTCGATACCCTCTTGTGTTGAGGCAATGGCGCTAGAACCTAATTTTATGACCACCCTTTTTATATTTGATTGAACCTTCGCTCTAGAAGTTTTTTCAGTCAACCTCTACTCCCAAATTTTTTGAAAATCTGGCCCAGGCCATATGGTAATTATATATCGATTCATAATAATTTTTTAAAGTTAAGGCACGGGCCTCATAGGCATCAACGAGGTCTCTGGCATTTAGCAGTCCAAGCCCCACATTAGATGCAATTCTTCTAAACCATTTTTTTCCATATTTAAAGGCCTTCTTGGTATGCTTAACTTTCTTGGAAGCTTCATCCACATCGAGCCAGAACTTCTTAACAAGTGCGGGCCCAGATTTTAGGGCATAATTTCTCATGGTTTCTAGTTCTAGCCTTTTGGCATGCAGTTTTTCCGCTTTAGCTTTAGATATTCCCCAATCAAAGTCCCATTTAATGCCTACCCCAATAGCAAATTCATTGTTATTATAGGGGTCGTAAGCAAACTTGCTGGTTTGTTTTTGGCTCATTCTGGAACTAGTAAAATCATAGCTTCCAAATATACCAATTACTGGGTATTGCCCCTTTTTTTCAGCTTGTGCCAAATACTGTTTAGCTCTAATACCGGCATTAACTCTTTTTAAATCAACATGTACTCTTTGGGTCAATTTCCAGTAATGATCAACTGGCTCTAACTTCTTGTGAACATATGTCAGCCACTTCTGGCTGGGAACCACATTGGTAACATCACTTAAACCGACGTAAGTAGTAAGCCCAGTAATGGCCAAATCGTAACCTTTATTTATTTTAACCTTCTCACCTTCAAGCATGGCCCTCATGATTTCCATTCTATAAATATCTTCTTTGGGGGATTTATTTTTTTTGAGCTCGTCAACAACCATTTGCAAGTCTTCTTCAACACCCTCAACAAAATCTAACATCGTCAACGCATACAATGCCCCATAATATGCCTCTTTAATTTTATATATAATTTCTAATTCTTTGGCCCTTTTATCTGCTTTTTTAACATCAACCCCCTGGATAACAGCTTGAATTAAGTTTTTTTTACGTCTCCATGCATACATCGGCCACATAAACTTAATACTGCCAAGAAAAATTGTTCCCCATTGGTTAAAGTCTTGGGTGGACTCAAGAGCGTCACCGCTAATCTTGGAGATTGGCCCAACCCCAAAAGTCGACTCAAATTGTGGCTTAAAGTGAGCCTTAATTATTTTCACATCGAGGTACTGCTCATTGATAATATGTTTAAAGGCCTTCAGCTCTAAATTTGATGCAAGTGCAGAAGAAATGGCCTCTTGCAAGCTTAGCCTAGTAGACTTAAGTGCTTCTGCTTGTAAAGCCGTGCTCAAAAAAATCATAGATAAGAAAATAATATTTTTTAACATAGTAAACTACTTTTTTGTTTTGCGTTTTGAGGATTTGTTTTTTTTATTTTTTTTGTTTTTTAGTTCTTTCAATCTCTTAGTCAATCTCTTCTTTACTCCGGCCCATTTTTCACTCTTAATAGTTCTATTGACTTGTTCATTAATCCCTTCGGTCCACGATTCATCGTCAATTGCAATATCTACAATTTTCCATTCTTTTTGAAACTTTTTGAGGTAGTAAGCAACTTCTGTCTCCTCGCCTTTACTAAAAACAACTGACTTCACAACTGTATTTTGCTTGGTTACCTCAACTCCTTCATAAGTAACCTTCACATCTTTAAAAAATTTAGGCGCTAAAGGGTAAACAGTTCTAGTGATGATGGACTTTAAAGTTTTATTAAACCAATTTATCTGCTCCCTACTTAATGGTTTTTTATTTTTGCCAAGTATGCTCACTCCCATTGTGGTAAAGTTAATATACTTATTCAATGCTGCTTGTTTTTTTGCATCTGTAGCAATATCTTTTTGCTGGGCCTTTTTAAAAATAATCTCTACAACTGCTTTAGGTCCCACTTCTTTGGAATATAAAATATTAGGACCCAATCCTAACAAAGTGATTATGATTAGAAATATTTTCAAAAGAGATATCCTTGTTAATTCTTTTAATTATGACAAATAATGCTGATGTGCATCGTGCCAAATGGTTATGTAAAAGTCAACAACTTCGGCCGAAATACACTGATTTTTTTTTACTAACTGCTTCAAATATAATAACTTAAAAAGTAGTTGCACGTTAACATATAACCAAGGCGATAAATGTTTGGCAAAATTTACAATACACATTTTCGCTTCAAGTATTTTTTCTTTGTTTTGGCACTTGTAATTAGCATTTTAGGATTTAAAAGTGGAGGGCAGCTGCCCATAAATCTCAACCTCTCTGACCTTCTGCCAAAAAATAAAAAGATTGTTAACGACATGAATTATGTGCTTGAAAAAGTAGGCGGTGTTGGTTATCTCATTGTGCTAGTGGGGCCAACTCACAAACCTGAGCAATACTTGTCACAGTTGTCTGACGCCCTAAAAGGTGTTCCCGATGTTAAATATACTTTCTACGAAAAAGAAGAGTATCTACTAAGAGATAAATCTCTCTACCTGTTAACTAAAAAAGATTTTAAAAAAATGACCAGACACGCTAGAGTGCTGTTTGGTAAAAGTACGGATAACTTTGACTTGGGGCTAGCAGAAGACCCCGAAATTGAGCAAAAAAAAGAAGATGCCCTTGATTTTTTTAAAAATTTCAAAAAAGACAGCTCTCCACAACGCTATTATCTGTCACACGATAAAAAGTACGCCATGCTGCTCATTAAACCTGCATTTGATTCAGTGGCAGTACAGCGATCAATTGACCTAACTCATGTAGTGCAAAAACGATTAGACAACGTCCTTGGGCAGAAGATCCCCTATGATATCATCGGGCGATACATCGAAAAGGTCCACGATAAAAAACAATTGGAATTTGACATCGCCCGCACAGGTATTATCAGCATCGTGGCACTGTTTATCATTATGGTCATTGGAATCGGCTCCATCCGCGCTGCTTTACTCGTCAATTGCGCCATGGTCTTATCCATGGGGTGGACCATTGGTATAGCTCAACACTTTGTTGGACAGATTAACGTCCTGACTGCCTTTTTACTTGCAATCTTAAGCGGATTGGGAGCTGAGTATGGTATTCATTTGATTAGGAGATTCTACCAAGAGCGACAAAAGGGCCTATCTCATCAAAATGCTCTAAAATTTACCTACCTTACCATGGGCAGGATTCTTCTATCTGCCATGCTTACTTCTTCTGCTGCTTTTTTGGTGCTGTATTATAGCGATTTTCGCGGCTTTTCAGAGCTAGGAGTCATTGCAGGGCTTGGTATTGTATCCATCTTTTTTGTATACTTTTTAACTTTTCCCGTAGTTGGAAAATACTTACGCCCTCAAGTGAGGTTTCCAAAAGCCGTAGAGATATTTGGGTTTTACCCATTTTCTTCTAAGCTTATTTGGCTCGCCCCTATTGTTATCGCACTCATGATTGTTGGGCTCTACCGCGCTGAATTTGAATATGATTTTGAAAGAATGCATCAACTTTCTAAAAAAGTAGAGCAAATGAACCGTTTGGCCCATGAACTCTACGGAAAATCACTGACTCCTGCAGCACTTTGGGTCAAAAATGAGAAGTCGGCCTTAAAGTTGGCAAACTGGTTGAGAGAGGATCAAAGAAAAAATGCTATCAAAGAAGTGATTTCAATACATTCAGTATTACCTACTGACATGAAATCTAGGTTTAGAAGACTCAAAAAGCTAAAAAAATTAGTCAAGGATATTACCGATCAAGAATTGATTGACAAAGTCGGCATAAAAAAGTCAAAAATTATGTCCTGGCTAGATGCAAAACCCTATACGTTGAATGACTTACCTACTCGTCTGCAACATTCTTTTGGAGAGGGAGGAAATATTGTTTTGGCATATCCCCGCCACAAACAAACTACCGCCCAAGCAATATGGCAATTTGCAGATGTCCTAAATGATGGGATGAAACATTTCATGGACCTAAGAATTGGTAGTGATACATTAGTATTTGTGGCCATTATCAACTATATAATCAACGATGGGAGAGTAGTGATGGCGCTTTTTCTCATCGGAGCATTTATTGTTTTTTGGATTGATTTTAAAACATTTTCAGGTGCTCTAATCTTAGAGATGCAACTCATTTTAGGTATCGCAGTTTTAGTTACTTTAATGGGGTTGGTAGGTGAGAGATTTACCATTTTAAATGTAGCAATGATACCAGCGGTTCTTGCAGCCGGTGTCGATATGGGGGTACACGTGCGCCATAGAGAGCTAGAAGTTACTGGCACCTCCATTTCTAGCGTCAAATTTATTGCTCAAGCAATACAGTTGTCGGCCCTTACTACCATGATTGGTTTTGGATCACTCTTTTTTGCCCATGCCGGAATGCTCAAGGGTATTGCTTGGATCTCTGTGTTGGGGCAGTTGTCCATGTATTTAGTTTGTATGATCATTTTTCCAATCATAAAAGACTCAACTGCTGGGCTTTTAACAAAATTAAAAAAATATAGTTAAACTAGGGAATAAACATTAATAAAATAAATCTGCTTTTTTTCATCTTTTACCTCTTGGCCATTGCTTGCACCACTCCAAGTACTAACAACGATGCTAGTAGTACAGTGGCAGGACCATTATCTGAGCTTGATGTTGACCCAAATTCAAATACGGCCGTTTTGGATATATCTGAGACTCCAAACATTATCAGGGACCAAATCCTTACCTATAGGAATAAAATTAAGCAATGTTATGTTGGATCTTCTGCCCTTTTTGAAAGGTGTGTTTTAATATTTGAGATAAACAATAAAGGTGTGCTAAATAATCTCAGCGTACTCATTGAAAGACCCATGGATCACCCAAAAACACTACCAAGGTTCCAAGCATGCCTGCTTAACACCCTTAAATCATTGATATTCAGGCGCCACTTTGAATCCAAAAAATTAATAATCAGACAACCTATGAGTTTTTTGACCATATGGCCACAATGAAAATTTTTCCTAAATAATAATCAAATTGACAAAAAACAGTACGCGTGATACTGTGCGTCATGAGGCTTGATCAAGGAGGTTCTATGTCGGCCCCGGAAAGATTAATCAGAAAATACGCAAATCGAAAACTCTACGACACCTATACTAGTTCATATGTAACGTTAGAGGAAGTGGCCCAATTAATTCGTGAGGGCCTAAGAGTCACCATTAAATGTAATCAAACCAAATGCGATATCACTTATCGCACGCTTTTACAGCTTCTCTATGAAATGGAGAGAAAAACGTTGGGCGACAAAAACACTGAAATGCTAGAAAGCGTTATCAAGTCCGATAACGGTACATTCGCAGGATATATTTCGCAATTACAACAAACTTGTTAGTAGGTCATCCGATACTTTTCTAGAAAGTCTCCGATAGCACACCTGCCCTTATCTGTAGACACAAGGTCGGTATGTCCTTGATTGTAAAGGTCATTTAGCAAACCCAGCCAATCGTCGTGACTCCAAAAAGCACGTCCTTCAAGCCATTTTTTTAAATCCTTTTCGGGAAATGTAATGGTATTTTTTTGTTTTGCTATCGGTTTTGCCGCCACTTTTTTGGCCACTTTTTTCTTTGCTTCAACTTTTTTTGTAGTGGTCTTTTTTGCTGTTACCTTCTTGGTCGTCTTCTTTGTGACCTTCTTTGTAGTTGTTTTAGCATCTGTAGGACTTTTTGCTTTTTTCTTTGAAACTGCCATACATAAACTCCATTTAAGATATTTTATCCGATAATTCTATGAGGATCATATCAAAGTTGCAATGGCTAAATAATCAATATCGCTATTTAAAGTTCATCAAAGTCAGGAACAAAAGAAACAATATTTTGGGCAAACCTGACAATGTCGATAACTTCTCGAACACACCCTTGTCCGCTTTCTCTAAAAGTTGTGTAATCAACTACCTCTTGAACTTCAAGGCAAGCACTGGGTACAGTAGCACAAAATCCTGCTCTTTTTAAAATAGGCAAATCAAATAGCTCATCTCCCATATATAAGATTTCGCTATCTTTAAATCCATCTTCTTTAATCTTCAAATAAGCTTCTCTTTTATCTTCGTTGCCTATAAAACAATAATCTACTTTTAAAGTTGAAAATCTTTTTTCAAGACCTAAGCTTGCTCCTCCAGAAATAATTCCCACTTTAATGCCGGCAGCTTGCAATAGCTTAAAGCCATATCCATCATGTACATGAAAAAAACGGTTGAAGCCAACCTCATCTCCTGCAAAATAGATTTTACCATCTGTTAAAATGCCATCTACATCAGTTAAAAATACTTTAATTGGCCTGAGCTTATCTTCATACTTACGGGCCAATTCTAAAAAGTTAATTTGATCTTTCATAGATTTATACCTTAGTGTGTTGAGATCACTGTATATATATCAATTAGCTGCTTCACTAGATCTTTTACCTGGAACAACGGTAGACTGGTTGCAGAATCAGACAGGGCCTGCTCGGGATTGGGATGAGTTTCTAAAAAAATTCCTTGGGCCCCTGCCGCCACTGCTGCTTTTGCCAAGCAAGCCACTTGCTCCCTTTTTCCACCTGAAGTAGTGCCCTGCCCTCCGGGCCTTTGAACAGCATGGGTAGCATCAAATATTGATTTTACTCCAAAACTATTTAGTATTTGGAATGATGACATATCTACAATTAAATTATTATAGCCAAAAGAAGTTCCTCGCTCAGTTATACAAATTTTATCATTGGGTAAAATGGTTTGCGCCTTCTTAACAATATGCTCACACTCCATTGGAGATAAAAATTGGCCCTTTTTTATATTTAATACTCTGTCATGTGTTTTACAGGCCTTACTCCCCTCTACGATCATATCTGTTTGCCTGCACAAAAAAGCTGGTACCTGCAAAATATCGACAACTTCAGCGACACTGCTGGCCTGACTGGGAAGATGAAAGTCAGTGAGCACACTTAGCTCAAAATCCTTTTTAACTCTGGCCAACATGGCAAGACCTTTATCGATACCAGGTCCTCTAAATGAGTCTATGGAGGTCCTGTTGGCCTTATCAAAACTCCCCTTAAAAGTTAAGTTAATCTTGTCTGAAAAAGGCCCCAAATCATCTTTAAGGCGCTCTGCAATGTTGAGTACCAACGCTTCATTTTCTAAAACACATGGGCCAATTATAAAGTCTATTTTTTTCATAAAATTAGTCCCTAAACACTTTTTGATCTTTGAAATGATTTTTCAATAAATGATTTAAACAAGGGATGGGGTGAAAATGGTCGCGATTTAAACTCTGGATGGTACTGACACCCGATGAAAAATGGATGGTTGGAAAGTTCTATCACCTCAACCAAATTGAGTTCCTTATTTACTCCCGCAATCGTCATGCCAGCTTTGGTTATTTCTTCTACATAATCATTGTTCACTTCCAATCGATGCCTATGCCTTTCTGAGATATCTTGCATTTTATATAATTCAAAACTTTTACTTCCCCGCTTTAAGTGACAGCTATATGCCCCAAGCCTCATGCTGCCACCTTTTCGCACGTCAATTGATTGACCTTTCATATAATGAATAATCTTACTACCCGTGGTTTGAAATTCCTCCGATGTGGCGTCTTTGATTTTGGCAATATTGCGAGCAAACTCGACCATAGCAAGTTGCATTCCCAGGCAAATGCCAAAAAATGGTATTTCTTTTTCTCTGGCATATCTAATGGCGTTGATTTTGCCCTCAGTACCCCGCTGTCCAAAGCCTCCTGGCACTAAAATTCCGTGAATTGGTCCTAAAATTTTATCGAGGTCTTTTTTATTTTCTAAGTCAGTCGCATCAATATAGACTAATTTTAATTTTACTTGATTTGAAATTGCACCATGCTTTAGGGCCTCATCGAGAGATTTATAGGACTCAATAAGCTCTGTATATTTCCCAACAACCCCGATATTAACTGTCGTAAGTGGATTTTCAAAATTAAAAATAACTTGTTTTAGATCATTAATATTTGGCCTTCCAGTCCAAATCCCCAGAAGCTCTGTTACCTTTTGATCCACACCTTGCTGGTGAAACTCTACTGGTAACTTATAGATCAAATCTAGATCAAATGACTTAAACACATTGGCCTTGGGAACATTGCAAAACAGAGACAGCTTATCCAAAAATTTATCTTCAATGTCTCGATCAGAGCGACAGATAATAACTTGTGGAAAAAGACCTATTGAGCGCAACTCTTTGACAGAGTGCTGAGCAGGCTTAGACTTCAACTCTCCGGCAGCGGCTATGTATGGCAAAAGCACTAAGTGTACAAATAGAACATTTTCATGTCCAACATCTGAAGCAAATTGTCTGATTGATTCCATAAATGGCAAAGACTCAATATCTCCAACAGTACCACCAATTTCTCCAATTAATAGATCTGACTCTTCCGCTGCAACATGTATTCTTCTTTTTATTTCGTTGGTAATGTGAGGAACAACCTGCACAGTTTTACCCAAGTATTTCCCCTCTCTTTCGTTATCTATTACCTGAAGATAGACCTGCCCTGTGGTAAAATTACATTTTTTGGTCAGAGTCAAAGAAGTAAATCTTTCATAGTGTCCTAAATCCAAATCAGTCTCTGCCCCATCATCAGTTACAAAAACTTCACCATGTTGAGTAGGACTCATCGTCCCTGGGTCAACATTGATATAGGGATCCATTTTGAGCATGTTGACTTTGATTCCTCTTCTTTCTAACAATGCCGCAATACTAGCAGACGCTAACCCCTTTCCCAAAGAGCTGGCGACCCCTCCAGTGATAAAGATGAATTTTTTAACTCCCTGTTGCTTTGCCACTTATTACTCCCTCAATTATTTTAATATCCTCAGGTATATCCACCCCAATAAGCTCTTTGTGAGTTTCGATAGCTGAAATGGTAAGCCCCATATCAAGTGCCCCCAATTGTTCTAACCTCTCTACTTTTTGATAATATGAATCAACTCCACGATTAAATCGCTCTAGGGCAGAAGGCGTAAAGGAATACACCCCAATGTGTAAAAACCAATAAAGTGCTTCTTCGCCTTGGCTAACATATGGTATCTTTGATCTGGAAAAATAGTGACACCTACCAGTTTGCTGGGAAAAGATTGCCTTAACTCGGTTGGAGTCATCAAACTCCTCCCCGAAGTCATGTTTTCTTTTTACCAAAGTACAGATATCTTCTTTGCAGCTCATGTGAAACTTGGCAAGCCTAAGTAACTCATCTCCTGCAAGCAGGGGCTCATCACCTTGCACATTTATGATCAAATCATATTTTTTATTGCTAAAATAGCGCTTGTAGGCCAAATAGATCCTTGCAGAGCCAGAGTGTACGTCATCTTCCACCATGCGGACATTTCCAGAAAAAGATCTTACATGCTGCTCAATTTCAGAATTATCGGTAACAACACAAATCTCCATTCCACTGCTTTGGGCATTATCATAAACCATTTGAATCATCGATTTATCTAAAATCTTTGCCAGCGGTTTACCAGGAAATCGCTTTGATCCAAAGCGTGCAGGAATTAAGACCAACACTTTAAAATCATTCTCCACCAAAAATTCCCCTAATTTTTCATAAAAGGTAGAATCTATCACCTTAGGTTCTGACTTGCAAAAATATGATACAATAGACCTATCTTTAATAGCAAACGTGTAATGAAAAAGAGAAATTTGTGCTAGCAAAAAAATACAGGTCCAAGATACTAACGAGCACTACCGTAATATTGACGCTTAGCCTACACCTTTGCCCTGTCGCAGCATTTTCTCAGGAGTATTTAAAAAGTGCAATTACGGACCCAACTGTCAGTCTAAAGTGTCAAGATTCCCTCGATGAAAGAAATAAAAAAGTACAACACAAAAAGAAACTTAAAATACTACTAGCCAGAAACAGAAATTTGGCCAAACAGATTCCAAAGTATAAACAACTGCAACTTCAACGGCTGCGCATCAACTATAATTCAATTCTTAGAGAGTATTATTTTGCCAAATCGAGGATTGAAGATATGACTAAGGATATAGTTATGCAAGGTTGTCCTGGATTACAATTATAACTACTTTTGACATAGCTCCAATAAATAACTAAAATTATTTGGATTTATGAAATTTTTACTTATAGCTATTTTTACAACTTTAATTGCCAGCAGTGCATTTTCTCAGATGCCATCACACGAGCTTGCCAAAGACAGTTACAAAAGAAGAACAGATGGCAAAAATGTATACATTCAAAAACTTAAAGAGTTTGATTTTAAAGATCGTTTTAAAAAATTAAGCCTTAGTGCAGCAGTTGAGCAGGGTATAAGAAAAAGTTACGATCATAACATTAAAAAATTGGAAGTAGGTAACCTTGAGCTCGACTGGAAAAATGCCCGAGACTCCTTTTGGTTTCCACCAGTTTCTTTGATGTTACAGGCCAACAAACATGTAATAAGCGATCTTAAGTCAGGAGATCCAGGAAATGCTCCAAGCGGTGTGTTTGGTCTTCGCCTAGGAGACTATAAAGTTTTTAACTGGGGAAAGGACTACTTAACCTACTTAAATGCACAATCTACATTTAAAAGAAGAAAAAAAATAATCTCTGAACAGCGCAGAGACCTAAAGCACGTACTAGTTGCAAGATATTTTGAACTATTGATGCAAAAAAATATTGAAAAGGCCACTAAGACACAGCTGGCCCATGCCTCATTTGTTTATCGCCTAAACCGTCAAAAAATTGCTTCTGGCAAAATTGCCAAAAGAGAATACTATCAAACCAGAGAAGAATATCTGCGGGCACAACAAGTCTACCATAATGCCAAAACAAAGTCCCAGGTAGCCGATGAACAAATGTCCATGTTGCTTGATGATCCACCTGGCACTCGTTATGTCACTGATGAAAAACTAAGACATGTCGAATTACTCACAAGAATTGATGAAGCATTAGAAATTGCAGAAAGAAGAAATTCAAAAGTGTTGGATGCCAAACTACAAATCGAAAATACCAATAGAGACTATAAGCTTGCACTCAAGCAAAACCTCCCTCTACCCGAATTTAGCATTGATTTAGGTGCCTACCTGCACACATTTGCAGGTGGATTTTCAGACACTGGTTATCAAACAAGTACTCTAAACTCTACTAACATAGAATTGATGGCCTCAATAAATGCTACCTGGACCATCCTGGGAGAAAATGGTCTCTTTAATAAAAGGAGAAGAGAGCGGGCAGTGATTAACAATAAAATTGCCAAAGAGAGCTTAAAAAAATCTATGCACCATGCAAAATCTTCAGTTCGTCGACTCTACAGGCATATTTTAAACATGGAAAACCAAGTTAAAATTCTGCGCAATAAAGTTATCAACCTTAAAAATCTATTTGATAACACACTTAAGTTATATTTAGACAGAAAGTCATCATTTCATAATCTTAGTCATGCACTATTAGAAATGACCAAGACCCAAATCGATTTAGAAAAGGCAAAACACGCACATTTAAAATATAAATTACAACTTGCCGGTAGCATGGGTATAAGTGACTTCCCAGGCAACCATTTTGACGACCTTGCATACAAGGATGAGGCAAAATGAAAATAACAATCTTGCTTTTTATTATCTACCAAATACTTGCCCAAAAAGCATTTAGTAGCGTAGCCAATGTTAAAAGCGAGGAAGTCGATGGTGAGCTTGTTTTTCATGAAAGAAATTTAGATACCGGTGTTTTTGATACTACCTATAACATTAACGCTCAAGACAGTACCTCTTATACAGCATTGTTTCACATTAACCACCATCCTTTAAAAGCAACTGACTTTTTATCGTTTGAGTTAATTTATGCCACAAAATTTAATGATTTAGAGGATGGCTATTTAAATTTTTATATCTCTGAAACTTTTTTAAAGTACGCTGTAATAGCGACCAGTGCTGTTATACCTGGGGCAACTAGTGAAAATATTATTTCTGGAGGTGTTGGATATGGGCATCGCTTTAAACTAATTCAAAGCTTATTTTCTGCCAGGAATTTGTTTGAAACTATAACTGCTTTTGCTTCAGTCCACTATTTTAGAGAAACATTTGAACAAATTGCTTATATTGGACCTGGGATTAGGGCCGATTACAGCATCCACAAAAGGTCTTCTGCAAGCTTTCACTATGGACTGAGGTTCAGTTACAACCTGGCATCTCTTCAAGGTACCCAGGATCGTTACGTAACTGCCAACTGGCTTTCTTTGGCCTTTGAGCTAGGTTTTTATCTTTAAAATTCTCATAGTCTGCAAACGTATTTATATTGACAGCACTAAGTTCATTTTGAAAATCCATAAACAAAACATTTTTTTGTTTAAAAGAATCTGTGATTTTTCTTTTATCCTGCCTGATTGCTCTTAACATAGATTCATACATCTTCTTTTGATAAATTGCATGCAGAGGCTCAATAAAATTATTATGCTTGGGTATCACTGCATCTTTTTTTTGTGATTTTTGCATTTGGATCATTTGATCAACTACTAAAAAGTCAATATTGGGTATATCACAGGCCACAATAAAGTTAACCTCATGTTTTGAAAGCTTAAGCCCTCCACTCATACCCATGAGCGGACCTATATCAGCCAGTTCATCTCGTACAATTAAAGCATCTTCAAACTCAGTATAGTCACCTGAGTCTGCATAACCGATACAAAGTATAACCTCATCAAATCTATTCTTTACTTGCTCATAGATATAATAAAGCATCGGCCTACCTAACACGTCCAGATATCTTTTGTCCTGGCCCATTCTGGTACTTTTGCCTCCGGCCAATATTATGGCAGTTGCATTTCTTTTATAGCTTAAAAGCTTCCCATGATACGTTATCTTGGGAGGTAAAAAATCCAAATGTCTTTGATCAAAAGAGATAACCTGGTTAGCAAAGTGTATAACCTGTTTAGCAGAAGACTTTATCTCGTGGGGGTGAGATCCCTGCATTACATAAAATAGGCCGGGCTTAACTATGGTTCTTAAACAATTTGACTCAGCAACAATGATAGCACCATGATCTATCTTTTTTAAAAGCTCAAAGATGGCATCAGCTAAAAAATCTTTAAGGGCCAATATCCAATAAACCTTTTTTGCACCCGCATTTAATAGCTTAGAAGTATCTTTGCCAGAAGTTGGATCTTGTTCTTCTCTGATTTCATAATTAGACTGCAAAGAAGAGCAAACACCACACCCTTTGCCACCTCTTGGGCATTTTGCCTTTTTTGCATGTATCGTTGTAATTTTTAAACCTATAATGGAATGCAAATCTTTGAGATTATGAATAATCTTAGTTGCTAGCAGGGTTTTTCCACTATTTCGACCTGTAGACCCAATCAATATTAAGTTGGTTAGTTCAATCACTTATGCGATCTAGACAGTATATACAACGAGCAATTAGTAATTTCCATTTCTAATCTTTCAATCAATTCTTGTGAGGGATCGACAAACTTCATACCTATTTTAAGTCGCTCCTTCTGCTTTTTAACATTTTCAACTCGAAAAATATGAAGCAGCTGTGCCTCTTTTATGGCAAATGTTTGTTCATTAAAGCTTAACTCAACATCCTTGATAATTTGACCTTCAGGATACTTAAAGTCCTCACTTGAGTTGCTGATAAAACTTATGCCACTTTTTGAAACATCAAAGGCCTCATAACTTTCGTTTTCAAATGTCACTACACCCTCAAACATACTTAAGCAAAGCCTGGCATCTTGCCTCTTATCCATTTTGAAGATTTCATATTCTAAGTCAATACTAAATAGATCCTCTTCATCATCATAGGTCAAGGTTCCAGAGGTAAAAAACTGGGATCTTGCTTTTTCAAATTTCAACATAATGTTCTTGTCGACTAAATGACTTTCTTCTTCTTCAAACCTTTTTAAACATAAGATATCATCTTCAAAACTTACCGGAATAAAAATTTCACTGAATTCATCTCCGCTTTTCCAGATGCTAAACTCACCTTTTTCTTTAATTAGTTGATGAATAACTTGATCTACTTCTTCATCTTCAACAACTTTAAATATTTCTTGAATATCATCCAAATTGCCGTCTAGCTCAATACTGTTCACAATTATTCTCCTGCTTTATATTCAATCTAAACTGACTAATATTTTTCTAGGCTTTGATCCTTGGGCCGGACCCACGATCCCTTTTTCTTCCATTAATTCTACTAAATTTGCGGCGCGATTGTATCCAATTTTTAATCTTCGCTGCAACATTGAGGCACTGGCGGCTCGATACTCCATCACTACACTTACTGCTTCATCATAGAGTTCATCATCCCCACCTCCAGATTCTAACACTGTGGGAATATGACTGCCAAATGCGTAGGGGTCTGATTCATCAGGACTTCCATCACTTTCTAGAAAATCCATAGCACTTTTATCAAACTCGGTTGGCAAAGAGCACAGGTTGTTAACAAGTGCTAAAATTTCATCTTCGTCTACATATGAAGAGTGTACTCTTGCAGTATCCACTCCTCTTTTGTAAAGCATATCTCCCTTACCTAGTAATTTTTCTGCCCCCATCGCACTCAATATCGTTCTTGAATCAATGCTGGTTGTAACTCTAAAAGAAATCCTAGTAGGGAAATTAGACTTAATCAACCCAGTGATAACATCCACTGAAGGTCTTTGGGTTGCAATGACAAGATGAATTCCTGCTGCCCTTGCCTTTCCCGCAAGTCGACAGACATTGTTTTCAATTTCTTTTCCAGCTTTACTCAATATCAAATCGGCAAATTCATCAATAATCACAACTACATAAGGTAATTTGTAGTCTTCGTTGTGTCCTGCTTCGTAAAATTTTCTAATGCTATCGACATCATTTGAACTTGCATGAAGGATTTTACTATTAAAGGTTTCAACATTGCGTACACCAAACTCCATCATGATGGAATAACGACGTTCCATTTCTTGTACCGCCCACAAAAGTGCAAGCGAAGCAGACTTGCCATCATTAATAACTGGCAGTGCCAAATGGGGAAGCTTTGCATACTGTGCAAGCTCTAGTTGTTTGGGATCGATCAAAATTAGTTTCATGTCTTGAGGTGATTTTTTAACTAAAAGAGAGACTAGCAACGTATTGATAAACACTGACTTTCCGGCTCCAGTTGCACCGGCCACAAGCATATGGGGCATATCGGCCAAGTCTACGATAAAAGTTTTACCGTAGGCGTCCTTACCAATGGCAATTGGTAGGTGTTGATTGCAGTCTTTATATTCAGATGAAGCCAAAACTTCGTCTAAATAGATAATCTCTCTGGGATTTCTTGGAACCTCTATACCAACAGATGTTCGTCCACGCATTGGATAAACTATTCGTATCGGAGCTCCATAAAGGGCCCCACTTAAATCATCTGCACTGGAAGTAACCTTGGAAACTTTGACCCCTTTTCCTAGCTCCAATAAAAAAGTATCTACAACTGGTCCTTTTAAAACGTCAACAATCACCCCATCTATGCGAAAATCATTTAGTTTATCCTCAATCCTTGAGATAATTTGCTCAAAATATTTATCATCGGGATGACTGACTTTGTTGATGCTTCTGTTCATGGCCAGACAATCTATTAATTCACTATACTTTTTTTCATCCCAGATCGGATGTGAGCTTTTTATATTTTCATCTTTGATAACCTTATCGGTAGCTTTAGAATTTTCAAGCTCCACTTCTAAATCAAAATCATTCTTTAGCACTGGTTCACTTTTTGGCAGGGCCAAAGAATGGATAATTACTGCTTTTGAGCTTGCAGCAGATGTGTGGCCTTGCAGGAATGAAGGTATTTTAGTTTTTACTATGGAAATACAGCGCTTATAAATAATAGCGGTTGCAGAAGCTGCTTTAACTGGGTTTAGGGCATGTAACATCTTATTCATCAAATCCGGGGAGTTCCATATAGAGGCAGTTACGGTAATAACCGTTTGCTTAAAAGAGATCCTATAACAAACAAATATGAATACTAAAAACGACACGATAGCTGCCAAAATCAGTAATGTAGTTGAAAAGTGCTTTTGAATTAAATAATACACACCATCACCAAGAGCTGATGGAACAACGAGATAACACAGAATTAATAACCAAATCAGTAGAAAAAAGATATTAAAAGGATCGAGTTTATAGTTCCTCTTGGAAAACTGAAAAGAATAAAATAATGCAAAAATAATAAATGGAAAAAATAGCCATGGGCCAGAATAATACCCCGTGAACATAATAAAGGTCGTAAAATAATAAGAAATATAATTAATCGACGAAGTGTCTGAAGAGATAGAAAAAAAACTATCGGGTAAAAACTCTTTGTAGTAGTGCCCAAAACAAGAAAAGAGTGTTAATAAAAACAAACAAAATAATTCTATCTTTAACATTTTGGCAATTAACGCACTTGTACGGTCCATATCTGCTATTCTATCTCAATGAACAGTAAATTGCTACGCTAAACTAAGGGCTTAAGAGTCGTACAAAGCCTGCCGCCATATTCCTTGTGGAATAGTGGCCCGATTAGCTATTTGGTCAGAGGTATTGATCCACACTGTTGCAGTTGCCGGGCAAAACTACTCAAATCACTTATTGGCGCCTTTGCTACAGCAACTTCACTGAGCCCCATTTTTTTATAGACCTGTTTTGTGGGTCCTACCACTGTTACTGGTAGTTGCTGACTAAGTTGCACACTCTTTGCGGCAATTCCAGCAATTACCATTACAGATACCATGTTCTTGCTCCACCTTAAATCCTCTTCCCTGTTGGCCTTTTCGGGATCAATATACTGTATTGAACGCTTTGACAAAGAGTGAATAATGGGATCAATGAGATTAAAGTTAGCGTTATCTACTACGGGAGATAGTTGTGTGTAATAGTTCGCATTATTGATACTCGCCCCAACAGTAGTTGCCATTCCAGCGATATTTAGCACCTTACTCATAGAGGTTATAAACACACCTGGATTTGATACAAAGCCAACTCCTCCTCCAATCATAAAAGCCCCCATGGCGACTAATGCCAAATTTCTTTGATAGGCTTCGTAGTCAACTGTTTTCATCGCTCCACCTTCTAAAATTTGACATAATGTTGCTTGATCTTGTGCTAAGTCATTTTCTAGAGCGGCCATACCGAAGGTGATAGGATTATCAAAAAGAGTATCGGCTATTTGCTCTTTCATGCTTTCAACTTGTGAATGAGCAAAGTGAGCATGATGAAATACCATTTCTGAGGGCATATTTGTTGATAAGGTCTTTATTGCATGTTTAAATCGCTCTCTTTTTTGCTGTAAACGTTGTGATCTTTTGCGGTGTTTTTTAAACTTCTTTTTAAATTTCTCTAGAAGTTCAAGTTGCTTTTTGCGATGAGTTTGATGGGCCTTTCTCATCGCAAACTTTAGTGCCATCTCAGAGTGAAATTGCTCGACAAAATTTTTTTCATGACTAAATTGTGCTATTGCACGCCCTGATTTTGAAAGTAATCGATAAAAGTGAACATAATTTCCACTATCATTGGCTTCTTTTAAATATTCCCCTATTTTTGTATTACTTAAAAAAATTTGGCTCACAAATGGTGAACTACTACCTAGTTTTTGTAAGCAAGTTTGTGCCACTTGATAGGCCTTCAAGCGCTCTTTTGAGGAAGTTTTGGGCCCTCTGCCTTGCCTTACGTTCTTCATGGTCTCACTTAACAATTCTCTTACAAAAGTTGTTGTACGATGTACGCTACTTGCATAGGAGTCTGCATCTGTTTTTGGAATCAATTTACCCAACTCACTTTTTGCCACTGTCTCTAAAAAGCTGCAATTTAGCCTAATTTTCTGTCTCAAATCAGGGGGTAAATCTTCTGCCTCTTTGTTACAATTTCTAAAGCGATCTGTACCATCTCCATTTTTTCCCCAGGTAAGTTGGTCTAACCATCTCAGCTTAAACTGATGATCTACACTTGCAGATAAGGCATTGTCATTTATACGCTCGAGCTTCATTAACGTGTCATAATCTTTTTTTGCCTTTGAAAACATCTTCTCTTTAAAGCTTAAAGCATTATTAAAAGTCTCTATGTCACCAACAGATTCAGCTAGTTGATCAAGCTGATGCCACTTTGAAAATTGTACCAAGCAAGGATTCACCGTACTGGCACCTGATAATAGTGAAGCTCCAGTTGCGGCCAATATCTTGCGAGTATCACCATCTTTAATTTTCCACTGGTATGTACAGTGATGTAGAGCTTTAGACATTTTATCAAATTTTTCCATTTTGTTTTTTAGGGCCAAAAGCAAATCAAATTCATTACTACCTTGGATTGCAGGTGACTTTAAAAGCTCATCCACTTCATTCATAAGCTTTGATGCTGCAGACTTTGGTTTCATGAATTGATAGAGTCTCTTTCTTTTAAATTTATCTAGCTTACTTTTTGTCTGAAGTAATTGCTGATTGTAAATTGTAATTGCCCTTGAGTGTCTGTGCATTTCCAACTGAATCTTTTTTGAGAGTGTTAATGCTTGGGTCTTGGTTGATGATGACTGGCCTGTAGCAGTTTGAGATAGAAGAGAAAAAAAAATAATAACAATTACTCTTCGCATAGAGGACCTATGATTTTCAAAACATCCATCTCATCAATAAAAAGTTCTCGAAACGTATAGTGGCGAAAATTACCCATAAAAGAGCTGTTAGCTGAAGGTAGTCTGCCTGGACAAATAGAAGAGTCATCATACTGATCGGCAAGGCCCATGAAATGCCCTAGCTCATGTATAAAAAGCGCACAAAACTGTTCATCGTCCAATGTACCTGATGGGTCCTGCAAAGATAGCTTTTGTTTATCAGCTCTTTTTAAATATTTATATATTTTCATTGTCCAATCACAGCCTACACACTTGGGCCGACCTTTGGAGTAATGATAAAGTTTTAACTCTAACAGCAGATCATGTTCTCTAAAAAAGTTTTGGGCACAAGAGTAAGCTCTTTGAATTTTCTCTTTGGCCAAAGTGATCGAATCTAAGATAGATGGATGAGTGTAATCAAGCTCAATTGACATCATGATCTTTATCAACTCATCGACTTTTTTAAGTTTGTAGCGTGCTTGCATACTTTCATAGGTTACAAGTCCCCTGCTACACTGATATTTGTAATCTCTATCCACCTTAACAACACTGGTCTTTTTGCTTTGAGAGATACAATATTTAACCGGTGTTTCATCCAAGGAGGCAAGCTGTCTATTAAAACTCGAAATATCCTCTATGAGATTAGGCCAAATGGTTATAGATCCACTAAAAAAAACAGTGATAATAATGGTCCAAAATGGTCTTGTTTTATGCTCTCCCACTCCTTATTATCGGAAAAAAGATCATTTTATTAAGTGAAACTTCAGTCTAGCCCAAACTGAAAACGGCAACAGCAACAGCAACGGTAACCGTTTCTGTTTCGTTACACTTGAACTCTCATGGGACTTACAAGGGCCACAAAATTGGGGATTTGTTGTGTTTTAATCATAAATGGTAAAAATTGATTATCAAACTCAAAGGAAATCATTTCTGCATCAATATTAGAAAGTGTTTCAAGGAGAAGCCCCGCATTAAAGCCAACACTTAAGTCTTTTCCAGTATAAGTTATTTCAACTTCCTCGTTGGCATTTCCATAGAAAGAGTCACTGGAAACAATCCTTAGAGAATTGTTAGTTAATTGTAGTTTTATTGCATTGGTCTGTTCATTGGAAAAAAGTTTTACTCTTTTTATTGCGCTTATTATATCAGTTCTTGACACTTGAAATTGAAACACACTTTTTCTTCTAATTAGTGACTTGTATTCTATGAACTCTCTTGAAATCAGTCTAATTTTTAAATAAAACTCAGAAGGAATGTACGCATAAAGGTAGGCTTGGTCGACAAAAAATTGTAGTTTATGCCTTTCATATTTTTCGGCCAATTTTTTTAGCTCCAATACTCCTTTTTTGGGAATAATGATCCCTTCATGCAAATAAGTATTTTCAATTTTCATGTTGGGAAATTCAATTAATGACAATTGGTAGCCATTGGTAGCAACTACCTTAAGCAGCTCATTTTCCACATGCAAAAAGATGCCATTTAAAAAGACTCTTATCTCATCATCAGAAATAGCATATGAAGTAGTTTCAATAAGACGTTTGATGTCAACGGCCTGCAAGCAAAAATCAACTCCGATATTGTCAAAAGAAACTTGTGGATAAGTGGTTGTGGCAAAAACGATCATAGAACAGTTGATTTTTCTTTGCCCTATCTTTAGTAAGTTTTGATCTTGATCAAATTCAAAATCAGCTATTTCACCCGGCAGCTGACTAAGGATATCATAAAGATTTTTAGCACTGACACAAAATTCACATGCTTGATCACAATCCTGTGCAATATATGTTTTTGCAAACACCTCTAAGTCTGTAGCAAAAAGAGTGAGTCCATCTGTTGGAGAGAAGCTAATTAGAACACTACTAAATATCGGATTAGTATTTTTTTTATCTATAACACTGATCACGTTAGCAAGGCCCTGCCTTAAGTTTGCTACATTAACAGATAGTTTCATAGGCCAATTCCTCACCTTAGTTTCTATAGAAGCGTCCACTTAAATCTTGATCTTTTCTAGAGGCATTGATAACTAAATAACCAGTTTCTACAGAGTTTCTAAGACCAATCAATTCATCGTTTAATGAAACATTTCGATAGAATTTTTGGATTTGATCATATAGTTCTCGAAACATGGCATACCCTCTTGATAGCCTTTCAGGCGTTCTGGTCAGTCCTACATAATTCCACATCGTTTGTTTTAGAGTTAACCAATCTTGACGAATGAGTGCCTGATCACACTCTCCACTTGCCTTTGCGGTCCAATCTTTAACGTCTTGTGGATTGTAATGTTCCATCTCAGACACATATGTCATTATGTCTTCTGCTGCAATATATCCCCATGTTACCCCTTCTAAAAGGGCCGTCGATGCCAAACGATTGGCACCATGAAGTCCTGTACAGGCGACTTCTCCCACAGCATATAAATACCTTAAGTTGGTTTTACCCAGAAGGTCCGTCTTGATTCCCCCACAAGTATAATGAGCTGAGGGAACAACAGGAATCGGTCCCTTGGTTATGTCAATTCCATGCTCTAAACAATGTTCATAAATTGTCGGAAATCTTTCTTGAATCCAATTGCTGTCTTTATGAGAAATATCCAAGTAGACACACCCATGCTCTGTTTGAATCGTTTCTTCTACGATGGCCCTGGAGACCACATCGCGGGGAGCAAGCTCTTTGTCCGGGTGATACTTTTGCATAAAGGCTTCCCCATCACTATTAGTAAGAATGCCTCCTTCCCCTCTAACTGCTTCACTTATTAAAAAACGACGATGAGACGACTGATCAAAAAAAGTGGTTGGATGAAATTGAATAAACTCCATGTTAATAAGTTGGGCCCCAGCTCTTTTTGCCATTGCATGACCATCACCTCTTGATCCTTCTGCGTTGGAATGATGGAGATAAAGCGCAGCAACGCCCCCAGTGGCCAAGATGGTTACTTTGGCCAACACTTTTACAACCTCACAAGTCAATTGATTTAATACATAAGCACCCAAAATGCGATTTTCTTCGTAACGTTGCTGTATTGAAACACCATGGTGCCCGGGTGTTAAGAGATCAATAGCAGTGTGTGAGGTTAAAAAGGACACATTGGGAAAACGTTTTTGATCTCTTAGATAATTTAGTAACGCTATCTCAATTGCCTTACCAGTGTAATCACCTTTGTAAATAATTCTTGCTTTGGAGTGAGCTGCTTCTTTTGTATATTTTAAATTACCACCGCTATCTTTTGAAAAAGGAGTCTTGGCCTTATCGATTAAAATCTCTTTTAATATATCCCCTGAGCGACTTGTTAACACCTGTGTTGCCAGTTTATTTGAAGTTTTTGATGATGCCTTTAAAATGTCTTCTTCCAACAGTTCTTTATTGCTATCTAAGCCACAATATACAATTCCTCCTTGGGCATAATAGGTATTAGTAATTTCAGGAGTATCACTTCTTGATATTACCCCCACTTTAATGCCGGATTCTGCTAGTTTGATGGCACTACTAAGTCCTGAAATTCCGCACCCTATAACCAAAACGTCAAAGCTATAAGTCGTCATCTATCGATCCTTTTTATATTTTAATGACACATCTACACTTGGAGCTGCATAGGTCAATGCTCCGATACTAATTGCATCAATCCCCGAAACGAGATATTGATCTATGTTATCAATTGTTATTCCACCTGATACTTCATAGCTCATAAAGTCAGGCTTTATGTTTATGGCCTTAGCAATTTCATCAGGGGTAAAATTGTCTAACATTACATGGGTTACTTTTAGGTCAAGTGCCTGTTTCAGCTCATCCAAGTTATGAATTTCTACTTCGATGGGTGTATAAAAGCCATGCATAGATCTAAAAAAATCCACTGCACCTGTAAGTCCACCAAAGTAGTTTTTATGGTTATCTTTTACCATCCAGACATCTGTTTGACCTAAGCGATGATTATGCCCGCCTCCGATTTGAACTGCATATTTTTCCAAGGCCCGCAAACCTGGTGTGGTTTTTCTAGTATCTAAAATGGCAATATTATATTTTTTTGCTTTTTCCACAAACTGATTTGTAAAAGTGGCAATACTTGAGGCCCTTTGCAGTAAATTAAGGGCAATTCGCTCACCTGTAACTGCAATATTAAAAGGTAACTCAAAGTTAATTGCAAATTTTGATTCTTTTGTAACTGTCCTTGATTCAAACTTCATAAAATGTGCTAAATCCAATTTGTCTGCCCCCAAGTACTTAAAACATTGAGCAAAGTAGGGCAAGCCAGCAATTAATAGATCTGATTTGAACTTTAAAGAACAAACTACCTGATCAGTTGGGAGCTTTGCGATATAATAAAAATTTCTAGAAAGATCATCTTCTAAAAAGTAATGTTCTAAATCCTTTTGTAAACTTCGTCCCCAAAATGTAGTGTCCATGCAATCAATCCTTTATCTTGGCCTTTTCAATTTTTTACTACTGTTTGCTTTCTACCCTCTTTTTTTCAATATGTTAGGCCCAAAGCTTATTTTTTTACTCTTTCATGTACTTTTTTTTATGATGATATCAAAACTTACATTCATTTACTGCACTGCGCTTTTGGGGCTTTTTTTGATCCAAGAGTTCGATCTATCTCCACCTTTTAACTACTACAAGCGTGTCACTTCACCATTTATTGCAAGTAAGCGAATTGAAATTAGAAACTCGTTAAAAAGTAAGGAAATGGCCGAATTACTCATGTCCTACGTGACGGGAGATAAGCTTAGGCTTACCAAAAAAGTAAAAGTAGCACATCGCAACTTGGCCCTATACCACCTATTTACGCCATCTGGAATTCACCTCTCCTCAATTCTCATATTTATCTTTCCGTTTTTATACTTAATCAAAAAAAAATCAAAATTGGCACATGCCGCAGTAATAACAGCTGTTTGCCTACTGCCATTTTTACTATTCTCCAAGTTTTACTCTATAAAAAGAATGTCTATTTTGCGCCTGTTAAATTTTTATGGGAGTAAAGTTAGCGACCGCATACCAATATTTGCCATCTTTATTTTAACATTTATCATAGATTTTTTCTTTGGAACATATGATCAATCTCCACTTAGCTTTATGTATAGCTTTTTATTTTTAGGAATAATCCTAAGCACCACCCATAAACCAAAGTCATACCTCATGTTTGCCCTACTTGGTGGTCAAGTCATTATAGCTTACTTTCAACTAAGAACACTTACTACAACTGGCTTTATATTCGGCTTTTTTCTAACAGGGCTTTTTGGACTTATTTTTCCGCTAATTTTTATGTTTTTTTGGAGCTCTCCCATCTTTGGGACAACCTTCTTAGAAATTCTAATTACTTCCTATTGGAAATTGATATCCTTCTGCTCTATACAAACTGAGCGGTTTGGTCATTATTATAGCTCTCTACCAATAGTTTTAATTTTTATCATCTTCTCTTTAAAATTAAAAAATAAATGGAAAGTCCCGATCTTTTTGTTCCTATTGCTAATACATAGTGGTCCCGTTTTAAATCTACCAAGGGGCGCATTTTTACATTCTAAAGTTGCTCAAACAAAACGATTTTGGAAGTTTAAAAAAAGTGACAAATTGCTAAAACAAAAAAGAACTAGACGAGGGTACAAAATACTACTTGCAAGTGGAAAAACCTGTCGAATTAAAATATTTGACAACTTTTATGAAGGTAGATGTGCTGCTAAAAGCCAGAAGAAAGCGAGAAAGCAAAATGCCGATCCTCTTGGCCTCTAAACTCGTTAGTTGTAGTATCAACGGCATACGTCGTCAGGTCGAACTCGACACTTTGAGTTTTTACCCCAATACCCCCAGAGAGAAACCCATCACCATAGCCAAACCTAACAAACACGACTCTTGCCATATCAAACTCAACCCCAAAAAGAATTCTTCTAAGGCTTCCAAGGTCGCTATACTCTCGTGAAAGATCTTTATAGTTGACCTCAATATGAACACGAGTAGTTCTTCCAATTTGTGGCGTAATGGAAAACCCTGCATCCATGGAGGATTTTATTGTATCGGGTGCCCCTCCGCTCCCACTTAGAGCTACAAATGGTACCCTTAGAGCGTTATGAACAACCCCAGAAAAGGTAGGAAGAAATTTAATTGGTAAAGTTATCCGGGCACCAGCGGTTCCAATAAATGCCGATCCTGACTTGTAGTCGGTGTCTGTTAGAACAAGGGGAATGTTGGGGTCGGCTTCCCCAATGGCTTCGGATCTATTTAACCAAATAACTGAAGCTCCTGCTTTGACCACGCCTCCAAAAATGGAAAGATTTAAAGCAGCATATGGTCCATGATCCTGCCTAGTTGCATATTCAAACTGTGCCCCTGCTTCTTTACCTAAGGTCGTTCTAGTTTGCTTAGAATATAAATAGCCAATACTGGCATATCTGGTAGTTAAGTTGGGAATTGCATGATAGCGACCATAAGAAATTGTCCCTTTGTTTTCAAGCAACAGCTCCCGCGACCCATCGAGGCTAAATCCTTTCATAAAGTTGCCCATGGTCCCAAGCAACCCTCCATTTGTGGTAGCATCAAACCAATTTTTATTTGACTCAAGGTGAATATTGGTGAAGTGAAGATGGGAAAATCTTACAGTTCCAAGCCCTGCAGGATTATAAAAAACAGCTGAAGCATCCTCAACGCGACACTGAAAAGCATTGCCCATTGCTTGGGCCCTTGCAGAGGTAGCCAGCTCTGGAAATATACCATCTTGAAATGTAATCGCACTAAAAGAGCTAGGAATATAGATAATTAGTAGTAATAAAAAATATGTTGGCGCACAACGGCTGATCATATGGTTATTATAGTAAAAATAACAATGAAATGATAGATGTGCAGCATTTACCGGCTTTAGTGTCAATCAAGAGTTTAAATTGCCATCTTTGTCTTCTTCATGATCATCGCGCTCGTTATCGCGATCTTTGTCATCTTGGTCCTCTCTTCTATCTCGAGTGATCTCTTTGATGAGAATCTCTTTGATTTCAGAGTTTTCTACTCTTGTTAGCTCAAAGGTTAACCCTTCCCAAACGATAATCTGTCCCCTCTCGGGAAAAGTATTGCCAAGAGTATCCAGGAAAAATCCGGCCAAAGTTGAAAAATTATTATTGAGAGGAATGTTTATATCAAACTCTGTGTAAAGGTCTCTAATCGTTATCGAGCCATCAATTAAAATGCCCATTCCCAACTCTTCACCTTCATGGATTTCAGGCATGTTGTCTTCATCTGGATCATGTTCATCCTGAATGTCTCCCATAATCTCTTCGATTATATCTTCGAGAGTAATAATTCCCACGACTAAACCATTTTCATCTTTAACCAGGGCCAGATGAACCTTTTTTCGATTCATATAGTCAAAAACAGCTTGTATTTTCATATGTTCATAGACAAAAAATGGTGGTTTTAAAAATTCCGTTAATTTAAAGTCATCTTTCATTTTTTGGCCGATAAAGGATAGGTCTTTGACATGTAAAAAACCCAGAGTGTCATCGATCGACTCGGCATAAATGGGATAACGGCTATAATTATCAACTCTAATAATATCAATAGTTTGTTGATAGGTGGCTTCTTTTGGAATGCTTTGGACTCTGCTTCGAGGTACCATTATATCTTTAACTTTTATGGTCGGAAACTCTAAAATAGAGGTCAAAAGATCCAGTTGCTTTGAATCCATGGTCTTTTCTTTTTCTGCCTTATTAACCATATATTCAATATCACGTTTTCTGATAACATTTCCTCTAATTTGAGCATTTTCACCTAAGACTTTCTCCAAAATTAAACTTAGTGTTTTGCTGATGGGAAAAGAGATGTAGTAACACATCTGCAAAACTCGGATTGTAAAAACCGATAACTTCTCGGCATGACTTCTGGCAACAGTTTTTGGAATAATTTCACCAAAAACTAATATTACGATTGTGGTTATCCCAACACTAATACCGACAACCTCACTGCCGTAATATCTAGCAGTTATGGTAGTGGTTAAACTGGCGGCCATTACGTTGGCCAAGTTGTTACCTATCAATATAGTAGTGAGCATTTCAGTCGGTCTTTCGGTCATAAAACTCATGGCGCGACCTTTGGCCCCCCCCGCTTCGATTAGTTGTTTGGCACGATCTACGCCAATTGACATCAATACAGCTTCAGAACCTGAGAAAAATCCCGATGCTAAAAAGCATAGTGTTAAACCAACTATTTCATAAGGACCGATCATGGAAATATCCTTCTAACGAGCACCAGTTCAAACTGGAGGTAAACTAAATAAAAAATATTAGGTGGTTTGTCTAGTGGAGGCCTTATCGTTAATCCTTTTTCATTAGCTTCAACAAACTAATATAATCGGAGATTGTAGCATACTTTCCTAAGTTAAAAAGCGATTTTAGTACCTTATCGGGTAAAATTTATATACCTATAGCATGCCTTTCACAAAATTGATGCTCGTAGTTATTTTTATTGATTCATGGCAGCATTTATGTTACTGTGCAACTCAATTTGAAAATATTAAATATTTAGTGCCAAACAATTGCAAGAAAAATTTATGTAAAAAAATTGCAAGCTTATAAAGGAGGACCCATGACTTTAAAAATCAAGATGTTAAACCGTGTTTTATTTGTAGCATTATCTGCGACTGTCTTATGTGCCAGTAATGCATTTGCCGACCTTAAGACTCAAAAAGAGCAATGTATTGCTAAGGAAAAAAAGGACCTTAAGTCAAAAAACTATTCTGTAGAAACTTTAGGACAAAAAATCTACTCAACCCTTGAAAATTTAGCTTTGCAAAACTGTGCAGATACTCCTGACGAAGTTAAAAGATCATTCACATCAGTGGGCCTTGGGGCCAACGGAGCAAAAGGAAATAAAGATTTCCTTCTACTTTCTCTAGAAGTTAAGAATAAGTATTTATTATCTGAAGATACTACTATCAAATCAGCTGCAAAATTTGGATTAGATGACACTCAAGGTGAAGAGGATACTTTTCAGAAATATCATGCACACGCAAAGCTTGAATCTGTTACTGCCGGCCCTTGGGCCGAAACAGCAGAAGATAAGAAAAAGAAAAATTACATGGCGTTTGCCTTGATCAGTGTTGACAGAGATGACTCAACAAAACAAGAATTATTGGTAACTGGCCTTGTCGGTGGTGGAAAAGATTTTTGTACTGACCAATATAATGACAAAAACAAATGTGCTTTTACAGTTGGTTTTGGTGCAGAGCATGAGCAAGTTGAAGGACAAGATGACGCCATCAAGGTGATTGTATCTCCAAGGTTTAACGTTAAAAAACAACTTAGTGATAATGTTTATGCTAAACTTCTGTTTAAATTCAAAACAGCAGTTTACTCTTCTGCCGATGATGTAGATGCTTTTGATGACTCAGAAGCTTCAGTGGCTCTTTCAGTAGAAATTAAGGATGCTTTAGGTGAAGGCTGGAATTTAGAGTTTGGAGTTGAAGTTAAGCATGACTTTCAAGTACCTGAAGGAGTTGAAAAAACAGACATTCCATTTGGTGTAAAGCTTAAGAAAACATTTTAATTTACACTAATTATAAAAATAATTTTAGTAAAAATAAAACCCCGGCCCTACAGTCGGGGTTTTTTATATATGAGTAGTTTTCAAGAAGAGAGTTATAAGTTTTACACGGTGCACCTATATTTGTTGACAATAAAAACTGTATACTATACAATGATGCACTACATCATTAATTCGGAGAATCTTATGCAACCTTTAGCACTTAGCACAATTTTGATCACTTTGCTCACGTTGTCACCCCTCGCCCATTCAGAAGTTTTATATACACTTGCAGATCTAAAAAAAGAGCTTGCTGCTGAAGAAGCTGCTGCCAAAGAAAAGGCAAGAAGTAACCCACAAGGCTTACCTACCAAGGCCTTAGATATTTATCCGGACGCCAGACTAGTTATGGAAATGAAAGAGAAGTTTAGAAGGCCAAAGCCAACTATTACAGATCCGATCGAAGGTACAACAGAGGTTGGCCTACCTGCTAATAAATGTAAAAAACCTACTAAAAGTGAGAATTATAGACCAAAGTATTTTGCCAATGATGATGGTAGCTTCACATTTATTTTTCCAAAACTTGGAAAGAGAGTATTTGAGAAGCAAATCGTTGAAATGCCAGTGACTGCGGCTTCTGGTGGGCCAAAAAAGACTATTAAGGTACCTAGAACGGTCGCAAGATATGAATATTCTATAATTGATGCTGATTCTGACCCTGAGTCAGTATGTAAGACAATGGGACTTACAACTCATACGACTCCTCCAGTCACTATGCCTATTTCTCACTATACTAACAGCAGCTGTGGTGGATATGTAACAGTTAACAAAAAAATGGACCACAACATTGGTGGATGTGACCTCTTTGTAATGGGTCAACAACCAGATCCTCGCAAAGGACAACTACCAGCAATTGCTCAAGTTGGTGGAAAGTTTTACTCTTTTAAGAAAAAAAGTATACGTACCCCATTTGGTGTAAGATCAGTTGTAGATTATAAAAAACTCAAACACTTTAAATTGCCAGGTTCACCTCTGTGGAACTTAGATTTCTATGGTGGCGGAAGCTTCAAAATAAAATTATCACAAAATCAATGTGAATTTATCAAGGCCCAAGGAGGCCATTTACATAAAAAAGGATGGACTGTTAGAGAGTATACAAAATTTAGCAACCACCTTCTGCAAGTAACTAGCGGTACCCCAAGGGAAATGAAACTTACAATGATGGCCAGTATTGCACATGAGTCTTCAAAGTGGAGTAAAAAAATTATTAAACACATTGTTTGTGCCTATAAAGATGAAAAGGTTAAGCTCAAACCAAGTAAAAGGGCCAAAGAGTTCATAGATAATAAAGACGGAACTACCACAATAGTTGAACCAAGGTTTGGAGTAGGTGGTGAGAGCAAATTTGAAGAAGCATTCATCTCAAACTACTCTGGAAACGGTAGTGGTTATGATTTAGATGGAGTTTGCAGACTGTTTGGATTTAAAAAATACGTTTCTAATGATGATCGATTCTCAGAAAGAGATACTCAAAGCCCTATGGTAAAACTTAACCATAAAGGCCAATTTGTAGGTTTTGAGATTTGGCCTCCAAACCGTGTACTTATAGAGTCAATAACCTGTGCTAGCAAGCTATAAGTTTGTGCTTGCTAAAAGCTTACAAGTTTAGCGCTTAAGCTGTAAATATCTAGCAAGAATAGGGTCTGCTAAAGTATATCCTTTAGTTTTGGAGTATATCTCAGCATTGTTTTCAAGTCTTTTAATAATTTTAAAAACGGCCGATGGTGATATTTTATTCACTAACCTTAAGAATTTTTTTCCCTTTGGTGATGTTATTGGGCCATGTTTTGCAATAAGAGTTAATACCTCTATTTCTCCTGTTGTCATTTTCGCTAAATATTCTTCAAAGCGAGGTCCTCTCTCCTCAACTGATTTATCAATGGCAGTGATTATGTCTTGATCATTTATGTCTTTGTCGTAAATACCACTTTCTAAGATATGAGAGCATACTGTGTTAACGGCTTCAGGTATATTACCAAGAGCATCGATGAGATCATTTGTAACTTCTAATGAGATGGCCAGTTTTTTTTGAGAAAACTTTTCATTTATATATTTATGGTACTTTTGTCTATAATGGTCACTCTCTATGTTCGGTATTAGAATATCAATTCCCCAATTTGCAAGAGGTGCATTTGCAGGGGAAAAGATCTTAGAGAGTAGGTGTTTTTTTGAGCCTGACACAACGACTGTAAGGTCAAAAGGTAAGTCTTGGAGAGCCGCACGCATTTTAGATTCTGCCTCTTGTATCATTGCAATATCTTGAAATTCGTCCATGACAATCATAGCTCTATGTTGAAGGTGATAATCTTTAATTTTATTGAAAATCATTGAAAATGGGACGGAAACATCATTTTTATCTAAACCGATAGAAAATGACAAGTTACCCGTTATTGGGTCGATAGAGGCATTTGGACGAAAAGATTTCAAACTATTAGTTAGATTAACTAAATAAGACTTAGCAGGCTTGGATTGAGACAGTGCCTCTTGGAAGGAAATTCTTATTCGTTCACTAATACTATCGATTGATGTAACTCCCATAAGGTCTACAAACAGTACAAGTCCTTTTTTGTATTTTTTTTTAAATGCGGGAATGATACTATTTTTTAGAAGGGAAGTTTTTCCTGTATTTCTTTGCCCATAGACAACAACTCTTTTTCCCCCTAATGATAGTTTTAAAATTTCATCTCTTTCCATTTCTAGATTACATATTTCTCTCTCAGGCAGAGTAACGCCAACAATAAATCCCATAGGTTAGCCTCATTTTTGAGTCACTAAAAGTGTCTTACTAATTGTAACTCATTGGCGTAAATAAATCAACATACAACTGACTTCTTCTTCTATCTGGTGTTGCCGTCAAGTAATATAGTATATAATCTCCTTGATTTATCCCAAAAATTTGTAATAACATCTAGTTTTGGCAACAAGACCAGTAATGTAGCGGCCAATATTTCTAAGGAGTTATAAATGGAGAGCAACCTAAAATCCATGAGTGATTTAGTCAGCCTTTGTAAAAGGCGAGGATTTATATTTCAAAGTTCCGAAGTTTATGGCGGTCTTGGGTCTTGTTGGGATTATGGTCCCTTGGGAGTTGAGCTTAAAAATAATGTCAAAAATAGCTGGTGGAAAGCCATGACCTACCGAGAGGACATTGAGGGTGTCGATGCATCAATTTTGATGCACCCTAAAGTGTGGAAGGCCTCGGGTCATATCGATGGTTTCACCGATCCTTTAATCGACTGCAAAATCTGCAAAAGTAGATTTAGAGAAGACCTGATTGATACTGCTGCAAAATGCCCAAATTGTGGGGCCTCCGACTGCTTCACACCTTCTAGAGAATTCAATCTTATGTTTAAAACCCAGATGGGGGCAGTAGAGGATGATTCTTCGGAAGTATTTTTGCGCCCAGAAACAGCACAGGGTATATTTGTTAATTTTTTAAATATCCAATCCACTATGAGAAAAAAGCTCCCTTTTGGTATAGCCCAGATTGGTAAATCTTTTAGAAATGAAATAACTCCCGGAAATTTTATTTTTAGAACGAGAGAGTTTGAGCAGATGGAGATGCAATATTTTATTAAACCAGGGGTACAACTTGAGTTTATGGACACTTGGAAACAGTTGCGCTGGAGTTGGCATGTTAGCAATGGTCTCAGAGAATCTAGAATGAAATGGGCACCACATCCAGAAGACAAGCTCGCCCACTACGCCGATGTTGCAGTGGACATTGAGTACGAATTTCCTATGGGATGGGGAGAGATTGAAGGCATCCACTCCAGAACCGATTTTGACTTAAAACAACACGAAGAATACTCCGGCAAAAACCTGCATTATGTCGATCAAGCAGATGGTAATAAAAAATATATCCCATACGTGGTGGAAACTGCAGCTGGATGCGACCGAACAGTCTTGGCACTTCTTTGTGATGCCTATCGCGTGGAAAACGAAGGTGATAAAGAAAAAGAAAGAACTGTAATGAAATTTTCTCCCCAAATGGCCCCCATAAAAGTTGCCGTTTTGCCTTTAATGAAAAAGGTAGGCCTGGAAGAAGTGGCCAAGAAGATCTTTCAAGATGTACAAATTGATTATAAAGCAGAGTATGATGTCGCAGGCTCCATTGGTAAAAGGTATCGAAGACAAGATGAAATAGGAACTCCGTTTTGTGTTACCATTGACTACGATTCACTGGAAGACCAATCTGTAACTGTTAGAAATCGTGATACTATGGAGCAATCAAGAATTGCTATCAATCAACTACATAACTATTTAAAAGATCAGTTAAAATTTTGATGAAAAAAAAACAACTTTCAAATCTCGGTGAGCTTGCAAGTAAATTAATGAACAAGCAGCACTTTGATTGCCTGGCAGTTGCTTCAATAGATTTTAAAAAAAATACTTATCAATCTTATGCAACCCATGATGCACTTTTTTTTGATTTGGCCAGTTTGACTAAACCACTGACAATTGGTGCCATAAGCTTTTTGCACCCGAAACTCTTTGATGAATCAATGTTACTACTTTTAAATCATAGAGCGGGCTTGCCCCCTTGGGGGAGACTGTCACGAGATAGTTGGCAGAAGCAAATTAACTCTTATGAAATCAAAGCATCAAAATCATGTTGTTACTCAGATTTTTCTGCACTTCGCTTGATGTTGGAGCTTGAAAAAAAGAGCAAGAAGAAATTGGTGGAAATGTGTAGCAGTTATTGGGATGAGCTGTATTATTGGCAAGATCTTCCCCCAAATGCACGATGTGCCCCCAGTGGCTTTAGAAACCATAAGGTAATCTGCGGTGAAGTTCACGATGATAATGCCTTTGTTATAAAAGAGAATTGTTCTCATGCAGGACTATTTGCAACCATTGATGGATTATCAAAAAGTTTAATAAATTTAAATAAATCTCACCAGTTACTTGCATATATGCAAACACAATTTAAAAAAGCTGGCCCTAACCATCCTCGCTTCATTAGTGGATGGGATACAGTATTAGACCAAAGCAAAACACTTGCAGGAAAGGGGGTGAGTCCTAATACATTTGGACACTTGGGCTTTACGGGTACATCCATTTGGATAGACATTGAAAAGAATCTTGGTACAATAATTTTAACCAATGCAACAAAAAACTATTGGTACGACCGAGACGGGCTGAACTTGTTAAGAAGAGAGTTGGGTAGCTTTGTCTTTAATAACTAAAGGATTACAGTGAACCTTTACAATTTGATATCTTCAAATGACCTCAAAAATAGAATTGATCAAATAAAAAAAATCTTTTTTTACCGCATTTGTGGCACTGGGATGGGGGCTGCCGCAGTTTTGCTGAAAGAGAAGGGATTTAATGTTGAAGGTGGAGACTTAAATTTTTATCCCCCAATGAGTGACTATCTAAAACAGACAAATATTCCCTGCCATAACCTTAAAGAGATCAACCCGGAGTTTTTAAAAACTTTTGATCTTATTGTAGTAGGCAATGTAGTACCCAAACGTAGCAGCGATGCTAGGATGATAGAGGAGCTTTCAGTACCTTTTATATCTTTTCCATCGGTCCTTGGTGCTTTGGTGCTTAGCAATACTAACGTAGTTGGGATAGCAGGAACTCATGGCAAAACCACCACAACCTATTTAATAACACAACTGTTTGAAAACTTAGGATTTAACCCAGGTTATATGGTTGGAGGAGTTATCGAGGGGCGCCCATCTGCTCGCTTAGGCGATGGCAAATATTTTTTTATTGAATCTGACGAATATGATAGTGCATATTTTGAAAAAATATCCAAGTTTAGAAGGTATGAAATTGACCACTTAATCTTAACTTCACTGGAATTTGATCATGCAGATATTTTTTTAAACCTCGATCAGATCAAACAGCAGTTTTGTGAAGTAATCCCCCAAGTAACATCCTCTTACATCTTTTCAGCTGACTACGAAGCATCAATTGATCTATACAACCGCTATAAAGGTCAAAAAAAATGGCAACTTTATGGTGAAAAATCCAAAACGGGACCCTCTATCGTCAAGATGAACCAACAAGGAACCGTATTTAAACTGTTGCTAAATGATAAACTACATACTTTTAAAACTAACTTAATGGGTAAACACAACATTTTAAATCTTAGCAGTGCTATAATGTTTGCACACATGGAAGGCATTGAGATTGAACAAATTGCTCAAGCAGTTACCCAACTTTCACTGGTAAAAAGAAGGCAAGAAGTACGGGGGACATATAAAAATGCAATTGTAATAGATGATTTTGCCCATCATCCTCGAGCAATTACCACAACAATTGACTCAATTAAAATTGGATACCCTACCAAAAAAATCAATGTGATTTTTGAACCAAACTCAGCCACCGCTAGAAGTTCAATATTTCAAGATGAGTTTCCAAATGCCTTAAAATCTGCAGATATAGTAATTGTAGCAAAACCGATTAAACCTACAACCGTAGAGGGGAAAAAAGATCTCGATTGTGATAAAATAATTAAAGATTTAAATAGTTTAAATCGAAAAGCTTATATTGCAGTTGATTTAAAGCAGCTGCAAACTTATATAGACAGCTTTGCTGATGCAAACTCAGTTTTTCTCATCTTAAGCAATGGAACTTGTCTTGGACTTTGGGAGTCAACTTTTGTATCAAACCTTATCTAAGTTTAAGGTCCTCTTCATAATTGCTACAATTATCCTCACCTGCAATGTCAGCGAAACAAGTACAAAGAATCTACAACTAAGAGGATTAAAAAGATCAAACAACCGAATTATTCAAAGTTACTTGCGCTTACACGATAAATTTAGAAGGAAGTTATGTCCTGGCGGTACAGAAGAGAAGTTTAATAGACTACGCAAAAGCTTTGTTAGAGAGGGGTATTGGATTCCACTACTACCTAACGGTTCATTTGATAGTTTGACAATCCGCCAATACCTGCCAGAAGTTGGGCGTAAAATTAAGTGGATCAATAAACAGCTCACACTTGTTAAAATAAAAAAACACTTTAAAAGAGAGCTCAAAGCACTTAGACGCTTAAAAGAAAAATTAAATGAACTGTTAGATTTCAAAAAAGAATTTTATAAGTCAAACAAGGACAAGGGTGTAACACTTGCAAAATCATCCAAAAAGATGGCCCGATTTAGACATAGCTTTCTAAGATTCACCCGCAGTATTACCTTCTTGTGGGGCTATGATTTTCCCGTTGACCACTTGAATTTAAGAAAGCAATTTGAAGAGAGTAAAATAAAGCGAGACTTACAAGGAAAGAAAAAGACAAATCAAATTTTTTTCTACAGAAAAATTGTAGAAGATGGAACAAGTCTCAGAGGCAAAAGAAGCGACCATCTTCTTAGAACCACCCTTAATACTGTGTTTTTATCCATCAACAAAAAACAAACTATAATTAGTGAAAACCTAAGGTACGATCTTGATTTTCTTTTGTCGCGTACTGAAAGAATTTTAAAAAAAGGCACTCCTGAATTAATAACTCGTTTAACTAGTTGGGTTAAAAAGGTAAAACGCATGCATAAGTTTTATCAGGAGCTACTTCTTAATAAAAAAAATAGCACCAGCGATCGCATTGAAAAACAGGTTTCGACTGCTTATGCTCTAAAGTCTTATGTAATTTCTAAGCAGGCAAAGGCCTATAAATTTTGGCTCAAACAGAGTAAGCTGATGCAGGCCATTTTTACTATCGAAACTATACTTTTTAACGAAGTCGGAACACTCGATGGGCGTGGGGGCGTCGAAAGAAGAGATATTGCCCAGATAGTCATAAATCGCAAAGGTATTGATGAGTATTCACAGCTTGACCGAAATAGCGAACTATTCAAAAAAGTCTTTCTAAAAACTCCTCTTAGAAATGACAACAAGTCAAAATGGATCGACATTCTCTTTAAAACAGGAGAATTCTCGTTTACTTACTATTTTATTCCAGGCGTCGTTCGTACTTTTTGTCCCGATATGACTAGAAGAGGGCGGCGTTTGCGCAGAGAAAACTTATCCATTGCAGTCAAGGGACTCAAAAGACCATCTCAAGAATTTCAAGCCGTTAGATATTTTTCTCGCTCGGCCATGGTAGGAAGAATTGATATGGCCCAAATTTGGGATGACTTTGTCTCAGTGCCGCAAAAGCCGGGTGTCCGTCTAAGGGATACTAAAAAACTATCTCGATCCTACAAAACCGGAAATTACCGATTTCTTTACTCTTTTGATGGACGTCGGGGTAAAAAGTACGATGTTATTCAGATTAGAAATAGGGAATATATCAAAGAGAGGGGCCAGCACCGATTTTTTAGACACAGAAGCCCTCACAAATTTCGCTACTTTAAAAATGTAAAGATTTATAAATAGACTCTATAGACGCATCGTATAGTGTATAGTATAGTGACAGGCCATATTACTCTAATTATAAATTGATTTCTCACTTTCACACTAAGGAGTTTTTTATGTTGAAAGATTATATTTTTACATCAGAATCTGTAACTGAAGGGCACCCAGATAAAATGGCTGACCAAATCAGTGATGCCGTGCTTGACGCTATGTTGGCCCAAGACCCTCAATCTAGAGTAGCTTGTGAAACCATGATTTGTACTGGACAGACAATCATTGCGGGTGAAGTGAGAACCAACGCTTATGTTGATATGCAAAAAATTGTTCGAAATAAAATTAAAGAGATTGGCTACGATCATTCAGATAAGGGATTTGACGGCAATTCATGCTCCGTTATGACATGCCTAATTGAGCAATCAGCTGATATTGCCCAAGGAGTTGATGAAGGTTCTGGGGTTTATTCAGAACAAGGAGCCGGTGACCAAGGATTAATGTTTGGTTATGCCGTAAATGAAACTGAAAGCTTCATGCCGATGACCATTGATCTATCCCACAAGCTTGCCAAGCGCTTATCCGTTGTCCGCAAAGAGGGGATTATGCCCGATTTACGTCCTGATGGAAAGACTCAGGTCTCAGCTCAATACGTTAATGGCAAAATAGAAAGAATAGATACCATTGTAATCTCTAGTCAACACGCTGAAGCAATGACTTACAAGCAGATCGAAGACGGTATTCGCGAAACTGTAATTAAAGAAATTGTACCTGCTAAATGGATTGATAATAACACCAAAATTTTTATTAACCCCACAGGTCGCTTCGTTATCGGCGGTCCTATGGGTGACTGCGGTCTAACTGGTAGAAAAATCATCGTCGACACTTACGGTGGACATGGCGGACATGGCGGAGGAGCATTTTCTGGTAAAGACCCATCCAAAGTTGATCGTTCAGCTACCTATGCTGTAAGACATGTAGCAAAACATATAGTTGCAGCAGGTCTTGCTGATAAGGCCCTTGTACAAGTTGCGTATGCTATTGGTGTTGCCAATCCAGTTTCTTTTTTGGTCAACACATTTGATACTGCTCACATCGATGAGCACAAAATTAATACTGCTATCAACAAAATTTTTGACATGAGACCTAAGGTGATAATTGACAGACTAAATCTTCTTAGGCCAATTTTTTCTGAGACCTCTGCATATGGTCACTTTGGAAGAACAAGCGATACCAGCTTTACTTGGGAAAAATTAGACAAATTAGATGAACTTAAGGCCATGTGTCTGTAAGTAAATGGATGTCATCTACTTCATGATTCGATATATTCCTTTCTGGGCAATCCCGGCAATTATGATATGTGCAGAATTTGCCTATATCTACTGGCTCAAATCGCTCAGAAAGGTCGCTTGGATTTTGTTGTCTATGGTCGCCTTTAGTTTAGTTTGCATTACTTACTACTACTGGCATGGAGGTCCAGAGGGAGCAAGTAAACATTTTGCAATTTTTATCAATTCCTTATAAATAGGTTTATGCTTCATGAGGGTATACTCAAAGTCAATTGAATCATTTCTCAAAGTGCTTCACTTATATACAAAGCAAATACTTAAAGAGGAGTTTTTAGTACGAGTCGGACGTACTAGGTTCCACTTAGACAGCGGATGGAGCTATCCCATCTCTATCGTCGCCATTGAGGATAACAAGCAACTTGGATACTTTGACCACACAACGTGTGTAATCGGGATCAATCGGTGCCTAATGTACAAGGCCAAAGTGGCTGTCATTAAAAACATTCTAAGGCACGAGCTAGCTCACTACTTCACCTATATAAACTATCAAGGTTACAGTGATTTGCTCCCTCACGGCAAAGAGTTTCGCCAAGTATGTACACAAAATGGTCTCGGTGTCGACGTCGCTTGTGCTGTGGCAGATATAAAAAAAGAAAATGATTTGCTTGAAGGTGATTTAAAAAGTGAAAAGGTCATCGAAAAAATAAAAAAGCTGTTAACTCTAGCAAGTAGTGAAAACCAAAATGAGGCCCAGCTTGCCACCTTAAAGGCAAATCAACTCATGCTTCAACACAACCTTGATACAATGTCCCTCTCACATTGTGATGAGCACGATATTGAATATTTTGTTAAACTTATTTTAAAGTGTAAAAGATACACCCCAAAGATTTCTGCCATTACTCAAATTTTAAGTGAGTTTTTCGTGTTCCCTGTAAAGACCAGTCAGGGAGTAGAAGTTACCGGCACTAGAGCAAATATCGACAATGCCGAATATATTGCCAAGTTTTTAGATTACGAACTGTCTAAAATTTGGAAAACAGTTAAAAGCAAAAATCCAGCTCTCAAACAAAAGCCCTTTATGGTAGCACTATCACACTCATATAAACAGAAATTAAAACAAGCAAAAAGAAAAATTCCCTGTGCTGACCAAAATGCCTTAGTTGCCATAGATAAAAATATTTCATGGGCCGCTCAAGGGTTGTACGGTGGTCTTTATAATAGTTATACAAGCTCTTACCAACACTGCCATAAGTCTGCATTACAGGGGCAAAAAGCAGGGGAGAACTTGTGCATCAATCGTGCGGTTTCATCTTCTGAAACAGTGACCTTACTGGATTACTAAACAAAGGAGCAACTTTGAACATAAAAATTGTCAAAAGACGCAAGCAAAGCAAATTTTACTTCATAGATCTTTTTTGCGGTGCCGGCGGACTCTCTTGTGGTTTAGAAATGGCAGGTCTTGAGTGTGTTTTGGGTGCAGATATTGATAAAGATGCAATTGAAACTTTCAAGCTCAACCACCCCAATGCTCAATCATTTTTGGGACCAATTGCCAAGCTTGATAAAGAAACATTAATGTCAAAAATTGGCAAGAAAAAAATAAAGTTGATTGCTGGAGGTCCGCCATGTCAAGGATTTTCCACAATTGGTAAAGGTGACCCGAAAGATAAAAAAAATTCCTTGTTTATTCATTATTGTCGCATACTAAAGATTATCAATCCAGAATATTTTGTCTTTGAAAATGTAACCGGCCTTTTGGCCGCTAAAAACCGTATTGTTTTAAACGCAATTTTAGATGAGTTTAGTAAGCTGGGATATAGGGTTAATGTAAAGGTACTAGAAGCACAACACTACGGGGTGCCACAAAAAAGAAGACGTACCATCCTTTATGGTACCCGTTTATCGAAATCTCTGGCTTTCCCTTCGCCTAGCTTTGATATAGTCAAAAGTGAAAAATATATCTCCCCCCGCACTGTTGGGGATGCTCTTTCAAACCTCGCAAACCACAAAGGTGAAATATTAAACCACAATTTGAAAGTTGCAAAAATTGACCAGGAATTAACTTGGCAGCGAATAAAATGTATCCCTCAAGGACGAGGGATTAGATATAAAGAAGATGAAGAAGAGTTGTTACCAGATCACTTGAAACTAGATGTTGATTGGAAAAAAATAAAAGAAGGGCGTTTGCGCGAGTTAAAGCTTTATAGATTAGATAGTAAAAAACCATCGCCAACAGTTAACACCAAACCACATAATTATTTTCATCCATTTCAACACAGACGATTTACAGCAAGAGAGTGTGCCAGCATTCAAAGCTTCCCCAATGACTTTGTTTTTGCCGGGTCTACAACTGCCCAGCTAAAGCAAATTGGAAATGCCGTACCACCACTATTGGCCAAAGCACTAGGACTTCAAATTTTGAAGTCTCATCGAAATGCAGATCTTAAAAAATGCAACACACAATCAAGTGTATTAATAGAGCACCTAAGGAGTGGTGCTTTTGTGTACAACAATGCAGAAGCAACCAGCACTTAAAAAAGCTGGCTGCTTCTGCATGACTTGACTTAGCTTAAGGGGCTCCAGGCCTTCTGTGTTCAATTGTGTTATAAATCGTAAAATTGCCATCTGTATCTAAATCAAATACCCTCCAATAGTTTCCAGTACCCGTTTTTGGTACATTAAAAGTTTTAACTAGGGCCCCATCAAGATATACTCTTACTACTGCTTCAGATTCTGTAATCTCTCCTATACCATCATATTTTTTTACATAGTAACGATAAGTCCCATCATACTTTGGGCCTCGATTCACATTGTCTGCTTTAATAGTAACCGTTTCAGGACCTATCCCATCTCTGTCATCAACATCCAGTGCTGCAAAAGGATTGCTGTCTAAGCGTCCATCATTGTCACCTTTGTCATGCCAATAGATTTCACTGGGACTACCTGGAGCTGGCACATAAAGATGAGCATCCAAATCAGCGGGTTCCTCTCTCCAGGAAAGAACAATTACATATTTGTCATTGCCAAAGTCGTTAGGAAGAATTGCTACATTTGTCTCATCCTTACTCTCCTCTTCTTCAAAAAGATCTACCTTTACCTCCTCAATGATAAAACCTGGCTTAATGATCACTAAAACCTGAATGCCTAAAAAGATATCAGGTATAAAGTAATGTCCGTCAGGATCTGTATACGTAGTTGTCTCCTCCTCATAGTTTTTGACATAGACTTTTGCATCACCAATGGGGTCACCATTTTGAGCATCCAAAATAGTCCCTCCTACACTTCCAATTCTTTCACCACTTCCATAGTACTTAAAACCAAAACCCCCTTCTTGTCCCTCAAGTAAGCTCGGGTCTTTTATACAAGAAGAAAATACTAAAGAGATAATCAACAAAAAGAAATACATCGAACATTTACCACTAGAAACAATTTTCATAGTCGCTCCAAATTTAAAAAGACTTACATTGCATAAATTTTCATGAATTTGCTTTTTAAAGGCACTTGAGATTTGCTTGCAACTTACATACTACTTGTTTACACGTTCAACCACAAAATCCAAGTAATTGGTCTACTGTGCCAAATGATACCACGTAAAAAAAGATTAAATGAATATACTGGCCAATTTATATAAAAAAAACGTGTAATTTTAAAATGTTAATACGTACTTTTTGGGCCTTTTAAAATTGCGCTTTCTTTTGTACACCTGAAAACAAACATAAATTAGTGCCAATAATTTGTTTCACTACTAAATAAGTTAAGCTTTAAAATGGTGTATTTGACTAAGAAGCATTTCAAGAGACTTGCAAATCATTCTTTGCTTTTTATGTAATATTACCCATTGTTTAGGGGAAACTTCAATAATAGTCGCGCCTTCTTTCTTTTTAGAGACTTGATAACCAACTTTAGCTAATGTTTGAGCTGTCCAATGTTTTCTAGTTGCATCCCCACCTTGTAGAAAAAATTTACTCTTTTTAAAATCAATCTTTTCTTTAAAGCGACCATCTTGGTCATCAAAGTAAAAGTCTGGGTGGTTAAAAGAATGCTTAATAGTGCCATCGAGAATGAGATCCTCAGCAATCCCACCATGAAGCGCCCCAGATTCATCGATAACCCATACCTTAGGAGCCATATGTGAAATTAAATCCCAATCATGAGAAGAAAACAGTATTGCTACTTTTTTCTCATCGGCAATTTTTTTTAGAAGTTTCAATATCTCCATTTTTTTGGGAATGTCCAAGTAAGTAGTTGGTTCATCCAAAAAAATGATAGGTGTATCTTGTGCTAAGGCCCTGGCGATTAATACTTTCTGTTTTTGTCCGTCACTTAAGCTATCATACAATTCATTTGCAATTTCGCCCAGTGAAGCCAAAGAAATGACCTCCTCTAGTTTTTTTTTATCCTTTTTAGTTATCCGCCCCCAAAAGCTGGTGTGAGGTTGCCTACCAAGAGCGATAACTTCTGCAACACTAAACTTGGGAACATGAATACGCTCGGTTAAAACTATACTAACAAGCAGTGAAAGCTGCTTTTGTGAATATGTTGAAATATTTTTACCATTGATAAAAATATCTCCTGCAAGAAATGGCTCTAGGGCGGATAAACTACGAAGCAAGGTTGTTTTACCACATCCATTGGCCCCCATCAGACAGATCATCTCCCCAGGTGTAATTTTGAAGTTCAAGTTTTTTAAGATTTCTTTTTTACCCGATGGTAAAGTAAAACCTACACAAAGATCTTTACTTTCTAAAACAGCAACTTGAGTCATGATCGCAAATCCTTTTGCTTACTCCACATAAAAACCACAATAATAGGTACTCCCATAAGCCCCATGATGGCATTTAAAGGGATGTTGAGCGAAAAAAATCCGCTGGCAATATTTTCTGCGATTAGAGAAAAAATACTACCTAACAAGATTACTCCTGGCATTAGCACTTTATGATCACTCGTTTTAAAAATCCATCTGGCAAGATGAGGAATAACAGTTCCTAAAAAAATTATGGGACCACAAAATGCAGTTACACTACCGGCTAAAATTGCAGTTATAACTATGGCGAAGTATTTAAATCGACTAATGTTTAGGCCCATACTTTTTGCGTATTGCTCACCAAGAAGAAGAGAGTTTAGTGGCTTTATAAGTAGTAAAGCGCATAAGATGGCAAACACAACGACACTTAAAAAAACTAATAATTGATTTCCCGACACTCTCTCAAAACTTCCAAGGCCCCACAAAAGAAAGGTTTTTATTTCTTGAGCACCACTTTTTGCTACCAGTACACTTATAATCCCACTAGTAAAGTGGCCAAACAGCAGCCCCATTACTAATAAAACTACTTTACTCGTCACTTTGGATGCAGTTAACATCAACAACAGCAAAATTATTGAGCCACCGAAAATTCCAGATGCTACTAATCCATAGTCATTAAAATATTCGGGAAGAGCGCCCAAAAAAATTGATGACGTCATCACCCAAAGAGCTACACCCAAAGCAGATCCGCTGCTAATACCTAACACAAAGGGACCGGCAAGAGGATTGCCAAAATAAGTCTGCATAACAAGTCCTGCAATACTTAGAGCAGATCCTGCAAGTATACCAGTCAAAATTTTTGGAACTCTTATCTGCCAAAGAATATCAAAATATGTTTGGGAAGCAACTTCTTGACCACTAATAAATCTTGTCACTACTTCAAAGGGGATGTAGATGGGCCCCATACTTAGTAATGTAAAAACCATCATACAAAATACTATAATTAATGCTAAAAAAACTAAACTGATATTTCTCTTCATTATTTAAAATTTCTTATACCAACGAAGTTTATGACTGGGCAAAAGATCGGGATGCAATATCTTGATTAGATCTTTAAGTAGTAGATCTGGTCTCATCAGACCCGTCTCATAAAAGTCATTGCCTCCATGGTTATTTATATTGCCATTAATATTATAAATCGTTCCATCTATTAATAATTTCTTAAAATTATTATAACGCGAATCTTCTAAAAGAGCATCTTTAAAACTTCTCCATGTAGACTGTGGAAGCCAAACTGAAACCTTCGGGATTAAACTAAATACTGCTTCAAAGTTTATTTTTTTCAAGTTTCTACTGTTGTCTTCTCGCCACAGGTAAGCTCCACCTGCATCAGCAACTAAAGTGGCCAAGTCACTCTTGCCTCCCGGTGCGTGCCAAATTCCATTATAGTTTTTCCCAATTAAAACAGTCGGTGGCAATTTTACTTTTTCTGTTAACTTTTTTAATGATAAGTACCTTTTTTCAATGCCCTCAAACGCTTTTTGGGCAACTTCCTCCTTGTTAAACAAGGCCCCCATAAATACTATCCATTCAGCTCTGGCCAAGGGAGTCTTCTCTAGGTACTCAGCATTGTATACAACGGGTAACCCGAGCTTTAACAGTCTATCAACCCCCTCTAAAGCCGGAGATTCTGAGGCATATGCAATGATTAAGTCGGGCATTAGAGTATAAATTATTTCTGGATTTGGTGGATAACCTACTTCTTTGATCGCTCCACTAGCTATAAATTTTAAAACATTTTTGTTGTTTACAAACTTTGTATTACTAAAACCTCTCAACCGATTAGTAACTCCTAGTAAATCTAAAAATGGAAGATGAGTAGTTGACATAGAAACTACTGCTTTAACAGGCCTAAATATCCTTTGAACGCCTCTACAAATTTTTAATGAAAGGTAACCATTTTTTGTAAGTATATATTGATAACTGCGCTTGGAGCCTTGCCAAGGAGTTTTTACCTCAATTAACCTTACCCCTTTTGCTTTAAAAATCTTAAACCTTGTGGCATATCTCATGCTATGCTTTTGAAGCTTAACATTTAAAAGCTCTTCAATCTCTACAAGACAGTCTTTTGCAACCGCAGGAGCTGCACTTAAACACAGTAATAATAGATAAAACTTAGTTACTATAATGTAATATCGAATTTGCGTATTCATTTTATCCTCTATTGGCATAAGTCTTTAATGAAAACTGTACCCAAAACATAGGGAGTTGGCACTAATTGTGTCTTATCTGTAATCAAGTTAATGACTTTTGTTAACAGTTTAGTAAAAAATGGAAAAATATTTAAACTTATGCTACTGTTGACACATCGCGCACACCGTGAAGCAAACTATATATGGTGACCTATGAGCAACAAACTAATTTTTTTAATTGTAACCACCACTTTATGGCCGCTGATCATATCCATGTCCCTTTTTTGGAATATCTATACCTCAAATAGCGAAGACTTCAATTTAGCAATTCATACGGCCCAGACTCACTTTCAACAAATCGTCAATATGAGAGCGTGGAGTGAGAGGCACCATGGTGTCTATGTGCCGATCACCAAATCGATGCAGCCAAATTCTTATCTTGTAGACCCTTTGCGTGATGTAACAACTACAAACGGTACCAAGCTTACTAAAATTGATTCAGCCTACATGACACGGCAGGTTGCTGAAATTACAGATGCAAATAGTGAGGGAGTAAAAATCCATCTCACTAGCCTAAAACCTATCAGACCTAAAAACAAGCCACTGGAGTGGGAGAAAAAGGCATTAGAGTTATTTGAACAAAATTCAAGGATGCTTGAATTTGGTGAATTTCATAAAGAATCTCAAAAAGACTTATTTCGATATATAGCGCCTTTATTTGTAAAAACTAGATGTTTGAAATGTCATGTAAACCAAGGATACAAGGTTGGAGACATACGAGGAGGTATAAGCGTAACCCTTCCATTTAGTAAAGCGAACAAATTACCTTTATGGATAGGGCATGGAATCATATTTATTATTGGAATTATCATCCTTTGGATAGCTGGCACTTTTATCAAGAGTAATAGCAATAGATTAAAAAGTACAGTCAACACATTAAAAGAGGTACAAACACAAAAAAATAATTTTATTGTATCGCTAAACCATGAGTTGCGCACACCTTTAACTTCAATTATGGGATTTACAGAACTATTAGAAAGTGTGGATTGCAGATGTAGCGAGGATGAAAAGTCCAGCTATTTACTACAAATTAAACATAGCTCCTATCACCTCCTAAAGCTCATTAACGAGCTTTTAGACATTTCTAAAATTGAAACAGGCAGCATTGCAATTCGTTGTCAAATTATTGATTTAGAAAAAATTATATCTGAAGCTTTAGAGATGATGAAAACACAGTTTATAAAAAAAGGGTTAAGTATTACGACTACGTTAAATTCCACAAGTCTCCAAGTGTGTGCAGATGAAAAGAGGGTCACTCAGGTTTTTTTAAACTTGCTCTCAAATGCATATAAGTTTACACCAGCTGGTGGAAAGATAAACATTCAAGTTATGGCCCAAGGTAATCTTTATTTAAAAATTCTGATTAGCGATACTGGTATTGGAATCAATGAGGACCAGCAAGATAAAATTTTTGAAAAATTCCACCAAGTTAACCTTAAACGTGATGAGGCCCTAGGAGGAATTGGCATCGGTCTGGCCCTAACAAAAAAGATAGTCACTCTCCAAGGTGGTGATATCGGTGTGGATAGTAAACTGAAAAAAGGTTCTACTTTCTGGTTCACCTTGCCTATTACCTGTAAGTGAAGCTTGACAACTGATCTCTTACTATGCCATGTTTTTTAAGCTTACAGTCACAGAGGGAATTCAGTGCAAATCTGAAGCTGCCCCGCAACGGTAACTAGGTCTATCCTACAAGTCCGAATACTCTTTATGTAAGTTCGCTTTTTTTTAATTAGCGATCCTGTTGTCGGTTTTCTAGGGGAAGACCAAAGGAGTGTTCGTGAGCTGCCTGTTGTTTTTCATCAAATTTATTACTCTTTTTAGCTTTGGTTTTTTTGCTCTTGGCAATGAGCAAATTATCGTCACTGCAGAAAAAATTGAACGACCACGCTTAAATAGTCCAAGTTCAACCTCTGTGATTACTGCTTTGGACCTAGAGAAAAAAAAGGGAGAAAGTATTTCTTCAATCTTACAACAGGTCAGTGGAGTTAGTGTGAGCCAAGGAGGTAGCAATAAAACACTTAGCTCCCTGTTTATCCGAGGTAGTAGTTCCTATCATTCATTGTTTTTAATTGATGGAATTGAGATGAACAACTCGATAACCCCAAACAGACAATTTGACCTCTCACACATCAGTAGCAGCAATATAGAACGTATTGAAATTCTACGCGGTTCTCAAGGCGTTTTGTATGGTCCTGATGCCATCGGTGGTGTCATCCATATTATAACTAAAAAGAGTAAAAGTTCTGCCCCCAAGTTGTCGCTAGATTTAGGTTACGGCTCTTACCAAAATGTATTGAGTAGAGCATCTTTGTCAGGTAGATATAAAAAGATCTGTTACGTAACAGGACTTGAGTATAGCAGAGGATCTGGTTTTTCCTCACTAAAAACTAAAGATAGTACAGAAGACGATGGTTTTAACTCAGCTAGCTTCAATACACTCTTTACTATAAACTTAACCAAGCTGACGTCAATTGAGCTAAGCACTAGGTTGATAAAAGACTTCGTAGAGTTGGACGACTTCTGGTCGCAAATTGATGACCCCAATTACCAAAGCAAAAAATATGAACTGTATTCAAAGCTATCTATTAAAAGTTTTTTATTTGATGGTCTAATAGAGCCAATTTTGACCATCACACAAAACATGCATAAAACTGACACTATAAATAAACCTGATGAGCGCAGTAATCTGTCATCATCATTTGAGTCAGACTCCAAGCAATTAAAACTGTCCTTGCAAAACAATTTTTATATTGACCCAGACAATACTGCTACAGCAGGTCTTGAGTTTGAAAAAGAAAGTGGTGAACTAGAGTCTATCACAACCACAAGTAGTAGTATCTTAAACAATTCAAGCATTGATAACTTCGCCTTTTATTTTCATTACAACTACTCATATAAAAATAATTTTCTACTAAGTGCTGGAAGCCGTTTTGATCATCATCAGTCATTTGGCGATCATCTAACTTTTAAACTCGCTCCAGGTTATCGTTTGAATAAGATAAGCACATTTTTTCACGGCAGCCTATCAACTGGTTTTAAATCTCCAACGATCTACCAGCTTTACTCCTCTTTTGGCAATCAGGCCCTTAGGCCTGAAAAAAGTCTAAATGCTGAAGTTGGTTTTGAAAGTAAACTTTTTGATAATACTACTTTGGGAGTCACCTATTTCAACAATGCAATTGAGCAAATGATCGATACACAAGGTGTCTATCCCGACATAAAATATAAAAACATAGATGAAGTTACAATTTCTGGGATCGAGGACTTTTTAGAGATTGATGTTACCCCCAAGCTCTCATGTAGGGTGGCGCATACTTACCTTCATCATAAATCTGATAATAGCGGCTACCAACTTATCAACCGCCCCAAACATAATTTGAATACATCATTTATGTTTAACAATTTAGATAAATTTAATGCCACGATTAGTTTATTTTACAAAGGAGATCGAATTTCTGGATCTACTTTTTCTCCACACAAATTGCCTTCTTACACCTTGCTCAACTTAAATGCCTCCTACCAACTTTCAAAAAGATTTAGGTTGTGGGGTTACATTCATAATCTTTTAAATAAAAATTATGAAGATATATCTGGCTACAATACTGCAGGAGTTAATTTCTTTGTAGGGCTAACATGGATGTAACTATAAAAAATAATATTCTTAATTTAACAACTTTGTTGTTTGTCAGCTTGATCCATGTTTTTGTTTTATGGAATCAAACAGGCACTAGTGATTACTTTAAAATTGCTATTAAACAAAGTAAGGTGTCAGGACCTGCCTTGTCCATCAGACTACTTTCTGCAAAGTCCCAACCTAAGCTTAAAAAACCAACTAAACCTGCAACAAAAAAACCTGCCCCTTTTTCTGGTCCCCAAGTTATCACAAAATCAAAAATAATTGGTAAAGTAATGCCCAAATACCCATGGCGCTCTAAAGTGCTTCAAGAAGAGGGCAAGGTTGTAATTTTAACAAATATCAACAAATTTGGAGAAATTGAAAGTGCGAAAATTTACAAATCAAGTGGGTATACTAGGCTAGATAATGCCGCTTTAGACTCCATACAAAAAAGCAGCTTTACTCCAGCATATCGTGCCAATATGGCCACTTCTTCTGTGCAAAAAATTGATGTAATTTTTAAACTAACCTCTACCCAATAATCTCATCAAAACTATCAAGGCATGACAAGTCATCAGAGGTGACATAATCGAATACCGCTTGAATTTTATGGTTAGCTTCAACCAAAAATGCCTGTGCGACCTTCTTTTTTCGATCGGATTTGGTTGCATCCATACAAAGCAGGTAACTTATAACAGTGTAGGCAGCAATATCTACCAGACGTCTTGCATGAAACTCGCTAAAGCGTGCATCATTTTTTTCTTTTACGTGGGCAACCACAACTTCTAGGTGTGTTCTAAAGCGTTTTGCCGTTTCAAAAAGCTCTGAAATACCGGAAAAATCAAAATCATTTTCATATTCACTCAGGCGTGAGGTGATAGTGCCACTTGTGACACCTCCGATTGCCGCCACAACTTGTAATTGAGTAGTACCCTCATAAATATTAGTAATTCTAGCATCCCGGTAATGTCTTTCGATGTTAAACTCTGTAGTAAAGCCTACTCCCCCATGAATCTGGAGAGCATCATAACAAACTTGGTTGCACATCTCTGTGGTATAAAACTTCAAAAGAGGTGTAAAAGAAGCTGCATATTTGGAGTACCTCTTTAAGTCATCACTTAAATCAGCTTTAGTCTCTGGGTGGTGTTCAATTCTTTCTTCAATCCCCTCTTTGAGGTCGACAATTTTTGAGGTCTCATATAAAAGAGTTCTCCCAGCTTCAATATGTACCCTCATACCACTTAGCATCTCAGAGATAGCAGTAAATTTGCGAATAGGTTTTTTAAATTGTACTCTTTCTTGGGAATACTTATCAGCTTCCCGATAAGCCGCTTCGGCAATACCCACGGCCTGTGCTGATACCCCCAGTCTGGCTCCATTCATAAGAGACATGGTATATTTTATTAGACCCATACGACGACGCCCTAATAACTCTGCAGGAGCATCATTGAATTGTATTTCGCAAGTTGGTGATCCATGAATTCCCAGCTTGTGTTCAATTCGACGAATCTTCATATGTTCATCGCGTTCATAGATAAATAAAGAAATTCCTCTACCATCTTTTGAACCTTCTTCAGAGCGGGCCATAACTAGTGACACTTTAGCATTACCATTAGTGATAAAACGTTTCACTCCGTTTAATCGCCAGTTGCCATCATCATCCAAAAATGCCTTAAGCATCACCGATTGGAGATCCGAACCCGCATCAGGCTCTGTTAAGGCCATCGAGCCTAAGACTTCACCAGAACAAAAGCGAGGTAGATATCTTTGTTTTTGATCATCAGATCCAAATTTTAAAATGGTATCACCAATTTCTTGGAGACCAAACACATTCATCAAAGAAGCATCGGCCCTTGAAATCATCTCGGTTGCAGCGGAGTAAACGGTTTTTGGCATATTGATACCACCGTAGTTTCTAGGGATTGTAAAACCCATCAAATCTGCTTTGGCCAAGCGGTCTATCGCCTCATATGTTCCTTTTGCGTAATGAACCTCTCCATTTTTAAAGGTAGCTCCATGTATATCTACTTCAGGAGCTCTAGGAGCAACAAATTCACCCGAAATTTCTCCTACAATTTCTAAAACTCTTGAGTAGTTGTCCAAGGCATCCTCATAATCAAGGGGAGCTTCTGGATGGGTTTGCTTTTGCGCGAAGTAGTCCTCTTTAAGGTCGACCACTCGTTTTAAATCCATGTGTTTCATATGAAATAAAATATCATCATTATCATTATAAAAATTAGACACTGCTGCCCTCCTAAACTTTTTCTTTGTAGGCCTTAATCATTTTGGGAATTATATTATTAACATCACCAACAATACCGTAATGGGCTATACTAAAAATTGGAGCATTAGGATCACTATTAATTGCAACAATTCTTTTAGCATCACTCATCCCGGCCCGATGTTGTATCTGGCCAGAAATCCCACAGGCGATATATAGGTTTGGTCTAACAGTCACTCCCGTTTGCCCCACCTGATGGTCTTTTGCGAGCACTCCGGAATCCACGACTGGCCTGGATCCACCGACGACACCGCCTAGGGTACTTGCTAAGTATTTAACAAGCCCCAAAGCTTGCTCATCACTGGCCCCCATACCAGCTGAAACTATAATTTGAGCACCTTTTAGGTCCACTGACTTTTCCTCTCGAATAATATCTAAAACTTCTGTCATAAAGTCTTCATCTGGCAACTTGCAACTTAATTTTTCAATTTTAACAGCTTTGGAGTGATCGGCAACACCGAGTTTCATAACTCCTTCTCTAACAGTTGCCATACTTGGAACACTTTCGGGAGATACGATAGTGGCAATAATATTACCTCCAAATGCAGGTCTTATCTGCAATAAAGTATCTTTATAAAGCTTTTTTCCCATTTGATGTTCACCAATTTTTAATTCGGTACAATCTGCAGTTAAGCCACACTTGAGTTGGGAGGCCACTCGTGGAGCAATATCTCGCCCCATCACTGTGGCACCAAAAAGAACTATTTGTGGTTTAAAACGACCAACAACATCACAGACATTTTTTGCATAGGGGATTGAGCTAAAATGTTTTAATCTTTTATCATTTAAGTAATATACTTTTTTACACCCGTAATGCCCCAGCATTTCTAAGTCGCTTTGAATATTATATCCCATTGCTACAGCAGTGACAGAAACATTTAGCTTTTGTGCCAGTTTCGTTGCCTCACTGATCAACTCTAAGCTTACCTCTGCAATTTTTTCACCGTTATGTTCAATAAATACCATAACGCTTTTGCTTATATCCATCTATTCTTCCCTCCAACTTGTATTAAACTTAACCAATAATGTGTTCATCCATGAGCTCACGCATAAACTCTGATATGCCAACATCGGTGTTTGGTACTTGTTTAACGTCACTAGTAGTAAGCACTATATTTTGAACCTTTTTAACCTTAGTAGGAGATCCAGATAACCCGCATTGAAGAGCATCAGCTCCTATCGACTCTACATTCCACTCCCTAATATGTGATAGTATACTGGGTGATGGTTGAGCACCGTCTGTACCTAAGTAGCTTTCAACATAAGATTCATCACAAAACTTTCGATCAATATTTTTATAGGCCATAACTCTTTTGGCCCGTGGAGACCTGGGTTCATTGGCAGTTGAGTTGACCGTAACTAGCAGTGGATATTTAGATCTGACAATTTCAAAGCCATCATCTACCTGCCGCTTGATTGTGATTGATTTTTTACTTGCCGCCAGCACTGAAACGAGACCTGTGATTTGGTTGATACCAAGTTTTTCAGCAATCTGTGGTCCAACTTGTGCGGTATCACCATCTATGGCCTGTCTTCCACATAAGACTAGATCATAATCTCCAAGTTTTTCAATTGCACACTTTAAAGCATAAGAGGTGGCCAAAGTATCAGCGCCTGCAAACTTTCGATCAGAGATCAAGACTACATCATCCGCCCCTCTATAGAGCGATTCTTTTAAAACCTCAACCGCTTTTGGTGGCCCCATTGTAATGACTGTTATGGATCCCCCCACTGTTTCTTTTATCGATAACGCCTCTTCTAAGGCATTTAGGTCTTCGGGATTAAAGATTGTAGGCAAAACCGCCCGGTTAACTGTTCCATCAGGCTTCATCGCATCACCCACAATGTTATGGGTGTCTGGAACCTGTTTAACAGTAACAATCATTTTCAAACTCATAAAGCTCCTCCAACAAGATCTTTAATTTTATAAGTGCTCACTTTTAAAAGGATTAAAGTGTAGTATTTCTATCAAAAAATAGTCAATAAGATTATTATTTACACGAACGCAAGCAATGTTGTATACATTTATCTACTATGAAACTCATAAGCGCTTGTCTTATTGGCATATCATGTCGGTATGATTGTAAGACACTAGAAAATCAACAAATGATGGAACTAGTCAAAAATGGACTAGGAATACCCGTTTGCCCAGAACAACTGGCAGGCCTTTCTACACCAAGAGTTCCAGCAGAAATACTCAATGGCAAAGTAGTTGACAAAAACGGTCTACGTCTTACAGAAAAATTTGTTCATGGTGCCCAGGAAGCTTTAAAAATTGCCATCCTTAGTAAATGCGATCAGGCTTACCTAAAGTCCAAATCACCAATGTGTGGATGTGGACAAATCTATGATGGCACATTTTCAAAAAAGCTTATTGAAGGTGATGGTATTTTCACTCAACTTCTAAAAAAAAATGGAATCAATGTACAGGATATTTCTTCTGATTAATAAACGGGGTCATTCATTCGGATGGCCCCGTTTTATTGTAAAAAAATTTTAAAGTTTAGCCTATTAGCTTTAACGCAGCCTGCCCCTGAGCATTAGCTTGAGACAAGACTGAAGTACCTGCACTAGTCATGATATTTAACTTAATGTTGTTTGCAGTTTCTGTCGCATAATCAGTGTCTCTGATTTGTGAGTTTGCAGCATTTAAGTTCTCACCAGTAATCTGTAAGTTACTAATAGTGGTCGTTAGTCTATTTTGAATCGCACCAAGGTCTGCACGATGACCAGATACACTTTGAATGGCATCATCCAAAATGGACAAACTTTCCTGGGAGCCTTCTTTTGTGTCAACGGCAATTTCACCTACTTTTAAAGCAGCAGTTGTCGCATTAGTACTTGCAGCATCAAACTTGATCCTATCTTCAAAATCATTGTTGTTGATGCCAATTTGAAAATCGTACTTGTCCCCCTCGCCATTTAACAGCTTTTTACCGTTGAACTCAGCAACTTGGGCGATTCTGTCAATTTCTTGCTTAAGGTTTTGATACTCCACATTGGTAAACTTCCTCTCCGCATCTCCCACAGTGTCTGAAGCAGATTGGATCGCCAGTTCCCTGAGTCGAATCAAAATGTTTGAAACCTCGTTTAATCCCCCTTCTGCAGTCTGAATCAAAGAAATACCATCATTGGCGTTTCTACCGGCTTGATTCATACCTCGAATCTGCGCACGCAACTTTTCACTGATCGCCATCCCAGCAGCATCATCCGATGCACGAACAAGTCTACTACCAGAAGATAACCTTCCGACTGTAGCTGCTTGTTTTTGATTGTTGGAACTCAGTGTGCGTTGTGCGGCGAGGGACGTAACATTGGTGTTAATACGTAACCCCATATTGAATCCTCCTTGTTAAGTGCCCCGTACTGGAACTTAACCCCCTTACCGTGAGGATCAATTGGCCTACTGCCAGAGTTGATTAGTATTCACTTAAGTCTTGCTCACACTTAAGCTTAGTTCTGCATCGGATTAGGAAAAATTTTCTTGAGAAAAATAATTGAATTCAATATTAAAAGCTGCTGACATGGTGCACCACACGCGATAGTTTTATCTCTTTTCCCCCACTTAACTAAAAAATGGACTATAATTATATCATGGAACTCTTCACAGCAATTTGTCACAACTCTTTGCCGCTTAGGCTTACCCCCCTTTCAATAAGAGAGTTGTTTTTTTTACAAAAAATACCATGCAATATCTATGGACTTGACGAGGGCCTGTTTACAATAGTGCTGAAAGAAAAAGCTGTAATGAATAAGGATACACTTAAAGATTTAGTTTTTAAAAAACAGGTAACTTTGTTTGCCAAAAAGGATGAATACAAAAAAATTATTGAGTCTCATCAAAATAATTTAAGAAATGTCTCGCGCTCTTTATCTATTGGAGATCCTCTTGTTAATTGCAAAAAGCACATGAATCTATTAACTATTAACTTACAGTATTTGCTGGCCAATCCCATTGATGATGATTTATTAAATCTGCAGTTTCAAAGCGTAACCAATCTCTCCGCCTTTTTAATGAATAACATAGGCCTACACAAGTCAATCTATGAAGAGTATCTCAAGCAAAAGCACTATTATGTTTTCGCCCAGCCCCTCATCTCCTCGCTATTTTTATTAGGTGTCTTGAAGCAATCCCTAGTAATTAGCAACAAGGAAATAGAATCACTCTTTCTGACTAGTTATTTTAAAGATGTTGGTATGTCCACCATCCCAATTTCAGTATATGACAAAAAAGATTTATCTGAAGCGGAAAAAGAAATTCTAATGAAGCATCCGGCTACTTCTATAAAGATTTTATCTGGCAGGGTTAGCATTGGGACTCCCTACTTAAAAATCATAGAGCAACACCATTCAATAAGCCTCTTAGAGTCAGAACAAGCAGGACCTCCTCCAAAAAACCCTCCACTGCTAAGAGGCTTTGAAACAATGATGGTTTCAGTAATGGATTTAATCTCTGCAATGATTTCAGATAGGCCATATCGCAAAAAAACAACTTTGTTTGATGCTCTAGAGCTTGTCAAATCGCACATATCTGACAAGTACCCTCAGGAATTTAGGCTAATGGTCGTCTATTTCAAGCAATTTTTTAACTAATTTCGCTATATAGTGCACTTTTAAATTTATTTTTTACTTTTCAATTTAAAAAGAATGTTCAACAATATATAAGCGATGATGTTTGCAAAGGATTGCAGTTATCATGGTGACGATTGGCACAGTATTCTAAGGAGGGAATCAATTATGGCCCAAAATATCAGTCCCCTTACAGGTATAATCGAAGAAGATAAGGTATACATTGACTTTGGCGAACATGAAGGAAAATCCATTCTTGAAGTCGCAGATACCTTGCCAGAGTTTTACGATTTTTTAATCGAAAAGAAAAACTCAGGAATGTGCGCAATTAGGCGTTCCAAAGATAAGTGCTTTAGATTATATGTCTCCAAAAAGGTTCTTTAAAAAACTTTCATTTTACAAGGAGTAAGTCATGCGGGTCATAGATTATGTTAACCAGGGTGGCCTTATCATGTACATTCTTTTGGCATTTAATGTAATTGGAATTACATTAATGTTAATAAAGTTTTTTCTCATTGCCATTGAAGGTAAAAAAAGTGATGTTACTGCAACAACACTATCAAACAAGATTAAAAACGATTTTCAAACAAAAGATCATGGAATCTTACTTGAGCTTATTAAACAAGAAATTTCTGCATATGTTAAAAAGCTCGAAGTCGGCATAAATACTATAAAAATTATTGCCTCCATCTCTCCACTACTTGGCCTTTTGGGCACAGTAATTGGTGTTTTAATGGCCTTTAGAGTTATGTCTGAAACAGGTCTAACTAACCCTGAGCTTTTTGCTGAAGGCATTTCGGTTGCTCTACTTACCACAGTGGGAGGATTGATTGTCGCTATACCTCATTATATAGGGCACAGCTACTTGTTAGGCCTCATAGATAATTTTGAAAGTGCGCTGGAGAAGCAATTACTTGCTAAGCTGCTTTAACTTATAAATAGGAATACCTCATGGCCCGCAAGAGATCGCGAGAAAGTTTAGCACCAGATATCACGCCACTGATCGATGTCGTCTTTTTGCTTTTAATTTTCTTCATGGTCTCTACCGTTTTTAAAAAAGATGAATTAGCATTACTACTTAGTCTTCCCAAAACTACTCAGGGTGAAGTCAATACTAAACAAGCTGATCAATATTTTATCGAAGTCACCTCAGACGACATCGCCTACAATGGCAAATCAACAACTATTAAAGATTTAGCAAGTGATCTATCACAAATTAAAGACAAAACTGCCTCAATTGAGCTTAGAATTGATGAGGAAGTTAAATATGCACGAGTTGTGTCAGTGCTAGATATTCTTAAAAACAATAATCTCCACAACCTGGCACTTATTACTAAACACAAATAATTGTTGTTTTATAATAATTCACGATAAATGTTCATCATCATTTTGGTAGTTTTAAGATAGTTAAATTGTTGCACATAGGAAAATCCATTATCTATCATCAACTTGCGCTTATTTTCATCCACAAGAAGGTCCAACATATTTTTGGCAATTTCTTCAACATTGTGAGGATCGATATATACACTCGTTTCCCCACCTGCTTCTTGAAAACACTTTCCACCAGTAGTAATGACTGGCACTTTAGAGCACATGGCTTCAACAATAGGAATACCAAACCCTTCTGAAAATGAGGGAAACACAAATAATATGGCACTTTGATAAATTGCTGGCAACTCCTCATTAAGAGGATTCTCGATAAACTTTACTCTGCGGCCAACTTTCAATTGATTAGCTGTCGCCACTAAAGTTTTTTTATAAGAATCTCCTTTTCCCACTAAGATCAGATCTTTTTGATGCTCACTTGCCGTTTGGGCAAAGGCCTTAATGATATTAATTGCATTTTTATTTTTTACGTATGCGCCAACATGTAGGATATAGTCCTTTTTCAAGCCATATTTATTAAGTACTGCTTGATTTTCTTGCTCTTTTAGCTGTTGATAAAAGATGGGATTACAACTTTGATAAACCACCCTAATTTTTTCCTCTGGCACATTTAATAACTCTATTAGGTCATCTCTAGTCTGATTAGTTATAGCAACCACGCAATCTGCCACCTCACAACTAAACTTAAATTTTTTTTTGTATACTTGTCGATCAATCCAGGGAAAAAACTCAGGGTTTCTCATAAACAAAAGGTCATGGATGGTAACTACTGTTTTAACTTTGCTCTTAAAAATCCCAGGCGGCAGCTCATGGCTAACCCCATGGTATATATCAAGATCTTGCTGTGAAATGACAGAAGTTAAAAATAAACTCCTCCACACAGAAGGAAATATTTTGGATAAAACATTTTGGGGCAAAACTGTTTGCACCATTTTATATTTTTTTTGCCAATTTAGTGCACGAGTACTAGAAAAAGGTGGTGAAAAAAGAAAATACTCATTTTCTGGATAAATTTCTACTAAATTCTCTACCAAAGTCCTGCTGTAATTGCCTATTCCTCTGAAGTTATGATATACTCTTTTGCCATCAAACCCAATCTTCATGTAATACTTCTTAAATTTTTGGTTTGTTAATAGTTTTTTTAGGAAGATAAATTTTAAGAGGTCTTCTTTGTGAGACTTTTATCCACTCTTTTTTCCAATCAGGATTCAACCTTTTAAGAAGAGATTCTTGCACTCCAACTTTTTTAGAAAATTTGACCCTGTTAAAAGATTTTTTAACAGATAGTTGCGTGGCACTAGAGTATAGGTTACGTGATTTTTTTAAGTCATTTAGTAAAAACAGTGTCGATTTTTTATTGTATAATTCTCTGGCAGCAACGACTTTAGAAATATAATAGACCGTCTCTTTAGGCAAAAGCTTTCTTTTGACTAATTCTAAATAGTTTCTACTGTTTCCTCTTCTTATGGCATTAATGACTTTATATTCACCAGCATTATACCCACATAACGCCAACTCCCAACTCCCAAAAATATTGTATAGGTCTTTTAAGTACCGTGCTGCGGCCTCTGTAGATTTGTGAATATTATATCGCTCATCAACGTATGAATCTACTCTGAGGCCATACCTCGTCGCAGTCCCTTTAATAAACTGCCATGGTCCAGTGGCCTTGGCCCTACTTCTAGTTTTTGTATTAAAGCCGCTCTCAATTAGACCAACATAAAAAAGGTCCTTGGGTAATCCATGCTTAATAAATAGTTTTGTAACAATATCCTTAAATTTCATTCCATTTTTTATATGTCGAATAAACCTTGGACGATCTCTACGAGTAAAATAATCTATCCAGAAATTATACAAACTTGGTTTATACTTCAAAGTTAAATCATAATTTGTTCTTTTTTGATGCTTTCGCCTTGGCTTAGATCTTAGCTTTTTGTGTCCATTTGCTTTTGAAACCTTGTTATTTTCAATCATACGAACAAAAGTACAACTAACTTGAGAGATAATTAAACAAAATAATATTAATCTAGTTATTTTCAATTTATACTCCAGACAATTTTGCTTATAATAATGATAAAGTGTTTCTTGATATAAAACAATTTATAAACCGCAAATGAGAGCATATCGATGACAACTGCTGATAAAACAGAGATTATTATCCGTGTAATCTTGTCTCTTTTTTTGATTTTCGTAGTAGTTAAAATCATTGGAGCAACTGCGGCATCTTTTTTTGACAAGTTTTATGCAAATAGAAGATCAAAGAAAAAATTCAGTCTTGACCAAATGATTGAAAATCAAAAGACCCTTCTGAGACAAAAGGGATTCATTGGCAGCAAACCCACTGCAACAGGAAATCTTGCAGGTTCAAAAAATAAATCGACCAGAGGCACAAGTGACGAGACGGCCAAGGCATATTTGCAATACTTTGAACAGGAATCAAAAAAAGGAAGTCCTAGCTGTGCTGATATCAAAAAAACTCTGGCAATTTTTGATTGTATTCAGTGGGGAGATGGCAAGGCCTTTGGGGAGCTAAGAAAATATGTATCGGGCAAGTTGAGGATAAACATTGAAGTTTCTGAAATTTCTAGTCATACTACAAAAATTTTAAAAAGTGCAGTACTACTATCTCTTGATACCAAGCACCTCCCAACATATCAAGAGGTAAGAGATATTATCACTGTTTACATTTTTTTAGAAAGGTTGAATAAAGAATCACAATCAAAATCAGGTCCCTTAATACAAAAATTGGCCAAAGATAATAAAACATCACTTGAAAGCACAATTAAGGGAGTACACGCATTTTTTTTAAAAAAGCTCACAAAAGGATCTGCTCAAGAAACCTACAACTTGATCTTGGATAAAAAGGCAATGCCATCAATGCTAACTCCATTATCAATGAGGCAGATTGTAACCACTAACAATAAAAAACATTTTAGGAAGCTTCAAGGTTTGATCTCAGAGTTAAATGCAGAAGTAAAGCTATTCTCACAAATCACAGCACTACCAATGCTAAAGTCAGACAAAGACATTGATGGAGCATATAAAATCTTGAATCTACCCAAAAATTCAACACTGGCAAATGTAAAATCAAATTATAAAAAAATGGCAGCACTTATTCACCCCGACAAATTATCAGGCAAGAAGTTACCAGAAAAGGTTATTAAGCAAGCATCAAAAAATTTTGTTACCCTTCAAAAGGCATATGAAATTCTAATCAATATAAAAAAATAATTAATTTATTTATTCTCTCTACTTAAATTATTTCAATGTTAAGAAAATGCATCAAAAGATTAAGAAAGCTTAATTTTTGCTTTACAAAGCAGCAACGTTATGATACATTGCGTCACAGTTTGAACGTTTGTTGGAGTGTGCTATGAGCAAGATAAATATTAAAATAATTGCGGCTCTCATAATTTTTAACTTTTCTTTAGTTATTTGCCCAATCAAAGATCTTTATGCAATGAGCATTTGTGAAATCGCTGCTACTGCATTAATAAAAAGCAAGTCCACGCTTGATTCAATTAAAGTCACAGACATTCTAAGAACCAATGCCTATGCGACAATGGAAGTGGCAAACTACATAAGAAGCTATAAAAGCGAATTTGATGCTTCAAAGATTAGTTCTACCAAGAAAATTCAAAACTACATTGCAAGTGTAAAAAGCAACGAGGGTGCCGGAGCTAGCTATCTAGAGATGCAAACGGTATGGAAAATGAATAATCGCTTTCAGAGATTAATGAATAATCGGGTTTTTGATAAAGAGCTAATTGATGCCCTAAATAATAGACGCCAACAGCTATTTGTTGAAGAATTAGCAAGCCTATTAGGAACAGATAAATCTGTAGCTAATTTTAAAAACTATAGATCAATAGAAGGAATTACAAGTGGCACTGATTTACATAAGGTATTTCAATCAGCACTAAAAAATTCAGGCAAAAAATTCGACAGTGAACTCCTTGCTAGTCTTCCAACTGTAATGGAAACCTTTAAAAAGCAATGGCAGGGATCAGACTTAGAAAAACCATCTAACTGGTATACTGTTGCATCTCATGAGACAGAGCAATTTGGCTTTTTTGAGCGTCAACTTTTAGATCGTCTTTCAAAAAGAGCAGGAGCAACAAGAAGAACAATGCCAAATACAGGTGCTAGAGCTAACGAAGATGTTTTAGCAAAAAGGCTAGCTCTATCAGACAGAAGAGTCGCCGCCGATCGTACTAAAATGGTAGAAAAAGCTATAGAGGATTGGTCTAACGATTACGATAACTACAATCGAGCTAGATTGTCAGTTGCCATCAGTTTAAGTTCTACTCAAATTGAGCGAGGAGTCTTTCAACTAATTGAAGGAACTAGTGAATTGAGTATTTCAGAAGGTTGTGCACATGTAATTAGAAAAGTACAAACTACTGGATCTGAAGCAGATAGAACTGCTGCGGTAACAAAAGCAATGAATAAGGCCTATCGCCTTAATGGCGAGGACCAATTAACTACTGCTCAAATTAATCAGTTAATCACCGTATATGATAAACTCGACGCACTTTTACTTTCTGTATTAAAAGCAGAAGGTATGCCTTCAGCACCAGCAGGCGACTTTATTCACTTTGCAGTCGATGTGAAAATGGCCGGTGCTTTAAACATTAGGGTAATTGCTCAAGAGCTTGCTCGGGCCAAAAACACAATAGAAGAAGCCTCTACTGCACTTTCTAAGGTAAAGGCCATCCATCAGGCTTCAATGAATGCTGAAAAAATTGCAACCGTTGAAATGGATCGCTCAATTGATAATGTAATTGCTTCTTTACAAGATGCTTACGGTGATAATGTTGCAAATTATGTACATAACTTTATACCAACAGGTGCTGATAGAAATACTTTCTATGTAAAGTCTGGCGATGATGTTTTTATCTACTTTTTTGATACTACTGATTTATCTGACATAAAGCGCTTTACTGACTCTATCGCCAAAAGAAAGATAGGACACAGAGCGAGAACTGCAAGCGGCTTGATTAAAACTGATGCTGAAAAAGGTGAAGACTTATCAAAACAAATTGAAGTAAAGGCCATGAATCTTTGGGGTCCACAGTGGCAACAAAATAAAGAAATTGTCTTTTACGTTCATGTTGAAAATGGTGATGCCAATCTCATAATAAGCGGAGAAGATGCCACAGTTGCAATTCAAGAAAAATTAACTAGCTTCTTTAAATCCTCTACTTCCAACTTATAATTTTTGATAAACAGTTGAACGCCCTCCTCCAATCTTTTTTATATATCCAAGCTCAACTAGTTTTTTTAAATCTGATACTGCCTGGGTTCTGGCAACACCCATTATTGATTCATATTCAATGGCCCGTAATTTATTATGTTTTTTAAAAAAACCAATTGCCAATTTTAACCTTTCTGGTAAGTCACCTCCTTCAGTCTTGTGCAATAACCTTACTTTTGAAATAGCTTCTTTATATGTATTACTTAAACAGTTGAGCCAATACTCCAGCCAGGAAGTTAAATTATTATCTATGTCAATTTCATAAAATGTTTCTGCCTGAACTTTTCTTAGAGAGGAGTAATACCTATTTCTTCTCAATTCATGCTGCTTTTCAAGAGCAGAATAAGATATTACATTATAACCATTTGACAAAATTATGTAGTTTGAAAGAAGCCTTGCGAGTCTCCCATTTCCGTCCATAAATGGATGTATAGTAACAAATTGATAATGAAAAATAGCTGAAACAATCAAGGGGCTCACATTATTTAATAAAGAAGAGTTGGTCCATGATATTAATTCCTTCATTAGTTTTTTTACATCCCTCCACTCTGGCGGAAGATAAACAATTTCATTTGTTTTAGAATCTTTGATGACATTTTGGGCCGCTCGATAATGTCCCTTTAAATTTCCTCTTACTATACCTATTAACAGTATATTGTGTAGCTCTAAAATAAATTTGTTTGATAAAATTTGTTCAGTTTTTGATTTTTCAATAATTCTAGATCTGGCCTTTGAGTAATTAATTATCTCCCTTACACTTCTTTTATTTCTATTTTTAACATTGTTTTCTAAAAGAGCTGATGTAACCTGTTTTAGGGTCAAGGGGTTTCCTTCAATTTTAGTTGAATAGTGAACTGCTTCTATTGCAGCTTGAGATGATATGTTATCCTCATCACTAAATGATCGCGTTAATCCTTGAAGCTCTCCTTCCATTTGTGAAATCAGTTGTAATAAAGATATAATTTTTTCATTATAATCAAATAAATTGGCCATAATGTTATTATAACATTCTTTCACTATTCTTTCACTATTCTTTCATTTTTTCGATCACAAATTTAATTGTGCAGAAACTGTCGAGGAAAGATTAAGTTTTCTCAACTTTTGCTTTACAAAGTCTCCACAATATGATACCGTGCGTTACATTGTTGAACGTAATGAGTGGAGTTAGAGTAATGCGAAGTAGTAATGTAAAAGCAATTTTAATCTTAATAGTTTTCAGTTTTTCCCTCCTTTCCTGGTCAATTCAAGATGTAAAAGCACAAAGCGTTTGTGACATTGCTGCAACTGCAGTCTTAAAAGGCCTTCAGACCCAAAGTGCAATAAAAGTTACTGACATCTTAAGAAGTAATAAACAAGCAACAAGCGAAGTGTCAAATTATATAAGGCAGTACAAAACCTCCTTTAATAGCTCCGGTATAAGCACAAAAGATAAAATTAAAAGCTACATTGCAAATATAAAGCATAACAGCGGCAAAGGAACTAGTTATAGTAATACCCAAACAGCATGGAAGATGGATAATCGCTTTCAAAGATTAATGAACAATAAGGTCTTTGATAAAGAGCTAATTGATGCATTTAACAACAGACGTCAACAGCTCTTTGTTGAAGAGTTAGCAAAGCTTTTAGAGTCAAAAGATACTGTTGCCAATTTTAAAAACTATCGATCAATTGAAGGACTTATTTCTGGCAGCGACATGCAAGAGATCCTTGATGTGGCACTCTCAAACTCAGCTAAAACATTTGAACAAGAGCTTTATACTTCAATGCCAACAGTTTTAAAAACACTAAAAAAGAAGTGGTCCAAGACTCTTGTAGCAACTCCAGCTAATTGGCATACAGTGGTATCATATGAAACCAAGCAGTTTGGTTTTTTTGAACGTCAATTACTTGAGCGACTTTCAAAAAGATCAGGTTCAACTCAAAGAACAGTTCCTGAACCGAGAAAAACACAGCATCAAGCAAGTATCTCTAGAAGACAGAATACAACTGATCGACGAATATCTCAAGATCGTACTCAAATGCTCACAAAGACCATTGAGAATTGGGCCCAAGATTACGATGATTACTATAATGCCAGACTATCAGTTTTAAAAAGCTTAAGCTCAATTCATAAACAGCGCGGGGTATTTAAAAAGATAGATGGAGCACAGGAGTGGACAATTTCAGAGGGTTGCGCCCATGTTATTAGAAAGGTGCAAACTACGGGATCACCAGAAGATAGAATTGCCCTAGTTACTAAGGCGATGAATGATGCTTATCAACTAACGGGACCGCAGCAGTTAACTACAGAGCAAGTTAAACTTATGATCACTTTGTATGACAAGCTGGATGCACTTTTATTATCAATTTTAAAGGCCGAGGGGATGCCTTCTGCTCCAAGTGGAGACTTTATCCACTTTGCAGTTGATGTTAAAATGGCAGGGGCCCTAAATGTTCGGATTATTGCCCAAGAACTAGTAAAGGCACAAAAATCAATTCAAGCTGCCTCTTCTCCACTTGCAAAGGCCAAGGCCATACACATGGCCTCAATGAAGGCAGAAAAAATTGCCACTTCAGAAATGGATAATTCCATTGATGGTGTGCTTGCCTCATTACAAGAAGCTTATGGGGATAACTTAAGCCACTATGTACATAGCTTTATCCCCCCCGGGGAAGACAAAAATTCTTTTTATATAAGATCAGGTGATGATGTTTTTATTTACTTTTTTGATACTACTAGTACAGATGACATTCAACTCTTTACCGATGCAATTGCATCAAAAAAACTTGGGGGCCGTATAAGAACTGCAAGTGGATTAATCAAAACTGATGCTGAAAAAGGTGAAGATGTTTCTAAGAAGATTGAGATGAAAGCTATGAATTTATGGGGTCCTGAGTGGCAAAAAGATATTGAAGCTGTTTTTTATGTTCATGTTGAAGATGGACGAGCACAATTAATAGTAAGTGGAGAAGGCATCTCCGATGAGATCAGAGACACCTTAGTTAATTTTTTATACGATTCTGTCTGATATGACACTGCCTTTCTGGCAATGTTTACTACCAAAATTTGAAATATGCTTTATATTTAAGTTCTACAATATTTGTTGCAGTTGCGTTTTTGCCTCCCACTGGAATAGAGTAGCCCACTTGAAGACTCATTGGAAATGGTCCACCTTTGAAGGTACAGCCAAGATATGGTTTTACGTGGAGGATGCGAGAAGCTGCTTCTGTTTTTACAGTCGGTACATCCAGCCCTATACCTGGATCGGAGTACTCTCCCTCGCCAGTAAACTCTCCAATTAACTGAAGACCTGACAAACTAATAAAATCCGAAGACCACAGCTCAGGTGTTAAGGTAAAATCCAACTCCAAGTAATGATACATACCAGGTTTATACTTAATCTCCCGTACAGCATAGGTTGAGACAGAGGTCGCGTTTACTGTTTTATAATCACCTTCAAAGCGATACTCATGCTCAGTATAGAAATTGATATAAAAATAACTTGTAACTTGAAAGTCCCAATACGATCTAAGTCCTAAAATAAAAGTATCAGCTCCAGACTTAGTAGTGCCTATGTTTGAAGTTTCTGGATCAGCAAGCGTCCCAGTAGGTAGCGCTAACCCCATAGCGAGTGCCCCTCTGTACGAAAATGGTTTTTTAGCAAGAGGTTTTCCTCCTGTATTAAATATTTGCCATTTGGCACCTAGTAAAATATCACCCAAAAGCGCTGCACTTTCTCCATCTTTTGCTTGATTATTTAAATAATAGGGAATACTACCTTTTGTATTGGCGGCATTAATAGTGTTTAATCCAGCAGTCATGTTTGCATCTGGATTCATTTCTTTTGAAACCGAAAAGTATATGGGCAGTTGAAATAAAAGAGATACTTTATCTGTTAAACCATACTCAACAGCAAAGTCTTCTCTAAAGATATCAACCTCTGGAAAAACTTTTGGATCAGTCGTTATACCAGCTTGTGTAACGCCATCATCCAATGCCTTGCCTAGTTTAACTTTTTCTCTACTACCATCATACTTTTTATCCATATTCACAAGCGAAGTATTAAGCGTAAATCGAAACACCCCCTTCGGAAAAACAAACGCATCGTTCGCCAACGCCCCAGTGATAGAAAAGTTCCAAAACAAAGCACAAAAAAGAAAAACCGGCCACAATACTCTCATCATTTTACTCCCTAAATTATGATTAAAATTAATAGAAGGTACTTTACCTAAATCATAATGATAAAGCTATGAATTACTTTAATGCGCTCAATAAATGAAATACAGTATATAGACGAAATATTAACGCTTAGAAAACTGGAAGCTCTTTCTTGCACCAGCAAGACCGTACTTCTTCCTTTCAACTTTTCTAGCATCCCGGGTTAAGAAACCGGATTTTTTTAACTCACCACGAATTGTTGGATCTAACTCTACTAACGCACGCGCAATGCCCAATCTGATTGCTCCTGCTTGACCTGTAATACCGCCACCTTTAACGTTTACTGTAATGTCATATTTATCACTAACTTTTAATAAGTTAAGTGGCTGATTTACGATATATTGAGAAGTTGCTTTTGTGAAGTACTCCCTCATGTCTCTTTTGTTAACAACTATTTTTCCGGTGCCTTCCGCAAAATACACTCTTGCGATCGAACTCTTTCTCCTACCCACAGTGTGCACTTCGTATACTTTTGCATTGCTAGCCATTATCACTATCCTTTATATTTTTTAATTAATCCAATTTAAATACTTCTGGTTTTTGTGCCTCGTGCGTATGATCAGCACCAGCAAAAACCTTCACTTTTGTTAACTGTTGTCTTCCCAGTGAACTTTTTGGAAGCATCCCTTGAACTGCATGCATAAGGATCATAGTAGGCTTTTTTACAAGTAGCTCTTTTGCTGTTTTGGTCTTTAAGCTCCCAACATGCCTTGAATGCGAGTAATACTTCTTGTTATCCCACTTATTGCCTGTAAATTTAACTTTATCAGCATTGATTACAACTACAAAATCACCAGAGTCGGTGTGAGGTGTATACTGAGGGCTACTTTTACCCCTGACTAGATCTGCAATTACAGTTGCCAAACGGCCCACGACCTGATTTTCAGCATCTATTAAGTGCCATTTTTTATTAGCATTAGCTGGCTTCAACACAAACGTTCTTTGAGCATACATATCATAACCCTATGAAGAAATAAATTTTATTTACATAATTATAACGAACACATCGGTTCTTAATTGGAATCTTATATAGGACAAGCGCACTACTAGTCAAGTTCTTAATTGCTTAAAAGAAGCCAATTGAAATATGGAATCTACCAAAGCCCTCTTTGATACCAGACTCAGCAGTCCGTTCCAACTTTATTCCATAATCAAAGTTTAAAGTGCCAACAGGCGTCACCACCTTATAAGTAACTCCCACTGATGTGCGAAGTGAAAGAGGTCTAAACTTATCCACATATAGCTTACCTGCGTCAAAAAATAGTCCTGCAACAGTATTGTCGTCGAGATAATAACGCGGCTCTATTTTAATATTGCTAAAGTATGCCTTACCGGTAATCTTGGTTTCACTAATATCTAGACCAGAATCTAGACGATTTATCTCACTGTCTTCAAATCCTCTTACTAGGTCGACACCATCTAATCTAAACACCTTAGTATTTGGGATATAGTGCTCAAACTCCTCACCGGAGTCCAACTTCATGCTTCCTGCAAGATTTTTTTGGTAGCCTATGGATAATGACGCAGCGATCACCCAATTTTTAATTGGTATATAAAAGCGGTTTTTGGATGTAAACTTTAAAAAGTTAACTTCCAGCTCCTCATTATCCATGGAAGCAAGCCAGGGATTTGCCAACTCTAAGCTAAGCCCGAAATACATCCCTTTGCGTGGATTAATTTTATTGTCGCGCAAGTCAAAAACAATTGAAGGTGTTAGGCCACCAATACGGAAGTTGCCATTATTTTGATCATCATTTGCACTAAATTGTCGAATCATCTCATATTGGTACTTTAAAGAGACAGAAGTAAACTTTCCTAGAGCTTTATTTGTAACTGCAGAAAATTTGAAAATGTTAGCGTCAAAGGCATAAAATCTACGGCGCAAGGCAGAAAAGGTGGTATTAAAAGAGTAAGATTTACCAAAAATATAGGGATCGATGTAGTTTAAGTTTAATTCATATTCAAACTCTTTGTCTTTGCCAGTAGGTCTTTCTGGATCTAAATTGGAAAGATCTAGCCTTTGGTTTGTCTGCGCTTTGATACTAAATGAACGATTCATTCCACTAAGATTGCCCACAATATATGCTGCCGACAATTTAATCCCTATATCGGTACGATATCCAGGGGCAATTTCAAAAATTCTGGAGTCTGCTTCTTTGACTTGAATAAATAGGTTAACTTGATGGGGACCAAGAGAGCTCTCCTTATCAATTATGTGTGGTGTAACGCTTACTCTAGAAAATAGGCCCAGCGAAGCTATTTTATTCTTGAGAGTTGCAACTTTTTTAGGTGTTAAAGACTCTCCTTTTTGTAAACCAATTTCTCTTTTAATCACAATGTCTTCAGTCTTTACATTTCCTAAAATTGTAAAACCATCAAATATTGCTCGCTTCATATCAGACAGATCTATTGAGATATCTACACCGGAATTGTCTTTGCTGTATTGTACCAAAGATGGTTTTTTTAAATTTTTAATCTTAACAAAATAGTGACCTCTTTCTTTTAAAAGGTGTAACAGTTTTTTTACATCATTTTGTAAGTTGACAACATTAAAAGGTTGCCCTTGTTTATTTACAAAAAGCTTCTTCACAGGGTCTTTTAAAATTTCCGGAAGGTTATTTACTGCTAATTTGTTAATATAAACCTGATGCCCCTCCTCAATGTCATACTCCATCATGTACAACTTTTTATCTTGTTGAAAGAGTTCTTTAGCAGCAGAGACCTTAACGAATAAAAACCCCCTTTTGAGGTACTCGGCCTTTATGGTCCCCATAAAATATTTTAGGTATTTTTCATCCATAAAACCATTTTTTGCTAAAGTAGTGGCATTTTTAAAATAAGAATTTTCTAACACCTTATCTGGGACACTGCGATTTCCGGAAAATAATGGTACATTCATTACTCTCTTTTTCCCCTCTATAACCTTTAGGTAGTAATTATTAAACTGCACCTTACTTTTATATCGCCCATGCCTTTTAATGGTTTTGATTGTTGTACCATAAATGCCCACCTCCTCATATTTGCGCTCTATGAGTTTTTTTATCTCTAATTGATCAAAACTATCAGCTTCACTTTTTAAATATTTTTTAATCGTATCTAGTAGCTCCAACCGTGAAAAAATAGTATGGCCACTTAAATAGATATTGATTTTTTGACCAAAAAAGACCTTGAGCCGCAGAATAATGTTAGTGTCATCTAAGGCCTTAGGAGGCATTAAATCTACTTTAGAAAAAAAGAACCCTGCATTAAATATTTCCTTGGAAAAATGATTTATGGCCACTTTAAATGCCAATTTGTCCCATACCTTACCCTTTAAACTCGCAAACTTCGTTTCAAGCTTCAAAATGGGAACGGAATCCTCGTATATAATATCCACTCCTTTTACCTTAACTACCCCGCTTGCTTTAATACGAAATACTAATTGGATGTTGTCTGTATCAGTCAGGACCTCATGTTCTAAATCTATATTTTTATACCCAACATCTTTATAAAAGCCTTTAATTACCTCATAGGTCTCCTTTAGCTTATTAGTATCAAACCACTCTCCTTCTACCATAGGAATCATCTTTTTTATGGGTGAGTAGTTGATGTCGATATTGGAAATAAAAGTAATTTCTTTAATTATCTTTTTAAAAGCTATAGAAATATACAAATCAGTAAACTTCTCTTTTGTAACAAATTTGTGTGTAAAGGACTCAATGGTCTCATCAAGATGCATCAACTTTAAAATGAATTGTATCTCACTTTTTTTTGTGCGCTTACCTGCAAATCCCTGAAACCTTTTCATGTACTTGTTACAGATATCTCCAAGGTCACAGGTAACCTTGACGTTTTTTACGTCGATAGAGTTTTGTCGTGCAAAGATCAAGCATGGGATCAAAAAAACAATTAGAAAAACTGTTTTAAATAGTTTCACTTAGATGACCACCTCCATTTAAAATCCACCCCCAAAGAATTTGATCCTTCAGTATCATCATCTGGTTTGTTTTCATAAACTCCTTGTAAAGAAAAGTTATTATTAAAATTATAATTAATATTTACTTCTTGTTTTTGCTCCATAGTACCTCCAACGGTACTCGATACTGACACATCCAAGTCTTTTGCTAAGTTTTTTTGCACTTTTATTTTCGTAGATGTTTTAAACTTTGCTGATACATCTTCAGTGGAAGCCGAACGTGACTGTAACAGAGTTGACTCTTCCTTACTAAACTCTGGCGAAACACTTATTTTAAGTCCCAAAGATGATTTCAAACCTTGATTGATTTTAAAGCGCTCAGCGATTAAACTGCCTAACCCAAGGGAAGTTATTGCTTGTAAATCACGCTCATGCAATTGATCAGTCACTTCTGAAGTAACACCTAAAGTTAATAGCGACAAGATGTCCTCTCGGGATAGCGGAGGTGTCGAGGTGAGTTTTATTGCATAATCATTAATTGTTCCCAAAGTATCAAGCTTTATAATATATGATTTTACATTGGCCTGCCCAACAAACTTAAATTCGGGCCATACCTGCCCATCCTTGTAGTTAAAACCAATCTGCCCCTCACTTAATTTAAACTCTTGTCCCCTCAAGATCAGCTTATTTTCACTTTCTGCAATTACAAAATTACCAGTAATTATGGGATCAGTATCCGCCCCCAAAATTTTACATGAACCGTTCACCAAGACGTCAACCAACGAATTTTTTATCCTCACCGGTCTATAAATACTTAAGTCAAAATTATAATTTAAGTAATCAAGATTCTTTTTGGTAGTACCTTCTGGTAAATAACGTTCATATCCTTTTTTCTGTTTTTTCACTTTAGAGATATTATCAAACTCATCAAAAATTTCACCGTGAAGCACAGATAAGTTACTATTTATTTTATAAGGGAATGATTTTCCCTCAATTTTGCTGGTACCAGACAACACCAAGGATGATTGATCAAATATATTAACTTTTGTTTGATTTACCTTCAGCTTGATATCTAGATGCGGAAAAGGAAATTGAAAATAAACACTGCCACTGGCGGTAACGTTGCCTTGTCCATACCTGGCTTTCACATCTTTAAAAGACAATTTATTCCCTTGTAGTCGGTAGCGATAATCGATCTCTTCAAACTTATCTGGAAGGCCCTCAATTTTAACCATGAGCTTAGATCCCCATCCATCTAATGAAACATCATAGTCCTCCCTGTCTCCTTCAATAGTTAACTGCCCTTGCAGCCTGCCACGGGCCCGCTTTATCTTGCTACTAACTAGATCCAACACTGAGGCATTTATATTAAATCCATTTTGAATCTTAAGCTTACCATAAAATTTGCCACTACCAACTGATCTCATATTATCTTTGCTACTGCCTATGGTAACATCCCACAACTTAACGGCACCGTCTTTGACGATTACTTCAGTGTTCTGGTTAGCAAGCGCTAACAGGACATCTCCTTTTTTTAGTACAAAGTTTTCTAGTTTGAGTAATAAGTTAAAGTCCCGCCACCCATTTAATGAAAAGGTCGAGACTACATTTGCTTTAACATTTCCGCTTAACTTATAATTTTTTATATTTCTACCAGATAATAGACCTGCAATCTTTTTCATATCATAACTTAAGATCGAAGCATTAATATGTGACTTATCCTTATTACCAGCGGAGCCAAGGTTTAAAAAGGAGTCAACCTTCACGACATCTCCCATAAGTTTACCACTTACAAAGAATCTCTTTCCGTTATTATTAACAAAAATCTCTGAATCCTTGACACTTAACTCTCCTATCTGAGAATCTACTACTTTTAAAAATGATCCCGAAACAAAATTATCTCCTTTACCGTTTCCATAAAACTCACCTTGAATTTCCCCATCAAGCCCCAGATTCAACAGTTGATATAGCGCTAAATCACTTAACCAAACACCGCCAAGTTTGGCATCATAGGCAATTTCTTTATTATAAAAATTATACTTAAAGTTACCTGTAGCCAAGCCACGACCTTTATGCATGGAAACTTTGTCTAATTTTAAAATTTTATTTTTATAATGAAAGTCCAGTGCAAATGAACCAAACTTCTCTGCAAACCGAGGCAGACTTGCTTCATGCCCTGTAATTTTGCCAACAACTTGCAATTCATCAAGTCCAAGTTTACCTGTAACGCGATATTTGGTATCATACAAGGCCTTTAAATTTTGGGGTAAGAATGATAAATCAGCAGCCAAATCCTCATAGATAAACAATGAATCTTTGTAGCTTGCATTTTTAAAGTTCAAAGCTAAATCAAGATACTCCTTTTTCCCAAATTGGATTTTTCCAATTCCTGTAAATTTTGTCTTATCCACGTTACCAGTTAAATGTTTTATACTCAGTAACTTGTCTCTCAGACTGTACGTTATGTCCGATTCAACCTTTCCTAGGTTAAAACCAATGATAGAAAAATTATCTAGCTTAGCATCGAAATTAAAGCGAACATCTTCAAAAGGCCCTTTAATTTCAAAATCAATGACCCCGACACCGTGCATCAGTGTTCCGGAAATTGGTCCAAATTTTTCCATATTAATTCTTGGCGCACGAGATTTAAAGTATAATTTGTCATCCCCTATTTCTGCAGTTGACTTTATCCTCGATCCTTCAAATTCAAAATCCAAGTCCATTTTTAAGTTGCCATCATCTCTGACAAAAAACTCACCTTTGTTAAATACCAACCCTGGATTTTGTAAAATTATATCAATATCGTTGTCATCTTTATCAGGTATTTCCAAGCTAAAGTCCATGAAGCTAAAGCCCTTCACCATTGAAATTTTCAGCAATTTATCGGCAAACGAAATATCTACATCACCACTTAATGTCCCTTTAAAAACATCCATGGTATCATTGATAAAATATAAAACAGTATTTGAGTGCATTTTATCTAGACTTACCCTGACTTTATTTTCAAACAGCGACTTTTTGATAAAATCATAGAAGACAAAAGGAGACTGTAATTGTAAACCAGCTTCACCTTTTTGGGCGTTGAGGTCTTCAATTTTCAAATGGTCTTTTGTTGCAGTAACACCTATTTGTACATTATCTAAAACTGCCCAAGATGATTTTAGTTGTTCCACCAGTATATTTAGGCTCAGTTTAAAGTCGTTTAAGGGACCATCAATTTTCCCAGCAATATTAATTAATCCACCTAGTGCTTCAAAGTCATCTTGCTCCAGCTTGCTGCTTGTAAATCTTAAAGCGTTTTCAGTGAGCCCCTTAATACTTCCTTGATAGCTAATTTTCCCCAACACATTCCACTTTTTCTCTGTCTCAAAAACGCTACCACTGCCTTGAATTAGCTCTAGATCTTTTTTAAGGGTCAACTTTTTAATCACCAGATGTTTTTCCATATACTCTGCGCTCAACTCTAATGAATCTAAAGTTTCATTGCTTTTAACAATAGGGGCTGCCTGTACGTTTTGCAAAGTTGCCGCCAGCTTAATTTTTTCGTGCAGTTGTGTTAGCTTGGCTTTTGCCACCCAAGCGCTATGTGGGCCATAAACAACAGAAACATCCTTCAACAGCAATTCTTTTAAATTCTGAGGTAATTGATAAGCGATACTGCCGCCAATCCCTGCCAGCATTTCTTGAAGTGACGACTGCTTCACTTTTTTTTGTTTACTTTGGGTAACAATGGCTTGGCCGTCTTCTAAGACTATCTTCTTTATCTTTATTTCATTAGAAAATAAATCGATAATACCGAAGTAAATACCCACCGTTCCCATATCAATCTTGTATTCACTATCGTCATTTGTGCTTTTAAAAGAGACCTGCACATCCTTTAATATCGTAGCCGGAGGTAACATCTCAACTTGAATATTTTTAAAAAGTACACTTATGTTATATCGCTCATATAGCTTTTTGGTTATCTCCCGAGATGTAAATTGAGCAAATTTTTCGGTATGAATGATTCTCCAAACACCTAGTGCCAGCAACATCACCATCCCGAAGAATATTATTATAAACTTATTTATCCGCTTCAACCTCTGTAATCCTTTTTCGTGTCATCCTATAATTTGGAGCTAACTTTTCAATTTGCTTGAAAACCTCATGAGATTGGTCTACTTTACCCTGTTTTTTTAATATCTCTGCTTTAAAATACATAAAACAAACTTTTTCTTCATCAAACAGCGGAAAAGAGCTCAACACTTGATCGATGCTAATCAAAGCATCAAAGTCAGAATTCTCCTCCATCAGAATAACTACATTAAAGTATTCTAAATCAAGTATAATTTTAATATCGTTGCTGTCTGCCGATTCTGTTTTGACAATACTTAACACTTCTTTTGCAACATGGTTCATACCTAAAAATAAAAAGCAAATTATTAAATCTCCATAATGCTCTAATAAAAAGCTCTTCTCGATCAGTTGAAGCAGTTTTATGAAATTATTCTGCTGCCTGCAAAACTCTTCTTTATCAACAGAATTATCAAAACTGGTAGCATATTTAGATATTTCGTTTAGCAAATTTTGCTGAATTGTATCTACTGATTGCTCATTTAAAGAGTCCAACATTTCCTGCAGTTGATCAACTTGTGTATCTTCTTCTTCGTCCAGATCCTTAAATTCATAAAAAATAGTATTTTCTGAATCTAACCTCTTCAGAGTCTTTAGCATGCTTTGTGCTTTTTGTTTGTTGCCTGTTCTAAGAAGAAATCTGATATCACGAGCTAATTTATTAATTTCTTCATTACCATCTTCATCTGGTATGAATTCGCTTTCATCTTCTCTAAAAAGTTCTGTGGCAAGGTCATAGTCTTCATTTTGTTCATCTACTACTAATTCTTCCTCCTGCATTTGATCAATGCCTTCTAACTCATGCTCTAAGAATAAACATAGTTTTCTATTATTTAAAAAAAGTTCTTTTTTGTCGTGATATATGCTTTTAATTGTACTCAGGATGCCTTTTTTGCTCATTGCACCTGCATATTTTCCTGCCAACATGAATCCGGTAGTGTCATCAGGATAGTGGATAAAATAGTTTAGCAATAAGTTAATAAACAACTTTCTGATCTTGATATCATGAATCCTGTCTGGTGATTCAGTGATTTTCATCAATATTAGACTTAACTTCAATTCATAAATGGCCTTAAAATCTTTCCAGTGCTCAATGTTTTGATCAAACTCTTGCTCAATTATTTTAAAATCATTAATGGCCTTTGTAGATGGCCCGATATATCCAAGTAGACCAGAGCCACCTTCAGACTTATCTAAATTTAAAAAATAATCATTAATGGCCTTTACATCTCCTCCGAAAATATTAAATATCAAGTAGTAAAAGCTATAATCAAAAGTGGCAGAATTACTCTTTTTTAGCTCTTCAATGTATATTATTCCCTTCGTGACATATTTTCTTTGGACAAGATATGACAAATAAATTCTTGCATAGTTATTGGATTGCGCGATTTTTCCGGCTGCCAAGGTGCTCGCCCACAATTTGTATAATATTGTACTGACTCTACAAGTAACAATAGTGTCCACCATTTCATCTAATGATAACTTATTAAGCATTTCATCTATAGACTTAGTTGCTTCTAAAAGGCGGGGATAACTGTCTGCTAGTACGTTGTGTAGTAATTCCTCGTACATCTTAGCTGCTTGATAAAACTTATTTTGAGCACTCAAGAAGTCACCAAACTGCAGATACACTTGTGTATTTTTTTTGGCCCTATTAAGTACAATGTTTACATCAATCAAGTGTTGATAGGCATTGATTTTATCTTGCATAGTTGCTTGAATTTCATTTACTGTCAGTTCAAAGAATCTGTAAGCATCGATATATTTATTTAGTTTGTATAGCTTTAGGCCTTGCTCACAATTGCGCACTTATTTACTCCAGTAAAATTATCTTCACTCTATTATAATTTTACTTCAAATTTACTTTTAAGAAATTAGTAGCGTAATTATTGCCCACAAAATCCGGGGAGTTAATTATCCGTTTATGTAGGTCAATATTTGTAGAAATTCCCTCAATCACAAAGTTTTTTAAACACAAGTTGAGTTTTTGTAGGCACTCGGCACGAGTAGGTGCATGAACAATTAGTTTTGCCAACATTGAATCATAAAAGTGGGAGACCTGATATCCTGAATAGATAAAGTCATCTACTCTAACCCCCTCTCCTTTTGGCCGTGCATACTTGACAATTTTACCCGGTCCGGGAGCTCCTGAATCTGGATCCTCGGCATTTATTCTACATTCTATAGAGTGGCCGCTAAGTTGAATATCATCTTGGCCACAATCTAAAAGTTCATTTTGTGCTATTTTTATTTGCTTGGCGATTAAATCAATATTGGCCCGCATCTCTGTGACTGGATGCTCAACCTGAATTCTAGTATTCATTTCCATAAAGTAAAATTTATTCTCTGCTTGATCTAATAAAAACTCAACCGTTCCTACTGAATCATAATTAACAAATTTGGCCAAATTAACTGCAGACTCACATATCTGTTCTCTCAATTGATCGTCTATTACAGGGCATGGAGATTCCTCGAGCACTTTTTGGTACCTTCTTTGAATAGTACAATCTCTCTCACCTATGTGTATTACATTTCCATGTTTGTCTGCAACTACTTGCACTTCCACATGCCTTGGTCTTTCAATATATTTTTCAATAAAAAGTGTATCATCTCCAAAAGCTGCTTTGGCCTCTTGTTTTAAGCGTTCGATGGAGGTAAAGAGATCATTTTCATCTTCAATACATTTCATCCCTCGACCTCCACCCCCGGCCGAAGATTTAATCAAAACGGGCAGACCCAGACTTCTTACCTCACCCAAGATCTCATCATCTGATTTGTCCACAAGATAAATGGCAGAAAGTACTGGTAATCCCGCCTTAACAGCTATTTGTTTGGAAAGTATTTTATCCCCCATCTGCTCAATGCATGTAGCACTAGGTCCTATAAATGCAATGTTTTCTTCCATACACTTTAGAGCAAATTTAGCATTTTCAGATAAAAACCCAAACCCTGGATGAATTGCATCTACTTTTTTTATGATAGCCGCAGACAAAATAGACTCGCTATTTAAATAGCTTTTCATAGAGTGGGCAGGACCGACACAAACAGAATCATCTGCAAGTTTTACATGCATAGACTCTTGGTCTTCGGTTGAATACACCGCTACTGTCTCTATGCCAAGTTCTTTACACGTGCGCATAATGCGGACCGCTATTTCTCCCCGATTGGCAATTAAAATCTTTTTAAATTTAACCATCTATTAAATTCTCAGTTTGAATAGAGTCTGTCCAAACTCCACAGCTGTTTCATTTTTGGCACAAACTTCGACAATTTCTCCATTAATTTCTGAAGCTATTTCGTTCATAATTTTCATGGCCTCTACGATGCACAAAATACTTCCAGGAGTTATTACATCTCCAACTTTTACATAAGGTTTTGCCCCGGGAGATGGAGCAATGTAAAATGTACCGACAAAAGGAGAGGTTACTTCCACAATATTTTTATCCACTTTCTCTTTCTTTTTCTGTGTTTCAGCTGGCTCACTTACAATTGTTGGTCGCTTGAGTTCAGTTGGATACTGAGAAAGAACACTTTCTGCTGACGAAAGCGCTACTGGATCATCTAAAAGAAATTCCACCGAATATTTTTCTTGTGAGTTTTCATACTGTAGTTGTGAAACACCATTTTTTTTTGCCAGCTCTATAAATGCGGCCAATTTCTTGAAGTCCATGTATTACCTCTATTTTCCCTTGACTCTCTCAACATACTCTCTCGTCCGTGTGTCAATTTTTATAAGTTCTTCGTTTTTAATAAACAATGGGACATTAATTTGAACCCCGGTTTCCATCACTGCCTTTTTCATACCACCTGAAGCAGTATCTCCTTTTAGCCCGGGATCAGTTTGGCAAATGCGCAGTTCAACAAAATTGGGAAGCTCAATCGAAATTGGACGACTCTTGTAGTAAAGCACATTAAGCCTAATCCCTTCTTGCAAAAAATCCTTTGAGTCCCCGACCTGTTCAGTTGTGAGATGAATTGTCTCATAAGATTGTTGATCCATAAAGTTAAACCCATCTGGATCATCGTACATATACTCCATCTCTTTTTCATCTAAATCTGGTTCATCAGCAGTGTCTACACCTGCTTTGAAAGTTCTCTCTAAAACTTGTCCCGTCTCTAAATTTTTTAGTTTTGTTCTTACAAAAGCGGAACCTTTACCTGGATTTACGTGTTGAAAATGAACGATAACAAAGGGCTTTCCTTCTAATTCAATATTCAGTCCCTTTCTAAAGTCTGTCGTCTGGTACATTAAATATCCCTTATTTTAGTAGTTGTGAGTAAATTGCTATATAGTACGCATCCTTACCAAGGCCCTCTATTATGGACGTCGAAGCCTTGGCCGTCAACTTTTGTTGCCTGTATTCCTCGCGTCTGTGAGTGTTAGATAAATGAACCTCAATGACGGGAAAGGGCAACATCTTTAGCGCATCTAGTATTGCAACGCTGGTGTGTGAGTACCCTGCAGGGTTTATTATTAACGCATTATAGTCTTCATCTATCGACTTCCCAATTTTAGATATAATTTCTCCCTCAATATCTGATTGAAACCAATCAATGGAAATTTTACCCAGAAACTTCAACTTTTCATTTGTATAATCTTGAATCTGCTCAAGGGTAAGATTCCCGTAAACCTCAGGCTCTCTTTTTCCTAACAACCCTAAATTAGGTCCATTAATTACTAAAAATCTTTTCTCTTTCATGTATACTCCATTTGGCACTGCACACAGACATCAGCTGTTTATTATAGGGCGATAAATACCGATCTTGCAAAAGAAATCTTAAGTTTACTATTTGCTGTAATTGAGATATTTTTACGCGACATTGATCTTAATTTAAACTTTTTTCAATAGAGGTTACGCGATGAATCTATCTCCTGACAATAATGGTGCCCCCACTCAGAGTGATACAAACTCTCTACCGCCCCTATTCATGCCCAAAATACTAACAAAATTTTGGGACAATAATAATCAAAACGATTCATGGACAATTCATTTTTATGAAGAGTTTTCATCTATCTTTGTTGACCCACAAGCTGACACACTTGATGAAGCTATTAAACAACAATTTCAACGCTATATAGATCAAAACTTTAGTGATTTTAGAATGCAAATTGAGATTAAGGCGGTCTCCCTACTAGTTGGCTTTTTTTACAAAGAAAAAGAAATTAGAATATATACGCCAAGGCTATCACAAGAACTTTTTTTAATTCAAGAAATTGAACGAGACCAAAGTGCTACAAACAAAAACGCAGATTATGGAAAGCTTAAGTCACATACCGAAAAAGTCGCATCACTACTTCCTGCTGAATTTCCCTCGTCTATTGAAACCCTAACAAAAACCTATGACTTGCCAGACCTGTTATATGATAAAAAGTTCGAGGAAATTGATGTTTTAGAAAAGGAAATTACAGAGGAGCTAATTGGCAAAGTTACAGAGTACAGATCCTCACTATTTGAAAGATTTACAGATTGGGGGCTTGGCCTTACTGCTAATTTTACACTCTTTAGAATTAATATTTTAAAGTTCTTGGCAATCCTACCTTCTTTGGATTTTGATCAAAGTGGCAATGAAGTAAAAAGAATTTTACTCGAGTCCTTTAGAAGACTTTTAGAGGATCACGACAAAGCATGTAAATTGAAAAAAACTGGTCAAGATAGACCTTTGCCAATTTCGGTTAAGTTTCTCTGCCAAATCTGCTTTTATATGGCTTCATTTTTACCCGCTGGACCTTTGGCATGGCTTGTAAGACACTTTGTACGCTTTATGGCAAAAAGATTCATAGCAGGCGAAACCATTGAAACGGCCAATAAGTGTCTTTTTAATTTATTCAACACTAAGCGAGATGTAACTTTAGACCAATTGGGTGAATTAGTTGTCTCAGAAAAAGAAGCTGATCATTACAGAGATGAAGTGATCAAGCTGATAAAGGGCTTCTCTCTACACGTTAAAAAAGGTGAAAAAAATACTGCCGGTATAAATAAAGCCCATGTATCAATTAAGGTTTCTGCACTATGTTCTGATTTTAAGCCTTACGCACCAGAGTACACACACTCCCTTGTGGGTCCACGACTACGAGAAATCCTACTTGCAGCTAAACAAGAAGACGTATTCATTAACGTAGACTCAGAACACTACGACTATCGAGACATCGTACTATATGTATACAGAAGGGTCCTCTTAGAAACTCCCGAACTAAAGGGCTGGAAAGGAACTGGCATCGTCTTACAAGCTTACTTGCGAGACGCTTACAGACATTACCTCGACATATTGGATCTGGCCAAAACGCGCAATGTTCCGATGCCCATTCGTATCGTCAAAGGTGCCTACTGGGATGCAGAAACCATCTCAGCTGATGCCCACAGCCTGGATGCTCCGCAATTTATGAATAAAGAGGAAACAGACCTCCACTTTAGACAACTCATTGTCAAAATCCTTGAAGATCACCCCCACGTACAGCTCGTCGTTGCCTCTCATAACTTCTCAGATCACGCATTTTCTGAAGCTGTCAGAAACAAATTATATCCAAGTACTGCAGTCATTGAGCATCAATGTCTCGACATGACCTATGAAGCGCTTTCTACTGGAATGGCGGAGTTAGGGTGGCCTGTTAGAAACTACGTACCCATCGGTTGCCTTTTGGTCGGTATGGCATACTTAGTTAGAAGAATTATGGAAAACTCTTCTCAAGTGGGAGTATTAACCATAATGCGTTCTCATCGCAACTACCACACACTTCGCGGGCCAAAGGACGTACATTTAGAAAAAAAAGGCAAAGGCGAACTAAGTCGCGACTTAACCATTACCCACTTAACTAGAAACTTTTTCAATGTGGCCCCAGTAAAAATTTACTTGGAGTGGGAGCGCACTTGGGTTTTGCAGTCTCTAGAAGATTTTAAAAATAATCACTTGGGAAAAACCTACAACAACAGCTTCCCTCATTCAGGGCCCTGGCATGATGTATTTAGTTCTTCTGATACAGATATACTAGTGGGAAAAATTCAATATGCAACTGTTGAGGACACTCAAAGTGCTATTGAGTTGGCCGATAAGGCTTATAATTCTGGTGTGTGGGCCAAAAGCTCACCATCTTTTCGCTCAAGTGTTTTGGTTAAGGCCGCAAATATTATGCTGGCAAAACGCAATACTTTAGCATGCCTCATTTCCTACGAAGCTGGAAAGACACTTACTGAAGCCTTGGCAGATGTAGATGAAGCTGTCGATTTTTTAAACTTTTATGCCCGTGAAGAAATTAGATTAAATAAAGAAAACCCTAATCTAATCTCTCGTGGCATTGTAGCAGTCATCTCGCCCTGGAATTTTCCAATTGCCATCCCTTGTGGAATGACAGTAAGTGCACTAGTTGCAGGAAATGCTGTGATTTTAAAGTCAGCTTCTTGGACGCCGCTTATAGCCCAAGAGATGGTAGAAATTCTACATGCAGCAGGAGTTCCCAAAGACATTTTAATTCATATGGTTGGCAGAGGAAGCACTGTCGGTGACGTTATAGTAAAACACGATAAAGTGGCAGGAATGGTATTTACTGGTTCAAAAGAAGTTGGAATGAGTATTGCCCACAAAATGGGTAAAAGAATCATACACAACCAACTTTTCGATGTTAAATTTCCAGTAAAAGTAATCACTGAAATGGGTGGAAAAAACGCCATTATCGTGACCGCCAATGCCGAGCTAGACGAGACAGTAACAGGTATTTTATATTCAGCTTTTGGGCACTCTGGTCAAAAATGTTCAGCTGCATCGAGGCTCATTGTCAGCAATAAGATAAAAGATAGACTGATCGAAAGGCTCAAAGAAGCCTGCAATGATTTACAGGTCGGCAAAGCATTTGATCTATCAACTACTGTTAATCCTGTCATATCTAATAAAGATAAAGAGCGGCTACAACAAGCTGTAAAAAAATCAGTACAAGAAGTTCAGGCATTTGGTGGGCAAGTAGTTGTCGACCGATCTAGTGAACAGCACCCAGGGTACTGCATAGGCCCTGTAATTATTGAGGTACCAAATTCGCGGGCAACTCATACCGAAAGTTATGCCATGAATGAATTGTTTGGACCCGTTGTCCATCTAGTTGGGTTTGATGATTTACCTGAAGCCTTGAAAATTTTCAACGCTACTGAGTACGCTTTAACTGGTGGAGTATTTAGTCAATCACAAGATGATATTGATTATCTAACTGCCAGGATGGAATCTGGAAATATCTATATAAATAGAGCAATCACTGGTGCCCGTGTGGCCATCGAGCCTTTTGGAGGTTTCAAATTATCTGGAACTGGCCCCAAAGCAGGCGGAGTAGACTATATCAACTCTTTTCATCTGTGCAATAGCCCAACGACTTGCACCCATTTTGCTGAATCTACTCTCCAAGACGAGCGGGGCTCCGATTATCATTTCTACCTTGCAAGACCTTCTAAACTAGGATTTAAAGGTCGCCAAGAAAGGGTTGAACGCGCTCTAAACAAACTAATCCTACATTTTGAAACACTCTTTAAAGGCGTTTATGGTGATAACAAAGATCTACTTATAGATTATAAAAACTGGTTAAATAAAAATTTCTACAGCTTTCAAATGGAACATCACCCAAATAGAAATATACCGGGCCAACTCAGCTATTGTGACTTTTCCATGGTGCAAGAACACGCCGTCATTTTGGCATTCAATGAACGTCCTCCCTTTAAAACTTTTATGCAATTTGTCTGTGCCATAACTATGGGTGTTGGTGTGACGGTAATTACAAGGAATGAAAAATCATTTGCTTGGTGGGTAAGCGTAAAAAATTATTTTTTACAATCTGGAATTTCAAAAGAAAATTTTGAAGTATATTTTTCAACTGAATCTTTAATGGAAAAAGTATTAAGGGAGCCCTATTTAAGCTCCATTATAGTAGATGGTGATATGGACAAAATCCAACGTGTTTTAAACACTGTTTACGATACTCCAGGTCAACAAAAGCGCATGACAAATATCATCACTCCATTTACATCCTACCAAATTGGAGATTTTGAAAGCTATTTAAAACAGTACATTTGGATCCGAGCATTTGCGGTAAATACTATGAGGCACGGAGCCCCAATGAGTATGGAGCAATAAGTGCAAGACAGCATTGCTATTTTGGGATGTGGTAATATGGCAACTGCTTTAGCAGTTCAAATGCACGCCAAATACCCCCAAGTTACATTTCATACATTTACTCCGACATTTACCAAGGCCCAGCAACTGGCCCAAAAGGTAGAGGGAAATGCTTGGAAAAACTTAAAAGATATACCGCCTTCAACATCGATCTACCTCATCGCATGTAAGCCACAACAATTTGATGATTTGGCCAAAAACCTTATTGATGTACTCCCCAATGATGCCACTGTTGTTTCCATCATGGCCGGTGTTAAAGTAGATTCGATTTGCCGTAAGCTAAAAACAAAACGGGTAATTCGGGTTATGCCCAACACCCCAGCACAAATCGGCCTAGGAGTCGCTGCCATTTATTTTAATAACGCTATCACCTCGAATCTAAAACAAAAGGTATCGAGTCTATTTGCGGCCACTTCTTCTGTTTTTACTTTTGACAAAGAAGAACAAATAGATGTCATTACTCCATTTTCGGGCTCAGGACCCGCCTATATCTTTGAAGTTGCAAGAATTTTAATCGACAAGCTGACTACCCTCAATGTTCCCCCGGCCCAAGCCCAAGCAATGATCAAAAAGACATTTTTGGGTGCCAGCAAACTCATGGATATGAGCGATCAATCTCCAGTTGTCCTGCGCGATCAGGTAACGTCTAAAAAGGGTGTCACTGCCCAAGCACTTGAAATGCTTGAAAAAAATAATTTAGAAAAAATTTTTGGAGAAGCCCTTGATGAGGCATACAAAAGATCAAAGGAACTAAATCAATAACAAGGAAAACACATTGTGAAAATTGCTCACCACGAAGATCTAACAAAACAAACATTTAATAACGACCTCGTAAAAGGGGTAACAGGCACCATCTTGGTCGGTAAAGATGATGGAGCCTCCCATTTTTACATGAGATTATTTGAAATTGAATGTGACGGACACACACCTCTTCATACCCACCAGTGGGAGCATGAAACATTTATCCATGCAGGCACTGGTGAAGTCTACAAAGAAGGAAGTTGGGTTCCCATAAAGCAAGGTTGTGCTGTTTTTATCCCACCAGGCGAAAAACACCAGTTTCGCAATACGGGATCTGATAAACTACAAATTATTTGCCTGGTGCCATCTGATGCTCCTGAACTCTAATTACTAGTGACCAAATGTCACTGGGGTCAACTGGCCTTTTCGATTTATAGCTGTAATTAGCTGAAATAGCAGAGCGTTATTTTCTATCTTATTGGTACGATACTTGAATATTATTAATTGTGCATAGTGGGGGGTCGAGCTATGCACTCAGTACGTTAGTTGTCTCGACATTCCATTCAAATATATTCATTTCTTGTTTTAAAATCTATTTTTCATCAACTCTGGGCCTCGAAGGAGGTCTGGAGGCCTTAAATTTGGGCAAAAAATGTCGGCCAGACCCCTTTTAAAATCCCTTGTATAATTAACTTAAGTGTACTCTTTGAAGGAGGACAATAGATAAAATGAGCAAAAATTATCAACATAATCCACTCGAGTTGGCCGTTTACAAATATAAAAAGGTTAGTAGCTACTTTTTTTGTCCACTGTGCCGCTGTGAACGTGCCTTTACCCGCAGTCCTCGCCTATCAAAAATGAACTACGTACATATCTTGCTTACTACCGCCATTTTAGTGCTTATACTCTATCCAATTATGCAATATCGAGCACTTATTGTGTTTTTTGTAGTCTGGGGCGGATTTGAATTAGTTATTCGGGCATTATTTAGAAAAGAAATACCCTGCCCCTATTGCGGCTTTGATGCCTCATGGTACAAACGTGACATCAAAAAAACACGCCAACTGGTCAAAGAATTTTGGGATAAAAAGCAACAAGTCACAGATGAAGTTGAACTTGATGTTGATGTTGAAGCAACCAACGAACCAGTAGTGGCACCGCCCAGCGAAGAAGTTGGAGAAGAAAATATCTACGGGATTACCCAGTAAGTTAAAAATTGATCCCAGAACTTTCAATTAATGAACTCCGCAAAAAAATTGCCACATAAAATCCATAGTTTACTCCTCTCGTTTTTGTAAGGCCCTTTGATGTAACTATTTGCAAGGAAAAAGGTTAAAAAATAGCTTTAAATTTGGCAAAGAAAGTAATATCTTTGGCAGACTAGAAAGGAGACTTAAATGAGCATTAACAAAGTTATTCTAATTGGAAGATTGGGACAGGACCCAGAACTAAAGTTTACCCCTTCAGGCCAAGCGGTATGTAAATTTTCCGTAGCGACATCTGAGTTTTGGAAAGACAAAAACAGCGGTCAAAAGCAGGAAAAGACTGAATGGCACAGGGTTGTAGTATGGGGTAAAACGGCAGAACATTGCAATCAGTACCTTGCAAAAGGTCGCCAAGTATTCCTAGAAGGGAAGCTACAAACTAGCTCTTGGGATGGACCTGATGGACAGAAGCGGTACAAAACTGAGATCGTTGCTGCAAACGTGCAATTTCTTGGGGGACAAACCACTGACAATTTCCAAGGACAGCAAAATTCAGCGGCACGCCCAGAACCACAAAGCGCACCGGGCCAGCAGTACAATAACGTCTCTAACGACACTAATTTTACAGCTGACGATATTCCATTTTAGTATAAGATATCGCTAAGTTTACACCAACTTATGCCGATAAAGGACTTGCGTTAAAACTAACTTTATATGGTAGCAAGTATGGCAAACAACCATGAGAACAAAAGCTTCTTTTCAGTCGCTTACGACTTAATCTCAACTACTCATAAAATCCAGTATGATCTTTACGTGAATGCATCTGGCACTAACACTGAAAGATTTGTTCGCGTCTTTCCCGTCGGTGAACACATGGAGCAAAGTGATATCATCGCTTTTAAAAAAAAATATAGCCAACTATATGTAATGGAGGATCAACGTAGCCTATTTTTAAAGAGTTTGGTCAAAAATTCAGATGCATTAGATATTAAAAAAACAGAAATAATTAAAGATTCAGCAATTCACTACCTCGAGCACGTCTTTGATAAAAAAGAAGAAGAGTTCACCACAGAAGTTCTACAAGAAACAGTTGATGGGTGTAGAGAATCTGTTGAATCCATTGTAAATGTCGTACAAAACTATAAAGTAAGCGATCTACAAGACTTAATCGCCAACTTAAGCTTTCATGATTTTTACACCTTTGACCACTCGATCAATGTCTCCATGTACTCTATTGTAATCTTAAAATCGGTTAAACCAAAGGCCCCAAAGGATCTGCTTCTTCTTTGTGGTATGGGTGGTCTTTTGCACGATCTTGGCAAACTCAAAGTGCCAACCAGAATAATTAACTCCACCCAAAAGTTAACAGATGAAGAATTTAAAGTAATAAAAAAACACCCCGGATATGGATATGAGTTGTTACAAACAAAAGGGATAACTTGCGCAAACGTTGATCTCGACGTTGTAAAGAGAGTGATTTTAGAGCATCATGAGAATTTTGATGGAAGTGGTTACCCAGAACATAAATCCGGTCAAGATATACATTTTTTGGCAAGAATAACGGCAATAGCCGATGTCTTTGACGCCATAACCACTAAAAGAAGCTATCAAAAGTCATTAGGTACCAATGAAGCGATGGAAGTTTTAGCTAGATATTCCGGTACCAGGTTTGATCCAGAAATTTTTTCAGTCTTCGAAAAAGACACCAAGGGCCTAATCAATAGAAAGAAATTAATGTACGAACTACCAGACAACTTCGAACCAAGTGTCCAATACTCAGAGCTACCTCTCCAGCAAGTAACGGCAAAAACTTACGGCAACGACATCACTGGCAATAAAAAAGAGACAAAGACCAGTAGTAAACAGGAGCCTGAAAAAGTTTCGTTATTTAAAAAATAGTTCAGCTGGCCCGACAATCATCATACCCAATGCGATTATATCTATTTTTTTATAAGTGCTCCTGCGATTTATCGGATTTATTCATCTATGCATACTAAAAACAATTGTTAATCGTTGCCAACTTATATTGCCAACTCATGCTAAAAAAACGAAATCATTGGCCAAAAAGTCCTTGGAATCACGTATCAAATCTCGCAATTACCTCGATTATATTAATTTAGGTTAAAATTAACGGTATAGCACCCTGGAGGTATTATGAAACTGTCAAACATCATAGCCTACCTCATAAGCTTTATTTGCATCTATTCATGTATGAACAGTGAGCAAGTACATATAACCTTAGCACCAGAGGCAAAAGACAAATTGCAATATTGGAAGGATGACGACAAAGGTGTCCCTGAAGTAGATTCCTTTGAGCTAAAAAATGGGATTGCTACTGTTAAAGGAAGAAACTTGCGAGACGTTCGGCGCGCCCAAATTGTTGGCCCTTCTCTCAACACGGACTTTACAATTTTAGAGCAAGATCATGACTATTTAACCTTAACTGGCCGAAACTCTCTGCAAATTGTCGCCGAGTATACTTATAATTTGATCTTATCTAATGCTTTCGGACAAGGTAGCACCCCCATCCTATTTACCATAGAAGATGAGTCAATTAGAAATCGCATGTTTCCAGATGGAGAGATCGCGGGTAGCA
>JADHTQ010000084.1 GCA_016784965.1 Bacteriovoracaceae bacterium | reverse complement strand
TTGAAAAAAGAAAAAACGAGCAAAAGAAGTATTAAAGGAAAACGCTTGAAGTCCGCTTGGGACAACAACTATTTGCTGGCAGTCATAAGTGGCATGGAGCGTCCTAATGTCAAAGATTAAGTGCGATCACCCTTTAACCGTCACTTTTTTGCGAAACATTGCGCTACAAAAAGGTGACGGTTACCTCATCTATATTAGAATAACATATGATTAAAAAAAGAAAATAACTACTATTTAAAAGAGATCAATTGCTGGTTGATTCCTGAACTAGCTTTAGAACTTGCTGTTCATCAATCCAAGGATTTGCACTTTGTGGCCTTAGAGGATACCAGATAAAATCAGGATGATTTCTCCTAGATCTTCCAACCCATTCACCTCCGATAATATTTCCAGCTCGGTCGAGCTCCAGAATATATTCATAGTGGCGGTTTCTTGGATATTTGTAGATAAAAACAATTGTCATTTTTACATGAACCCATTTGACAGCTTCAGGATTTAGTTGATACCAAGGCCCAGCGTGATAGCCTCTGCCTGTAATCAATGCCATCGCCCTCGATCCCGAAACAATAAATTGATTATCTATTTTGTAACTGGTAATGGGTGCATTCCAGACCTCATTTTCTTGGTCTATATCAATAATAGGGGCCAGCTCCAGGGTATTCATAAAGTTTGTCAAAACCAGGTGAAAGCTTGCAGGATTTAGATCTCTACACTCTCGCAGCTGAGCTCTTCCAAATTCATCCCTACTAGTAGTACCCTCATCGCGGCACCTAATCCCCGCACTACTGGCAGGTGAGCTATGGTAAATTTCTGCCATCAGAGCGACAATATCATCGGGTAAAAAAGTAACTCCATTAACAGTAACTGGCTTTTTAGGGCGTTTTTGACTCACAACTGCAGCAGCAACTCCATTACAGTGTCCTGCCCAATGTACAGGGCTTTTTTCGCCTTGGGTACCATGATGAGTTTTTTCCCACTGGGTTGCTATTAAATCATTATTAAAGGCAAGGTCATATTTTTCTACCGGTGACTTTTGCTGCGAGTCGTTCTTTTTGGCTATTCCATTATCACTGAAAGACCAATCTTCTCTAACTACCCAAAGAGGGATTGAGGCTGCTTTTGGAAGCCTCCTCCAATTTTTCTCAAGCTGGATTGGAGGATCAAATAGTCTTGCAGGGTTATTGGCGCCATCAATTACTTCATGATTTAAAGTGGCGCTGGAAGGTAATTCATCTATTTTTTGTTTGCCACAACTTACAATAAAAAAAGCCAGGATCAACCAAACAAAACACTTACCCATACGAAATTTCCAAAATGCGAAAAAAGTAAAATTACTCGCTGACACATAGCAAATTATACTCTGAATGTCACCTTATTTTTTATTTAGATTTTACTTGCAGCGCCCTGCACCGTCAACTTGATAAGTACCCTTCCATCGGGTAACCGTCACTTTTTTGTGAAGCGATGTTTCGCATAATTGTGACGGTTACCTACATGTTACCTACATTTACCTACATGTTACCCATAAGTTTGAACACCCCTATCATACCTGCAGAAAACAAAATTGCTCCTGCAACCATTCGAAAGATACTACCAATTTCAAGCTTAAATATGAATGCACCTTCACTAGAAAAGGAGACTTGGACCTTTGGCTTATCTACAATAGACATGCGATTTCTTGATTTACCAAGTACTATTGCATTATTATCGTAGAGTGATTTTACTTTACTTCTATATTCTTTATGCACTTGTTTTCCGGCATCTTTGTACATATTTTTTATTTCACTTTTATCCAGACGATGGTCATGATTTAAATCGTATTTTTTTCTAATGGCATTAAAGTTACTTAAAAAATTAATTCTCTCCACAACTTTTTTAACAAGGGTTTCTTTTTTTACTAGAAAGGTTGTATCGGCTCCATGGTAGCGACCTTTTTTCAGCTTAGATGAAGGATATGTTGATCCAAGTGCATATACAGTTTTACCAATACTGATATAGTTTTCTTTAATCCTGAATATCCCATTGTCCTCATTATACTGAGTTAAACCATTCTTTTTTAGCTTGTTTAAAATACCACTTGAGGCACCTGTTAAATCATAGTAATAATCTGGAGAGGGTTGATCATTAAAGTAAACATGTTTTAAATCTATAGCCGCATTAGCACCACTACCATCATCAATAAAAAAGTAACGTGAGGAGTACAGGGTATGTCTACATACCCAGTTGTCTCTTCTCCTATCAGATATCTCTTCTTCTATCTGCCACCAGTACACAATACATTTGTGTTTACTTAATGGTGCTACAATGAGGTCATATTCATCACGACAAACCACCCCTTGTATTTCAACTAATTGACCCATAGCTACAGACTTAATTTTAGATGTAGGAATGTCTTGGATTCTACGTTTCATCCTATAATCCATTAATCCAACAATGAAAGTGAGGATTCCTAGGGCCATAATAATTACAAGGATGTGCATGTTAAAACCTACAGCAGTCTATTTTTACATGGATGTAATAACCAATTTATTGATAATGGCTCATTAAACCAAACAGCTTGCTAAATGTTTCACTGATTATAAGTCATTATAGCATTTAACAAAACCATTAAACTTACAACATTTCATTAATGAAAAATAAACCAACTTATTCCATTATTTTTTGACTTAAAACATATACCTATATATACATGCACTACCCACATCACTTGGAGAGAAGGTAATGAAACAATTAAGTCTTTTTTTAACAGTAATCCTTTTAGGGTTACTCGCTATTAGCTGTCATCATAATGAAGGAATTGTTATTCACTCTAGTCCAATAGACTTACTTGAAAATGAAGAAATGTACTGGCTTGTTGGAGGATGGACAACTGGTCAATCGAATTCACGTTATATTACAATAACCATCAAGGATGATCCTAGAGAATTTGTAAGGGAGGAAATAGGGCACCAAAGAGGACATCGTGGTGACGATACCCTTCCATACCCCACAAATTGCGATTATCGACTTGTGTCTAATGATTTTTTTATTGAAGATATAACCTATACTGAAAGTGAGGTTTCAACATATAACATCAATGCCAAAATTTCCAAAGTTATATTACTAAATGATTCTATTCATTCACTTCATTGCAAAGAGTTTTTAAAAAGAAGAAAGACGTCATCAAAAAAAATCGTTCCTCATTTAACTTCCATGGTGGTGAATCGGACACGCTAATCATGTTTGGCCTAACATTTCACCGCTTATGGTAGCTGTTAATTATTTTTAACTTCTCCTAAGATCAACTCTTAAATACTTTTTAACTTCTTTTTGCAACAATTTCAATACACCGGCCCTGTTTGCATAGTCGTCCCAATTTGAAAACGTCCCTACAATTTGCTCAATAATCCGTTTTGCTTTGCCTTGTTTTATGTCGGCTTTCCTTGCAAAAAGCAGTAAGTCTTCAAACTTAAAATTATCTCTCTTTCCATTAAGACTCATCTGATGGCGATTAGTCCACTCCCCTTCAGGGTTGTAACTATAGGTCATATCAAATGCAGGAGACAGAGACCAATCACCCCTTTTATTCATTAAAAAGGCAATGTTTTTAGTATGATCATCTTGATTTCTACCTATGATGTTAAAAACAGCTCGTCTAAATTGTTGCTCCAGCGCTTTGGTCATATTCGTTGTAACAACTTCTCTAATTACTTCAAGGGCCTGCTCATAACTATAAGCACCTGCCATGTTAAAATCATAATGAGCAATGGCGCAAAGTGATTGCATGTGCAGCTTTTGTCCTCCATCAAGCCGGTCAAATCTTTTTGTCATAAAATGAGCTCTTTTGTTTTCTTCTAACAGACGACTCTCACTCATTTCAATATTACAGTCTTTGGCCATCAAGTAATAAGCATACTCGATGCGCCCGTATCCCTTAGGACTACTCAATTCTTTATCTTTGTTATTAGAAACGCCATCGAGCTTTAAAAGCCAATAGGTAAAATCATCTGTCGTTTTAATTTGACCTGAGCGCACTTCATTAGTTTTTATATTGTAAGCAATAATACACTTTGCCCTGGCCCCTCCTGCTGAGGTTCCAATAACTAAAAGATTGGTCAGTGCCTCTTGCATTTGACGATTATCATTTTTTCTCAAACTTTGCTTAAATTCTTTTCTATTGGTCAAGATCTTTGAGGCAAGCTCTACCATTTCACTGACTTCTATTTGTATACAGCTATCTCTGCCCCTATATTTTACAGGTCTATACTCCAATGCCCCCATTCCTCTTTTTCCAATATAACAAAGTCTTTCTACGGGGTTAAAAGAATTTAATTTTCTTCCTTGTTTTGCTAACCAGACATTAATAAGAGCATTTCCAAACTTATCGGGTAAAGAATCAGAAAGCATCCCAGGAAGTCCCTTGAATGTTTCTTTACTCAACTCCCTAAAACTGTAGATTTGATTTTTTAAAGGCATTTTTAAAATGGCAGGCTCAATTTGGGTTTTTAAAAATTCTTGGACATACTCAAAAGAAGCGATTTCTATTTCTTCATCCCAGGAAACATGTCCAATTAAACTTCCCCATAAATATACTTCTGCCACTAAAGTTTGCTTACTCACTGCTTATCTTCTCCCCATTGCCAGTTTTCATCTTTACCTTGGGATTTTTTTAACCTTCTAACCCTCATTTGCGTTTTTTGTGCCGTCGCTCTTGCCAGTAATGCAGGAGACGTTTCTAATTTTTTGAATATAGCTTTTAACTCATTGGCCATCTCTAGGGCCTTAAACACAGACAAGAGGTTTGAAAGAGAAATATTTCCCTTTCCCGTCTCAATTCTTGTGATTGACGCCGCTGATATCCCACTTAACCGTGATAGCTCCTCCTGCGAGATATTCTTCTTTATCCTTCTGCCCTTTAGTGATTCCCCAATAATTTTAATTAGCTGCTCATCACTTTTAGTGTTCCAATTATCCATTTTATACTCACATATGACTAGTTAAGCACGTTATTGCTATTATTTTATCATAAATGACAAGACATGCAATGCTTCTTTATTGACATATATGACCAGTTAATAGGAAATACGACAATAATTAATCATATATGACCAGTTGTGTGACTTAAGTATCGGGAAAAACTTTCTTCATTAGCTTACCAATACTTCTTCTCATATCGGCCAAGTGAGCAGTGGCTGCCCTGTTTCTTATATAGACATTAAGTGGCACCGGTGGGAATCCACCGACCTTTCCAGGTTTTGGGTGATGGCCATTTATAGTTGTTAAAGCGGCACAGGTTACATCGTCAGTTATCGTTAAATGTCCGCCAACCGAAGTTCTACCACCACAGACAAAGCGATTACCAATAGTGGTTGAACCTGCCATAATGAAGCCTGCGGTAATTAGACAATCAATTCCGATATCAGCATTGTGGGCGACATGACAAAAATTATCCAGCTTGCTCCCCGATCGTATAATTGTGTTGTCGATAGTTCCGCGATCAATTGCACAACAGGCGCCAATATCAACTCTATCTTCTAAGATGACTTTACCTTGGTGATAAATGCGATAATGTTTGCCCTGGTGATCATGAGAATATCCATACCCGGTGCTCCCTACTACTGTTTGGGCCTGAATTTGACAATCCTCTCCGATAATACAGTCACGGGCAATGTAGACAGTTGGAAACAATCTACAAGACTTTCCTATTGTTACATCTTGGTCGATAACACAATTGGCACCAATTTGAGTGTGATCACCAATAACAACATTTTCGCCAATAACAACGTTGGGACCGATTGATACCGAACTCCCAATTTTTGCAGATTGAGAGATTTGCGCTGTGGAGTGAATGCTGCCATCAAGTCCTGAAAGATACTTTGGAGCAAAAAACAGCTCTAATGCCTTGGTCATTAAAAGCTCAGGGTTTTTTGAAATAAAGAAATGTTTATTTTCTTTGTCTTCCTCTTTAAGGGAAGAAAAATTAGTTGGTGAAATCATTAAGACTTGTGCCTTTGATGCAATGGCCTTAGGCAAATACTTTGGATTTACAATTGTAACGATGTCATCTAAGCTCGCGCTCGCCGGTGAATTAACTCCTGCGACAACCTTATTTTGATCACCACAAAAGTCATCTATCAAATCTGATAATTGCTCTCTAATATCACCACAAGTAATAGTCATTGTAGGCTCCTTAAATAAATTTAATATCTACTTTAGCGGATTAATCGGTTTTTTACAATTGATTAGGCGTAGTGACAGGAAACTAAATGAGCTTCTCCTGAGGTACCCTTAGCAGCTTGAAGAGTTGGTTCGCGCTCAACACACATGTCAGTGGCCATTGGGCACCTTGTGTGGAACCTACATCCAGATGGTGGATTAATTGGTGATGGGACATCGCCAATTAGAATTTGTTTCTTCGAAGTATCAGCTTCTGGGTCTGGAACAGGAATTGCGGAAATCAAGGCCTGAGTATAGGGGTGTAGTGGGTTTTCATAAATTGAATCTGCATCTGTAAATTCAACAATCTTGCCCAGGTACATGACGGCGACTCTGTCGGAGATATGTCGAACAACTGCCAGGTCATGGGCAATAAAAATATAAGTTAAATTCATGTCCTGTTGCAAATCAAGAAGCAAATTTAATATCTGTGATTGGATAGATACATCTAGAGCACTAACTGGCTCATCACAAATAATCATCTTAGGTTTAAGTGCCACCGCTCTAGCAATTCCGATTCGCTGCCTCTGCCCTCCACTAAATTCGTGGGGGTATCTGGTCATAACATTTTCTGATAGACCCACTTTTAACAAAAGCTTTTTAACTTCTGCGGTACGCTCTGCTTCAGCACCAATACCATGGATTACAAATGGTTCTTTGAGAATTTCACCTATTGTATGTCGACTGTTAAGGGACTCATAGGGATCTTGAAAAATCATTTGAATATCGCGACGCAATTGGCGCAACTTCTTTTTTGGTAATTTTGAAATATCCTGATTGTCAAAAATCACACGTCCAGCTGTCGGATCGTATAAATGGAGGATTGTTCTACCAACTGTAGTTTTTCCGCAACCAGACTCTCCAACAAGACCTACAGTTTCTCCGGGCTTGATATTAAATGAAACATCATCAACTGCATAAACATTTCCAATATGTTTCCAAAAGATCCCACCATGAATCGGAAAGTGCATTTTTAAATTATTTACCTCTAGTAAATGTTCCGACATATTAAAATTTCCTCATAGCTTGTGACAGGCAGCATAGTGATTGCTACCCACAGCACTTAAATTTGGTGTTTGATCACATTCATTTCCAACACAACCGCAGCGGTTTTGAAAACGACAACCTTTGGGCAACTCATAAAGACTAGGGACCATACCCTCAATGGTATCTAACTTTATTTTGCGGGTATTGGCCAATTTGGGAATAGAGTTTAAAAGTCCCTTGGTATAAGGGTGCTTAGGATTTTTAAACAACTCTTTTACAGGCGCTGTCTCTACTACTTTACCGGCATACATGACAACAACATCATCACACAGCTCAGCGATGACACCTAGGTCATGGGTAATAAAGAGGATAGACATCCCAGTTTCTCTTTGCAACTCTTTCATGAGTTCTAAAATCTGGGCCTGAATAGTTACGTCCAAGGCAGTAGTTGGTTCATCTGCAATTAAAATGTCAGGTTTACAAGCTAGGGCCATGGCAATCATTACTCTTTGCCTCATACCTCCAGAAATTTGATGAGGATATTCATCCACTCTTCTCTCAGGTACTGGAATTCCCACCTTATCTAACAGTTCTATAGAGGTCTTACGAATTTCATCGTCCGTCATTTGAGGATAGTGAAGTTTATAAGACTCACCCAACTGTTGTCCAATTTTTTGCACAGGATTTAGGGCAGTCATTGGCTCCTGAAAAATCATGGAGATTCGATTGCCTCGCACCTTATGCATTTTGTCTATGGGTAATTTGGTAAGGTCAACTCCATCTAAAATAATACTGCCACTTTCAATACTGCCAGCAGGCTTGGGGAGCAGGCGCATGATGGATAAAGATGTTACACTTTTTCCACAACCTGACTCCCCAACAATTCCTAGGGTTTTGCCCTTTTTTACCTCAAAGCTGATGTCTTCAACGGCCCTAATTTTTCCCGTTTCGGTATCAAAGGCCGTTACTAAATTTTTTACTTGTAAGATCAAATCTTGTCCCAAGATTTCTCTCCTTTAAATTTTCATCTTGTAGCGCTCATTTACAATAGTTATAGGTGGCAGCGACTTGTTTGCCTTCATCATTTTCTTAGTTTCTTTGTGAAGTTTTGGATCATACCAAAAAAGACCACCTGTGGTCACATCAAATGGTCTATCAAACATAGATTCAGTCCACTTGGTACCGGGAACCTCGGGAAGTTTGATCCATCTCCAGTAGGCCCTTCGTACATATGGCACCATAAAAGTTGGTACAAAACATCCTACGTCATGAATTTTTTTCTGAATGGTCTTTGCCAACTTAATCCGCTCAGCTGCATCTAAAGAAGCGCGATAAGCGTCTATTAGCTTATCCATTTCTTTATCGTCAGTATTGGTGATATTGTTGGTTTGGGGCTTATGTGCGTTCACAGAGTGGAACCCTTCCCAAAATCCAGGTCTAATCCGAGTAGACCATCCCATCCACGCTACATCATGTTTTTTCTCCAGAAACTTTTTAAACATGGTAGGTCCATCCATCTTTTGCAACCTAAGTTCAATTCCAGCTTTTTTAGCCTCTTCTTTTAGTACAACTAGTCTGCGGGTATGAGGCTCAGCACTGTAGGTTACTTCAACAGAAAATCGCATATTACCTTTTTTCCATATGCCATCAGCACCTCGCTTAAAGCCGGCCTTTTGCATATAATGTTTAGTTTTGGCAATATCAAACTTGCGAGCCTTGATACTTGAGTTAGTGTACTCTCCATAGCCCATATAGCCATGTTGTAATCTCATATAATCACCACGAAGTACTTTCTTAATAACTTTATCAACATTCATAGCGTGGGCAAAAGCATAACGAACATTTTTATCTTTGAAGATCGCACGATCTTGGTTGAGCCACATTCCAGAAGCCGACTGTGGCATATCGTTGTAAAACCATATTTTATTTACATAGCCCTTTTGAAAAATCGGAATTTTACTTTTGATGTGCCAGTATTGTGGAAAGGTAAGGTTGAAAAAATCTATTTTATTTTTCTTGAAGTGCTCCCAGGCAATATTGCTGTCCCTAATAACTTTTAAAACATACTTATCAACGTTAAAGCGATTTTTCATGTATCTTAAGTCTTTGGCCCACCAATCTTTTTTCCTTTTCATTGTGACATGTTTGCCCTTTTTAAAAGTAGAGATCTGATATGGACCGGTATTTGGAACAATTTTCCAGTTATATTTTTTTACAAAGTTTTTATCTAATTTGCCGAAAAAATGGCGTGGCAAAGGTGCTAGTGAGACCGTTAAGTGTAGGTCTGGCTTGGCTTTCATACTTACTACCGCTAAAGTATGATCGTCATAAGCGATTACTTTATCAATTTCTTTTGTATAGTAATCGTTATACCAGGGAGCAACAATGTGTTTTGAGCGCATAAACTCTAAATTAAAAACAAAGTCATCAGCTGTAACTGGTTTTCCATCAGACCATCTTGCTAATTTATTAAGCTTGAAATACATCGTCTTTTTGTCACTGCCAAAGGCCCAATGGGTGGCAAGAACGGGAATGATATTTCTAGTATTTGGGTGAACATCAATCAAAGCAAATTGGTTATCCAAGATAAAAGATCTAAAACTTCCGTTGGAGTCAGGGCCCACAAATCTGAAAGTTATCGGATACCCTGTCATAAAGTTATGAACAGTTCCACCCTTTTTAGCATCTGGTGATGCATAAACTGGGTCAGTATCGTTACTTAACCATTTGATGTCTTTTGGTAATTTGGGCGCAGCTTGTAAGCAAAAGCTCAAAAGCCCAAGGCCTATAATTTTAAATAATTTTACTTTCATAAAACCCCCTCCAAAGTTTTGATTATCATTTTTATTCGTAAGTAGTGTGCAATTTAGGATCTAAGGCCTCTCTAATTGCTTCACCGATAAATGTTACTGTTGTTAGTGTTATTACCATTGCCAATATCACAGAACTTGCTATCCAGTAGGCATTCATGTTTGCCCATCCCTGCTGTAGTAACTCTCCCCAACTAGGTGTAGGGGCCGGTAAACCAAAACCGAGATAATCTAGCGAAGTCAGTGCTACGATACCACCAGAAACCGAAAACGGAATATAGGTGACGATGATAGAGATCGTATTTGGTATGATATGTTTGAAGATAATACGCGTATTTGATGCCCCAAGGGTTTTGGCGGCCAGAACATATTCCCTAGCTTTTTCCTTATAGGTAGTCGTTCTCATCTGCCAAGTCATTCCCATCCAGCCAAACATGGCCATAATGATAATGAGAGTAATGAAGTTGGGGGTAACAATCGATGCAATAATAATAATTACATACAAAAAAGGTACATTTGCCCAAATTTCAATCATCCGCTGAAAAAAGAGGTCGAATTTTCCTCCCCAAAAACCCATCAAACAGCCTAGTGTAACCCCTATAGAGTAATTCACTAGCAGCAAGATAAAAGAAAAACCCATAGCTATGCGAAAGCCATAGATGATGCGGGCAAATATATCACGCCCAATTGTGTCGGTTCCCAAATAATGTTTTTCACTAAATGAAGGGGGAAATGGAGGATATTTATCATCTTTTAGATCATTTTCGAAGGGATTGTAAGGAACCATGGGTAGTAGCACCCAATTGTCACTTTTGTCCTCTTTGAAACGTTTTGCCAAATCTCGATAGTTTGTTTCATAATCGTAATCGAGGCCAAAAACTTTACCCGATATCATCTGCCCGTATGTTGGAAAGTACAAACGACCATTATAGTTCACAAGAAGAGCTCTACTATTAACTAGCAGTTCCCCAAAAAGAGAAACTAATATTAAAAAAGAAAAGACTAGAAGTGAATAATAACCACGTTTAATTGACTTAAAACGTTTAAATTTTTTTATAGTTAGTGGATTTATCCTCATTAACTGCCCTTTTTAAATTAGCACCATGGGTGATTTTTTTTATCTAAATTGCACACGTGGATCAACTAACGCCACACAAATATCTGATAGGATATTGCCAATCATAAAAAGCAGTGACGATATAACCAAAATCCCCAGTGCTACGGGATAATCCCTCTCTACTATCGACTCAAATCCCAATAATCCCATACCATCAATATTAAAAATTTTCTCAATCAGAAATGATCCGGTTAAAATAATGGAGATGTTGTTACCAAAATGAGTGGCCATCGGGATTAGGCTATTTCTAAAGGCATGCCTAAATACTGCCTGCTTAAAAGATAGACCCTTTGCCATAGCGGTTCTGACGTAGTCAGCTGCAAGATTATCCATTAAGGTATTTTTCATCAAGAAGGTCATTACAGTGAAGGCACCTATTAAATAACCTGCCAGGGGTAAAATTGTGTGCCATAAAATATCTAGCCCTTGTTCGATAAGAGTGAAGTCTTCAAAGTCTTCGCTGGTAAAGCCTCCCAATGGGAAATATTCCAAATGTGAACCAAACAACATGAGTAGCAAAATACCAACCACCCATCCAGGAACTGCGTATCCAATAAATACAATGATCGAAGTTGTATTATCAAACAATGATTTATGTCTCACAGCTTTTGCAATCCCTAAAGGGATACAGATGCCATAAATTAGAATCATGGTGATAGAGCCAAAGTACAAAGAAATGGGAATGCGCTCTCGAATCATCTCCCAAACTGGGTCATAGTATCTGGTAGATGTCCCCAAATCACCGCTTAAAACTTTGCCGAGCCAAGAAAAATAACTCTCTAAAATCGGCTTGTCAAAACCGTAATATTTTTTTAACTCCTCAATCTGTTCTTCAGACAGTGGTTGATTTCGACCATCGTTAGAAGCTCCCCCCGAACTACCTTCGCGGTTAGACATCATCTGTGCTTCGGCAATCATTTTTTCAACGGGGCCTCCGGGAACAAATCTCGTAATGGCAAAAACCAACAACGTAACCCCTAAAAAGGTGGGAATTATTAACATCAAACGTCGGATAAAATAACTTGTCATTCGAGGACTCCTAAAGGGTCAGCACAAATAAAATAGGCCATATTTTTCTACAAAATTTCACGCTCTATTGCAAGAACTAAAATAGTAAAATAGTGCCAGCAGAC
>JADHTQ010000030.1 GCA_016784965.1 Bacteriovoracaceae bacterium | reverse complement strand
AGCCTAAGACAAGTGTCAAGCAACATAATTATGGGCTACAGTAATGTGGTCGAAAAAAAGTGTTTTTTCAAAGCGCGGTCACTAAACTGTTTGAGGGTTTTTAATCAAAATTGCTGCGTAGCGGCTGCGAAACGTAAGGTCAGTATGAGTTATTTGTTTTAACCACAGGTTATAATACTGAGGTGAATGTAGAAACAATTGTAGGTCTTGTATTATTTAATACAACGTTGGAAGATAGTTGGGCCCACTTGTTGAAGCTGTTAATCATTCCAAAATATAGAGGAGAACGAGTAGGTGGAAAGTTTTTTAAGGTCTGCATAAATTACATGAAACAACATAGTTTTAAGAAGTTTTATTTAGAAGTGGAAAATTCCAATAGCGCTGCAATTTCTTTGTACCTTGACGCTGGCTTTGAATTAACGCACACCAAAAACAGCTATTATGGCAAAAAGCGCGATGCATTGATAATGGAGTGTTAAACGTATTGCCTTTACGATAATAATTTGATAAACCTACTCATCGGTAATTTGTGCCTATGGCCATGTAGTATGCAATATGTTGTTGGACAAGATGAGACAGAATTAGAAAAATGCTTCCATAACCTTTGTCAAAAGGTCGTGTATGACTGCAATCTAATTTTATATGGCCTAGAATTCAATAAGCACAGTAGTACGTTACGTCTGTATATCATGGACGAAAAGACTAAAACTGTGGCCATTGAAGATTGTGTTAGGGTAGACCGGGCCCTAAGTCCATGTTTCGAAGAGGAAAGTGGCAATAGTTGGATGCCTGATTCGATAACTTTGGAAGTTTCCTCCCCAGGAATGTTTAGAGAACTTAAGACTTTAGAGCATTTTAATTGGGCCATAGGAGAAAGGGTGGCCGTTGTATTGTTTTATAATTTAGAAGCCCAAGGGCTTTCAAAGAAGCTTAAAAAGAGCAAAAAGGTAGTTGGGTTGCTAAAGGAAGCAACAAACAAATGCATTAAATTAGAAATTGAGGAACAATTGATTGAGGTTAACTACACAAATATTAAAAAAGCAAACTTAGAACCACAGGTCTTTAAATCATAAGATATGAAATCTTTAGTAGATGAATAAAAAGGAAGAGATTGAATGAATTTTTCAGAATTGGGTAGGGTCATTGAGGCACTAGGAAAAGAGCGCGGAATTGAAAAAGACGTCGTAATCAAGGCCATTGAACAGGCCTTTCTAGTAACTGCAAGGAAAAAATTTGGAATACAGGGAGAGTATGAAGCCAGATATAATGATGTAGATGATGATATTGAAATTTACCAGTACAAAAACGTTGTTAGTGAGGTTAAAGATCCAATTGTTGATATTAGTTTGGAGTCAGCTAAAAATTTAGATGAAAATGTAGAAATTGGTGATCAATTAGGAATAAGAATAGATGACCCTCAGTTTACAAGAGTGGATATCCAAACGGCCCGTCAGATAATTTTTCAAAAAGTTAGAGATGCAGAAAGAGAGATCTTATTTGCTGAATTCAAGCACCGAGAGGGTGAACTGATAACAGGAATTGCTCGTTGTTATGAAAGAGGAAATATTATTGTAGATTTAGGTAAGGCTGATGCAATTTTGCCAAGGCGTGAAATTATACCAGGTGAGAATTTCAAGCCAGGAGACAGAATTCAGGCGTATTTAACCGAGGTGGTAATGACTAACAGGGGACCAGAAGTTCGCTTGTCACGGACATCTCCTTTGTTTTTAGTACAGCTATTTGAAATTGAGGTTCCAGAAATTCAAGATGGTACTATTGTTATTAAGTCTGCTGCCAGAGAGCCCGGACAACGCGCTAAAATTGCCGTTATATCAACAGATCGCGATATTGACCCCGTTGGAGCTTGTGTTGGTATGAAGGGTATGCGAGTGCAAAACGTTGTAAACGAATTGCAAGGTGAAAAGATTGATATTGTTAAATGGGCAGATGATTTAGACACATTTACAAGAGCGGCCCTTGCACCTGCTGCAATTGAAAATATTATGCAAGATGAGGAAAATGTCACAATCGATGTAGTTGTTGAAGATGATCAGTTGTCTTTGGCCATTGGGCGAAGAGGACAAAATGTACGGCTTGCTGCAATGCTTACAGGGTTTAAAATTAACATAATTTCTAAAACTAAGCTTCAAGAGAGAATTAAAAACTCTGTTGAAAATCTTCTGCAAATTACATCTCTTTCAGATCCCTTTGCTCAAATGCTTGTTCAATCGGGCGTTACAGGGATAGCAGATTTAAGTGCCAGTACACCTCAAGAGTTGATGCCAATCCTAGACATTGATGAGCCATTGGCACAAAAGATTCATGAGGAGTGCTTGCAGTTAATCGAAGATGGTAGTTGTAAGTTAGACATTGAAGACGAACAAGAAATAATTACAGCATCAGCGATTCCTGCCTACAAAGGTATATTGGAAAAAGAAGTTGATGAAGATAAAGAGACTAAATTTTACGATGCTGAGCGTAGACTACGAGAAGAACTGGCAACGTTTAAACTAAAGTAACTGCTAGAAAATTATATTTTGCTTTATCACCTTAGTTTTATTATATAGGTATTAAGCATAAAGATCTGAAAGGATTGTTTGGAGATTACAGAATGCCCAAAAAGATTTTTGAATTAGCGAAAGAGTTGGACATACGTCCTTTTGACCTTGTAGATAAGTTGCGTGAGAATGGGTTTTCTGTCAGAAATCATATGGCTGTCCTTTCAGACGAAGATGTACAAAAAGTTCAAGACCTCTTCACTGCTCAAAAGGCCCAAATAGAATCAAAAAAGAAGAAAAAAGTTGTCCGCAAAAAGAAAGTTGCCAAAAAGAAAACTACTACTGCTAAGACTTCTAAAAAAGAAAAGGAGAAGGAACAAGAATCCTCTTCTAAAGTTATAACAGTTAAAAGAAAAACTGTAGTTCGCAAAAAAAATGTTGAGGAGCCAAGCGCTATAGCGACACAACCAGAAGCTGTACTTGCCCAGGATGAGGCAATCACCTCAGAGGTTACGGATACAACTGCTACAGATTTATCTGAGGATAAGCTACCTACTTCTTCAGGCATTGAGGAAGTTGGAACAGTTGAGGCTTTGGAAGCTAACAAAGATGAACTTACAGACAAAGCCGTTGAGCAGGCTTCAGCCGGCGTTAGTATTAAAAAAGGCTCTTCTGGCTTGAGAGTGGTTCATATGCCAGATCCGGCAGTAGAGCAAGCTGATAAGCAAGAAGATGATGGTGCAAAGCAGGGGCAAGATAAAGAAGCTCCTAAAGCTAAAAAGGCACATAAATTTACTCCTGTTTATATTCCACCAAAAAAAGAAGCGAATTCCACTGATAAGGAAACAGAGAGCGAGACTAAAAAGGAAACCACTACTGAGGCTGCAGCCGATGGAGACAGTGAAGGTCGTACAAAAAGCAATAAGCGGCTAGGCAATCTAGCTTCTATGATGTCTGGTAAGCCTACTAAAGGTCTGCAAAACAGAGCTCGAACCATGAGTTTGTCACGGGCCGAAGAAGAGCTAAAATCATACTCAACTTTAAGTTCTTTGGGCAAGCCGATTTATAATCAAGTTAAAAGAAAAAAAGTCTATTTGGGAGCTAGGTCCAAAACTGAGATAACTGATGTAAAAGAGTCTAAACGTATTGTTTATATTCATCAAGTTACTAGTGCCGAAGAACTCGCAAAGAAGCTAAGTGTTAAGTTTCAGACCCTTGCTGATGATGCGTTGAGTGTAGGGCTTTTATTGAAGTCTGAAGACTACTTAGGACTTAAGCTTTGTACTCTACTTGCAGGTATATATGAATATCGGGTTGAAGATAGGGCCTTTAATGAGGATGAGGTGATTGGTATTGAAACATTAAGCGAAGAGGATCAAAGCAAACTTCCATTGCGTGATCCAATTATTACTATAATGGGACATGTAGACCATGGTAAGACTACTTTACTAGATCACATTAGAAACTCAAAAGTTGTTCAAGGTGAAGCTGGGGGAATAACTCAGCATATTGGCGCTTATTCTGTTAAAGTCGGTGAGAAGACACTAACGTTTCTTGATACCCCAGGACATGCGGCATTTACTTCTATGAGACAGCGTGGTGCCAATGTTACCGATATCGTTATTTTAGTCGTTGCTGCAGATGATGGTGTTATGCCTCAAACGAAGGAATCAATACGCTTTTGCCAACAAGCAGAAGTTCCGATAATTGTCGCTGTTAATAAAATGGACAAAGAGGGCAGCAATCCAGATAAGGTTAAACAAGAATTGGCCGAATTTCATATTACTCCTGAAGAATGGGGAGGCGACACTCAGTTTGTTCCGATTTCTGCTTTAAAAGGAGATGGGATCGACGACTTGTTAGAAGCCGCTGTACTACAAGCAGATATGCAAGAGTTAAGAGCGGACTCTACCGGAAAGGCAGAAGGTGTTGTTGTCGAATCTAAAATTGAACAAGGTCGAGGCCCTGTTGCAACTGTTTTGATTCAAAAAGGAACTCTTAAAAAAGGTGACAGCATTGTCATTGGTGAGTGCTCTGGACGAGCGAGAAATTTGATGAATAGTTTGGGGAAAATTTTGGTCAGTGCAGGTCCTTCCATACCGGTGCAAATACTAGGTTTGGATAGTACTCCTCTTCCTGGCGATATCCTAAATGTAGTTAAAAATGAAAGAGAGGCCAAAAAGATTGTGGCCAATAGAGTACAGCAGAGAAAAGAGATGGATGCGATGCCAGTTAAAGGCAAAATTTCTCTAGAGGACTTTTTTGCTGCTGAACCAGATAATGTAACAAAACAAAAGGATCTCAACTTAATTATTCGAGCTGATGTTCAAGGTTCTTATGAGGCCATTAAGCAATCATTACTTGCTCTTGGAAATAAAGAAGTTACAGTTAAAATTATTGGTGGAGGAGTGGGGGCCATTACAGATAGTGATGTGGCCTTAGCTAAGTCATCACTTGGATTTATTATCGGCTTTAATATGAGACCTATTAGCTCTGCCAGAAGACTCGCGGAGGCAGATGGCATCGATATTAAAACTTATTCTGTCATTTATGAGCTCATAAATGATGTTAAGTTGGCCACAGAAGGACTACTGGAGCCTGAGTTCCATGAGCAATTTTTGGGGCGAGCTGAAGTACGAGAAACTTTTATGGTGCCAAAGGTTGGCGTGATTGCAGGATGCTTTGTTGGCGAGGGAAAAATTGTACGAGGTTGCAATATTAGATTGCTGCGAAATGGGAAGATTGTGTTTGATGGAAAGATGTCTTCCTTGAGGCGCTTTAAAGATGATGTCAAAGATGTTCAAAGTGGTTATGAGTGTGGGATTGGTCTTGAAAACTTCAATGATGTGAAGGTAGGCGATCAATTTGAAGCATATGAAAGGGTAGAAAAAAAGAGAACGTTAGAAGATCTTGAAAGAGAGGAGCTTGAAAAGGCCAAGGCACAACAAGAAAAAGAACAGCAAGAACAACAGGAACAGCAGGATGCTACAGATACAGATCACAAATCACAAGCATTGTAACCTTTGACTTTTTTGTATGAAAAAAAAATCTGTTAAAAAAGAAAAATATGCCCAGAAGCTTAAAGAAACAATCAATGTTTTGCTTCGCAGTTCGTTTTCAGATCCCAGACTTCAATTTGTAAGTGTTACCAAGGTAGAATTAAATGCAGATATGGGGTATGCAAAAGTATACTGGGATACCTTTGATTCAACTAAGTACGAAGAGGTTAAGGAGGCCATGTCCAGCATCAGTAGTCGAGTGCGTTCAATGTTGGCCAAAACTCTAAATGTAAGGCATGTTCCTGTAATTGCTTTTTATTTTGATTCCCGCTATGAATCCGAAAAGAGCATTACAGAACTTCTAAAATCGAGTGAGACAATTGACAACATCTCCTAGGGTGTTTAATGTTTTTAAACCGGCCGGTATTACCTCATATGATGTCGTTAGACATTTCAAAAAAAATTTAAATAAATTAGATTATGGCAAAATTGGTCATTTTGGAACCCTCGATCCATTTGCTTCGGGAGTATTATTGCTGGGAGTTGGGGGTGCCACGAAAATAAATGAATACGTTCATAAATTGTTGCCAAAAACATACTTGGCCGTTGGCAAACTTGGAGTCCATACAGATACAGGTGACCAAACGGTGCCACCTTCTCAACAAGATAACAGTGACTATATAAAAGATGTTATCTCTAAATTTGATCAAAATTTTATTGAACAGAAGCTTAGAAGTCAATTTATTGGAGAATACCTACAGGCCCCCCATAAGTTTTCTGCAGCAAAACATTGTGGTGTTCCACTACACAAGTGGGCCCGTGCTAATATTACAGTAAAAAAGGAACCCAAAAAGAGAGTTATTCATAATATTGAAGTTGTTAAATATAAATTTCCCTATTTATCAATTCGATTTACAGTAAGTTCTGGAACATACATTAGAACTTTATTTAGTGATTGCGCTAAATATCTTGGAACTCTTGGAGTACTTGTGGCCTTGGTGCGAGAGAGTATAGGTGAGGTGGATTACAAAGATTCTTTAAAAAAGGGCAAATGGCCTAATAAAATTGGTGATAAATATATTTCTGCGGGCGATTATCTACCAATTTCCATGGGGGTAGATGAAGTTTTACCTCTAGAAAAGGTGATACTCTCAGGCAAGGCGGCCCTACGTTACATGAATGGAATTGCCCAAAACCTACAAGACAACAAGATTCAGAATGAACTCTTACACGTAGATGCCCAGCAGTTATTTTGGGTATACCAGCAAACAGACAGTGAGATGTTGTTGATAGGCATGGGGAAGATAAAAAATTTAGTTTTGTATTCTGTCTTTAATTTTCAAATGGCCTCTTGACGGAGAGAGAACATTATTTTGTGAAATCTTCTAAAATCGTTGATTGCAACATATTTGTAAGAGCTTCTTCATTTTCCTCCCAGATATCTTTTAGAGAGCGCTTTTCTGTAATGATGGGACAAGTGTAGGTTAGGATAGGCACATCATATTTTTCTAGACAAAGACTTTCAAGGCTTCCTGGGTTGTCGTGATCTTCTGATAAGATAGATATGGGGTATGAGTTAAACTCTGATATAAAGTCTGCAATTTTGTAACAATTACCATTGTATCTTAAAACGGGTTTTTGTGAATGAAAATTAATTACTAACTTGGGTGAATACTTGGCAAATAGTTTTATAAGATATTTGTTTTCAGGCTCACTAAGAGGAGCAGCTCCAGGATGATACTTTTTATCTGTAAAGTTTGCAGACCAATCTGCAGTTGGGTAATTGTGATTTAAATCTACTCCGTGAGAGTTAGTTCGGGTTCCGATCCTATGACCATCAATGTTTAAAATGGGTATAATAATTAGAGGTAAATCAAGATCCTCGTTTTCTTTTAAGTACTCGAGAAGGTGATTTAAAAGATAAACGCTTTCTACCTCGTCTCCATGCATTCCTGCAATCAAGTAAATATACTTACTATATTTTTTTTCGGCCTTATATGCGACAATTTCATCGCCTTCAACGCTTGTACCCGACTTTAGTTTGATAAAATTCACTTCTGTTCTCCATCAATCCTATATGTAGCACTCTGACCAGGGGTTTCTTCAACTTCAACTTCTAAGAATTTGAAAGAATAACGAAAATACTTATATACTAACTCCTCAATTCGATGGGCAATATACTGGGCAAGTCGTTCTGCACTAGTATTGGTTATGGGTAGAACAATGGTATCATTTTGTGGAATGCTAAAGTAATGACCGTCTGCTGTAGTAATTTTTAAATTTGGGCCATCTTCTGTAAGCTTTATCATCTCATTCTTGCTTGGAAGCAAAACCCTATGATCTAGGTAACTGCACACTTCTCGTACAATGGGTTTTATATCTAAAAAATCAAATACCATATCTGAGTTAAGTCTATTTTCTCCCTTTACGGCCACCTTGTAGTTATGTCCATGGAGAGGTTCCCGCTTACCATTTTGCAAAAACAAAAAATGAGAACAGGCAAAATTAAAATTTTGTTTGTATACTCGAATAGAAAAATTGTTGTCCAAACCTGCCTCGTAATTTAAAAAAATTTTCACATCTTGTAAAGAAAACAACTAGATATCACTATCATGTCTAATCTTATCTGGAAACAGCTATTACAATAAATGTTACCATGGTATGAGCAATACAAAACAGGCAAAAACGTCCTTTGAAATTTTATAGTTTATAGGCCAATATACAAATGAAGCAAAAACATTTGGAGAGCAAAAATGAAAGATGAGCAGTGGGTAGAAGTAGAATATAAAAGGCAACTAGAAATTCTAAAATTTGGAGTAGTTGAAATTACGCCCGTTGAAGAGTTTGAGCAAATGTTGAAAAAGTCAATAGCTACGCAGATTCCCTTGGTGGTTAAATGTGGGATTGATCCCACCGGTAGTGATGTACATCTAGGTCACCTTGTGCCCTATAAGAAAATGCGACAATTCCAGGATTTAGGTCACAAAGGTGTTGTTATCATTGGCGATTACACCGCAAGTATTGGTGACCCAACTGGTAGAAATGAATCAAGACCTAGCCTTAGTATGGAGGCCATCAAAGAGAATGCTTCGCAATATATGGAGCAGTTATTTACTGTTTTAGACCGAGATAAAACTGAAATTAGGTTTCAATCAGAGTGGTTTAGTGATGTCTCACTCAAGGATGTAATCAAATGGGCCTCTGGAGTAACAGTTGCAAAACTACTGGGACATGAAACTTTTAGGGATCGCTTAGACCAAGGTGTTTCAGTCTCTCTACACGAACTGTTTTATCCAGTACTACAGGGAATTGACTCTGTTTATATCAAGGCAGATGTTGAGCTTGGTGGTACCGACCAAAAATTTAATGTCTTAATGGGCAGAGACTACCTCAAAATTGCTGATTTAAGGCCTCAGGTTGCCATGCTACTGCCGATTATCACTGGAACTTGTGGAACCCAGAAAATGAGTAAGTCTCTTGGAAACTATATTGGGATTAAAGAAGAGCCCTTTGAAAAATTTGGCAAGTTAATGAGTATTCCTGATAACCTTATGCTTGAGTATTATCAATTTGTAGCAGGGCTTACCCCTAAAGAATTTGAGAAGCTAAAAAATGACTTAGAACAGGAATTGCTTCATCCAAACATGGCCAAAAAAGAGTTGGCTTCAAAGGTTGTGTCTTTTTTCCATGGTGAACAGATGGGCCTACAAATGCGACAAAAATTTGAAAATGTTTTTTCTAAAAAGAAGCTTCCCGACGATATTCCAGAGTTTGAGTTTAAGCGAGGGGCGGACTTGGTGACCATTTTGTCAGATGCTGGTGTGTTATCTAGTAAAGGAGAGGGGCGCAGATTAGTTAAACAAAATGCAGTAAGTTTTTTTGATGCAGATAAAGTAAACGATGCCCAGATGATTCTCGATGAGTCTCATGTGGGCAAAGTTTTAAAAATCGGAAAAAGGAAGTTTTTAAGACTTAAGTAAGTTTATTTCTTCTTTTTTGGAGCTGCCTTTTTGGCCGCAGGCTTTAAGCTCACTTTTGGAGCCGCAGCTTTTGGAGCAGCTTTAATAGAGAAGAGCTCGACATCAAAGATTAAAGTTGCGCCACCTGGAATTTTTGGAGGTGCACCATTGTCACCATAGGCCAGCTCAGATGGGATAACCAAGCGAATTTTTCCTCCAACTTTTGTCAGTTGTAGACCTTCTGTCCACCCTTTAATAACTCGATTAAGAGGAAAAGATACTTTTTTGCCTCGCTCAACTGAGGAGTCAAAAACAGTTCCGTCAATTAATGTACCATGGTAGTGAACTTCTACAACGTCTGTTGGTTTGGGAGAGGCGCCTTGGCCCTCTTTAATAATTTTGTAAGCAAGTCCTGATGCTGTCTTTTTGGCACCTGGCTCTGATAGAAATTTTGCTAAGTGATCTTTGCCTTTTTTCTTTATCTGCTCACTGTTTTTACTCATTTTCTTTTTGAAAAATGCTTGAATTTCTCGCTGATACTTTGCTACTTCAATTTGAGTTTTCTTGCCACCTGCTGAATCTTGTAATCCTTGGGCCAATATCTGTAATTCTCGTTCAGTAAGAGCGAGGTTTGAGAGTCTTTGTCCAAACATAGCACCTATTGCGTAGACTGTTTTTTCTTCATCTGTTTTTACTTCTACCTTTTTGCCTTTTTGTTGGCATCCAATCAGTAGCAAAAAAGTAGTCAGTAGGAAAACGGTAGTAATTTGCTTCATGCGACATCCCTTTGTAAGTGTTTATTGCTCATTTTTTGTACATCTTTTTATATTGACATTATGATACCCTACCAAATGTCAACTTTCAACTGGTTAGAAACTATGTCAATAAAATAACGACAGATTCTTATTTAGTGACTATCCACACTCTGTGTGATACTGGGATTAAAAGTGAAACTGGTTTCTGATATATGCAAATCTGTAATATTTCCAATATTTTGGTTGAGAGATTATTAGAAAAAAACTCTAATATAGAAGGAGAGTTTAGTTGGGAAGCTCCATCTAATATTGCGCTAGTTAAATATTGGGGTAAATATGGTGATCAGCTGCCCAAAAATCCATCATTAAGCTTTACACTCAATAGATCAAAGACATTAACTCAGGTTAAGTACGTTCTCCATAAAAATCACGTTAATCATGAAACTGATTTTAGCTTTCAATTTGAAGGAGCTCAAAGTGATAGCTTTAAACAAAAGTTGATTAATTACTTAAAAAAGATCACTCCTTTGTGTCCCATGGTGAGCTTTTTAAAATTGAGTATTAGCTCACAAAACACATTTCCCCACAGTGCTGGTATAGCATCTTCTGCTTCCAGTATGGCGGCCATGGCCTTGACGATTTGCTCTATAGAAAAAGAACTTTTTCCAGACCAATTTGAAAGTGATGAGTATTTTTTTGCTAAGGCTTCATATCTTGCCAGGCTTGGCTCGGGAAGTGCATGTAGATCAGTTTATGGAGGGGCGGTATCTTGGGGAGTTAAAAGCAATGAATATGCATCTGAGCTAGTGAGCTTTGATAATATATTTAAAACTTACCAAAATGCCATATTGGTAGTGTCTACTGATAAAAAGAGTGTAACAAGCAGGCAAGGCCATGCTTTGATGGAGGAACATTTCTATAAGGAGGCCAGGTTTAAACAGGCCAAGCATAATTATAGTGCGCTAGTGCGCACAATGGAAAAAGGTGATCTAGAGTCTTTTATCCAAATAGTTGAAATTGAGGCCTTATCTTTACACGCCATGATGATGACTAGTGAGCCTTCGTTCCTTTTGTTGACTCCCCAAAGTTTGCACATTATAAATAGGATAAGAGCTTTTAGGGAGCGCTTTGGAGCAAATGTTTGCTTTACAATTGATGCTGGACCTAATATTCATCTTCTCTACCCTAAAAGACAAAAGGACCAGATAGTAAGCTTTATCAAAGATGAACTGTTGCAATATTGTGAAAATGGAATGTGGATTGATGATGAGGTGGGCAGTGGTCCCAAGTTACAAATGGGAAAGAGGTAAGTAAACAAAATGGTAACCAAAATAGAATCGTTAAGAAAGCAAGATCACTTGAGCAAATCCTTACAGGCACAGGTAGGGGTTGAAAAAATAGATGATCGCTTCTTCTATGAGCCACTGATGGCACCCAATAGTTGCAAAAGCAACAAACCAGAAATAAATTTTCTAGGCAAGAAATTAAACGCTCCCCTGTGGATTTCCAGCATGACAGGAGGAACTAAGATAGCTCAATCAGTCAACTATAACTTGGCCAAGGCCTGCAGAGAATTTGGGTTGGGTATGGGACTTGGCTCTTGTCGTCAACTGCTTGTTAGTGATGATTGTTTGGCGGATTTTGATGTACGAAAAGTTTGTGGTGATGATGTGCCATTGTTTGCAAACCTAGGTATTGCCCAGGTTGAACAACTGGTATTGGGCAATAAAACCAATAAGCTCATAGATCTAATAGATAAACTAGCTGCTGATGGCCTTGTGGTCCATTTAAATCCTCTACAAGAATGGATACAGCCAGAGGGAGACAAGTATAAACAGGCTCCCTTAGAAACACTGAAGTTACTGTTAGAGCGGGTCAATTTTCCAATTATCGTCAAAGAGGTAGGGCAGGGAATGGGACCTTCTAGTTTGGCCAATCTTCTAAGTTTGCCCATAGCGGCCATTGAGTTTGCTGCATTTGGTGGTACCAACTTTTCAAAGTTAGAGCTGCAAAGGGTTGAGTGTGCTGTTGAAAAAAGTGTTAAAGGCCCCTTTTGTTTTGTGGGCCACTCACCTAAAGAAATGGTGGGCTTTATAAATGGTGCCATTGACGATGCGCGCCTTGAAATAAAATGCAAACAGTTAATAATCTCTGGAGGTATAAGTTCAGCACTAGATGGCTACTACTATATACAAAGTTGCAAAATGCCAGCAATATATGGGATAGCAGCAAGGGCCCTAAAGTTTGCCAGTGAAGGATACGATCCCCTTGCCAAATTTTTATCTCAAGAGATTGATGCAATTTATTTAGCAAACCAACTGTTAGAGGTTAGATAGATGCCCACAGAAGAAATGAAAAAGAAATTCAATACTTTTTTTAAAGAGGAAATGACCAGCTTTTACCCTGAGGACCACACACTTTTTCGGGCAATTCGATATGCCTTATTTGCTTCGGGTAAAAGAGTTCGACCACTACTTACCTGTGCAAGTGCCAAAATGACTGGCGCAAAGTTAGAGATGGCCTATGTAAGTGGTGTTGCGGTGGAAATGATTCATACCTATTCATTAATTCACGACGATCTGCCCGGTATGGACAATGACGACCTAAGGCGCGGCAAACCCACTACCCATAGAATGTTTGGGGAAGGAATGGCCATTTTAGCAGGCGATGCGCTGGTAACAGATGCACCCTTATATTTTGTCAGCAAAATGAATGAGCTGGGTTGTAAACCAGAATTAATCAATGAGATGTTGATTGAAATATTAAAGTCCAGTGGGACCAGCGGTATGGTATTTGGACAATCGTTGGATATTATAAATGACAGCAATAAAGTTGGTGCTGCAACGGGTCAGCGGGATGAGGCCCAAAAACTAGAACTCCTTAAAAAAATTCACTACAACAAAACTGGTCGCTTGATCTGTCTGGCCATGAAACTTGGAGCAATGGGAAGAACTGATAGCAGAATTGATCAACAATTGCTAAACAAGGTAGAAGAGCTAGGGGACTTGATTGGCCTGTCCTTTCAAGTAACTGATGATGTGTTAGACATAATCTCCACTTCAGACAAGTTGGGAAAAACAGCAAATAAGGACTCACAACAAGGAAAGTTGACCTATCCATCAATTTGGGGGGTGGAAAAATCGCAAAAATATGCCTGTGAATTGCTGGACAAATCAGTTGCCCTTATAGATGAAGTTTCTTTGGCTGGAGAAGGTGAAGAACTAAGACAGATAATAACTGCACTTAGAAACAGAGTTAATTAATACTGTATTGGCAAATTTAAGCTTGACAATAAAGTGCATTGTTTTTAATTTCTGTTAAGATTAGAGTTACAGCATAAACCAAACTTTTTGCACTCGTAGCTCAGCTGGATAGAGCATCCGCCTTCTAAGCGGACGGTCAGAGGTTCAAGTCCTCTCGAGTGTGCCATATTTGCCCCGCCGACTTAGGTGGGGCTTTTATTTTCAAGAACTCTTAAGTAACCCTATCTTTTAGTCCATTACAAATATCTGAAGATAATTTATACTTTCGGGCCTTTTTAGATGAGTCGGTTACCATGAGAAATCCACTTTCTACCCAGCTGCTACAAATATTACGTGCAGTTCTTGGTTTAAGCTTTAAGATTGATCCCACATCACTTGCTGTTATTTCTTCACTTTCTTGAAATAACTCTAGGACAATTTTTTGTCGTTTATTTAGTTTTTTTAGGATCGATGTCTTATCGTGCTCTTTGCTACTAGAAGCTAGTTGTGCTTGGTCTTTAACCTTCTCAAAGGCCTGGGCCATTCCTTCACAAAAGTACTCAATCCACTCAGTGATGTCAGCGTCTTGTCTGCCCATGTAATAATTATGAGAAGGGCCTATGCTGATTGCATTGTAATATCTATTTAGGTCTTTAGCATAATACTCTTCAAGAGAGTAAAGCCCTTTCAAATCATATCCATCTTGATGTAGAAGCAACGTCGTCAGAAGTCTCGCGGTACGTCCATTTCCATCATAGTATGGATGAATCGTGGCAAATTGATAATGTAAAATACTTGCACTTACCGGCGTAGGGATCCCATTGCCCTTGCAGTTGTCTAACCAGTCAACCAGAGATTTCATGAGTGGATCTACATCTTTTGCCTCTGGAGGCATATACACAATCTCTCCTGTGCGGCCATCCTTGATAACATTTTGTCCATCACGATAAGGAGTATATTTGATTCGACTTCGTTTACCACTATTCATGACGAGGCAATGAAGCCTTTTAATGACCTTTTCAGAAATAGACTCACCCTGCTTTATAATTCTATCAACCTCATCCAAAGCATTAAAGTATCCTATGACTTCTCTTTCATCACGTTCTCTACCAGTAATGTGTTGATCATGCTCCACTAAATTTTGAATCTGGTCTTGGTCAAGACGATTACCTTCAATCATCGTAGAGTAGTGAGTCGTTTGTAGGCGAGCAGTTTTTCTCAAGTTTTTTATCACTTGTGGTGTAATGGGCAGTAAAACAATAGTCTCTTTAACGGCTTCGATTCTCATCAAAGCTTTAGCTATTTGATTATTAATTTTGTACTTGGGAGAAAATTTTATCGGCATTTTTACGGTCCTTGTTTATGCCGTTATTATGCCGTTATTATGCCGTTAAATCAATTACATAATGATTCGCTACTCATTTTAATCCTGTGATAGTCTCATAACAAAGACGTCAGTGTCACCACTGTTAGTTTCTGCCAGTGCACCATCGGTATAACCTGCACAGTAAACATTGCCGTTAACATCAACAGCAGCTCTCCTGCAATAATCATTTCCAGAATTACTGCCACCTGAGGCAGCTGTAGAGGCCCCAAGCTGAGTTAGCTTCAAAATTGAACCAACACTTGCAAGCTTTAAAACGAAGGCATCATACTCTCCACCGCTTGCTTCTCCCATGGATCCATTTGTATACCCCGAACAGATTATATTTCCAAAAGTATCAACTGCTACACCATAACAGATATCAGCACCAGAGTTATTACCACCTTCGGCCTTAGTTTCTGCTCCAAGATGAGTCAACCACAAAATTGATCCGCTACTACTTAGCTTCATAACAAAAGCATCATCGTTTCCACCGTTATTTTCTCCCAGGTTTCCACTGGTAGAACCTGCACAGTAAACATTCCCGTTAAAATCTACAGCTATACTGATACAGTAATCAGAACCAGAGTTATTACCACCATCGGCCTTAGTTTCTGCTCCAAGATGAGTCAACCACAAAATTGATCCGCTACTACTTAGCTTCATAACAAAAGCGTCATCGCTCCCACCGTTATTTTCTCCCATGTTTCCACGAGTAGTACCAGCACAGTACACATTTCCACTGCCATCAACTGCTACATCAATACAGTAATCAACACCAGAGTTGCTCCCACCTACGGCAGTTGTAGAAGCCCCAAGCTGAGTTAGCCACAAAATTGAGCCGTCACTTGCAAGCTTTAGAACAAAGGCATCAGCGTCTCCACCATTTTCTTCTCCCATAGAACCTGTTGTGTTGCCCGCACAGTACACATTTCCACTGCCATCAACCGCTATACCAAAACAGCGATCGCCACCAGAGTTATCACCACCTGGGGCCTTAGTTTCTGCTCCTAGTTGAGTCAACCACAAAATTTCACCACTAGAATTTAGCTTTAGAATAAATGCATCAGTGGTTCCAGCATTTTGCTCTCCCAAAGAACCTGTTGTACTACCTGCACAGTAAACATTTCCGCTATAATCGACTGCGATATCATCACAGGTATCAGAGCCAGAGTTGTTTCCACCTGTTGCCGTGGTAGTTGCTCCAAGTTGAGTCAACCACAAAATCTCACCACTGGAGCTTAACTTCATCACAAAGACGTCGTCATTTCCACCACTTTCTTCTCCAATAGCACCACTTGTATTACCAGCACAGTAAATATTTCCGCTATAATCAACAGCAACTCCCGAGCAAAAATCAGAATTAGAGTTATTACCCCCTGGTGCTGCAGTAGTTGCTCCAAGTTGAACAAATAGATTTGTTGATGGTATATTTGGATTATATAGGTACAAGCTAGTTGGCCCATCACCCATGGTGCAACTAACAGTAACTTTTAGAGTGATAATAGTTGCGACAATGATTACCCATTTGTATTTTTTCAGTGTAATTCTCCTAAAAATCATAACCAAGTCCAATGCTGAGATTAAATCCAAAAAGGCTTATTGAATCTTCAATCTGTGAACCATTTACCTCATTGTACTCACCTGATAAGGTGTATTGACCTTCTACAAGACCTTTAAACCTTGGTGAAAATCTATAAGACACTCCCCCAAGGAGAAAAAACCTGACTCCACTGAAAGTGTTTTCTGAAGAAGTTGCTCCTGAATCAGTAATCGTGGAGCCTAAAAGACCATAGCCTACCCCCATGTAGAGGTCGCCTAAAATTTTGGCCCGAATTAGTGCTCCATATTCAGTATTTTTTTTATTTTGATTAATGCCATAAAATTGTTTGCGGTTATCCTCATCAGAAGTTTGCAAATAAAGCAGTAGAGAAAAGATATTTAATTTCAAGCCAGATCTTATAGCTATAGAGTCGCCTAGGAATGAACTTGTGGCGTTGTTCATGTCCATTTCACTAAAGCTAGCACCTGGAGCATAGAACAACTCTAAAGGAAAAGTAAATTTCAGTACCATTGGAACATAAGAGTCGAATGATTTGAGCGCCTGTTTTGAAAGTTCTTCAATCTCTGAAGTTTCGTGGGCAGGAGACCATCCTCGTGATAGCTTCAACACTAGTGCTGTTTCATAGTTAGTAGTATTAATTTGAGCAGTGGCCCTTAGGGTATCACCTACAGTTACAGTGGCCCCAACATATTTTCTCATTTTATCTATGCTACTTGTATTAATCTTTTTTGTATCAGAGGGAATCGATGAATCATTATTTTCCATAAACTCAAAATCACCCCAGATATAATCGATACCAACATAAAGGTCTATCCAACTTAGGTTTATTGACTGTGCCAGACCTATTGTATAGTTTGTGGTATCAAAAAAATCGCTATTTACATGATGGGAGTAGCCAAAATTGATGGAAGTAAAAAACACAAGTGTATTAAATAAATTGTAATTTATGCCCACTCCCCATCCAGTCAACAGTGCATCTTCAGACATTAAAAAACTGCCACTCAGATCAAAACTGTTACTTATAGCTTTTGCCAAGTGTGCCCGAAAATTATTTAAATTTTTTGGTAAATCATTTTCTGAAACTCCAAATGTACCGTAATCATCAAGGATTTCTTGACCCATTGGTACGCGCATGTATGAAATTCCAAAATCAAGTCCCCACAGGAAGTCAAAAGGTTTATTTTGTCCATCTGGGTTTTCTGATAGCCCAAGTGGTGTTGCAGATAACATGTGCTGGTGTGAGGAAGTGTGAACAAACCATTGTGCTATGTTGTCAGATGCCTGCTGTTGCCTAGTTGTACTGGCCGCAAATAAAACACTACCTTCTGCTAAGAATATTACGGTAATAAAAATATAAGTATGAATCCAACTTAGCATATAACCTCATATGAATAATTATAAGTTTTAATATACCTAAATTATACACGGCAGTATTTGGCTGTGGTTGTGATGAAATTGTTTGGTCACTTAGTTGAATTGTTAGTATAGGATAGCTATACAGCGTCACAGGAGAAAGACAAATTAATTATTGAACACCAAGATCTTTTGCATTTAAATCTTTTTTTAATCGACTACTTTTTGTGGCCATGGATGCTACATTCATTTTAATCTGGCCACCAACTTCAATGATTTCATAGGAATGAATCATCCTTAAATCTTCTGGATATAATGTGTCCTTGAGGTGGATGAAATATTCAGTCGCTTGGTTAAAGCCCTGGTGCATGTCGTCATTTGCAAGAAATTTATCCATTGTCTTTTTTACTAATGAATCTCCTACATCAAATTTTTTTACTACGGCCATATTCCAGGTTACAACTAAGATATCCAGCAGCTTTCTATCTACAGTATAGTTGTATTGCTTTGCAATCAAGCCTGCCATATCCAATAACCTTTGAGACACCTTTTCACTCGAAGGTAAGTTTTGATTGAAGTCATCAATATCATTGGATTCTTGTTGCAATTTCTTTTTAAAATTATCCAAGGACCTATCTGTAGAAACTATATTTTTCATTTAATACCCTTAGTGAAATGTACATTGTGCTTTTATACCATCAAAATTATCATCTGATCAGATAAATAAGTCAAACGACAAACTTATTTGGAAGTATTTAAAGATTGAATTGTAAGTGCTCATAAATGGCAGCTAACTTACTGACGCCTTCACTGATAAAGCCCATTATCTGTTTTGGAGAGTATGTATATTTATGTGATTTTCTATATATCTGTATCTCGACACTTATAATATCTACAAGTTGTTCTCCTGTGCAGTTGGTGGCAGGCATTTGGTAAGCAATCCTAGTGGCATCAATATTACTTATAGCTTCATGTATTCTTTTGACCGTTGAGAGGTTTTTGTCTGCCATAAATAAAAAGTAATGTTTGAGTTCTACTTTGGTAATGTTGGCATCAGATCTATAATTCATTATGTGTAAAACTTGATCAAGGGCCCCGGTTTCTATTTTTACATATAGCCAGAGTTTTTTTCCTCTAACCAAGACCTTTGGTGATCTTAAAAAGGAGGAAAGTGGTGTAAAACACAACCCTAATAACTTATTTCCTGCCACTTCGGTATTGGAGGCAGAAATTTTAAAACTACAAACTATCGCAATCAATAATAAAATAATAATTTTTCTTAAAACATTCATTATTTTACTCCATAGATGGAGTGTTATTTTGACATAAAAGTATTAAGTAATTGTTAACATAAAGTGGACATAGCTGCACAAATCAAAGTCAATATTTTTAAATCATTTAATTGGAGAGTTGTTAACTTTTGTACCGTTGGTGGTACTTAAGTCTTCGATGCAGAGGTTGTAGTCACAAGATTAAAGTTTCAGCAAGCTCCCCATAAAATTCAACCAAAAAGGGAAATTGCTTAAGCTTCCATGCAGCAGATTTGTCGGTGTCGGTGTTTAAAAAGTCACTCACTCCATCTGTGGTTAACTGGTACTCAAATGCCTCATCAGCGTTAGCTTCACGAGTTAGTGAAAAATAAATTGCAACTGCTGAAAGACCAAGTGTAACTGCAGACCTTGCAAAACCAGCAGCAAGGCTTCGAGTCATACTAACGAGCTTGCCTCCACTGATGGCCTCTGCTGTGGCACCCAAAGCAGTGCCTATGCCCACAATTAAAACCATCTGCTCACCTGAGTCCAAATCGTTCCATGCATTTGATATCTCTTTTCGGTATTGGATAATTGTTGCCACCATTTTGGCAGTTTTTTGGAGTTGGTCCTTGCCATCTGGAAGATCGTCTAATGTAGTGTCTTGGGCAGTTTCGCCATAGTAGTCATCATCGTAGTCTTGAACGACACAACCAAAAAGGGCCACAGGTTTTTGGTTGTGCCTGGTAAATGTTCCCTTTGTACTGTTGAAGTCAATATTAACTTGGGCCATGACCATTTTTTTTGCCCCTAGCTTTTGCATGGAGATACTAGAATATGTGCGGCTGATGATCATGAAAGTACCTTCATCAGTGCCAATTTCTGAGTGGCCGCGCTTGGATGTAAGTTCATAAAATTTTCCATCTAGGGATAAAAATTGATAGATTCTTTTTCCATTGTCGCTGCCATCTCCATCACAGATGATGTTGCTAGCTGCAGATAAAATGGAGGAGTAAAATAAAAGAACAAATAGCGGGATAGATAATTTAGTTAAGTGACTCATGGTGGTTAACTCCTATAAAATTTTTAGGTATTGATAAAATGTAGAGATGACACGGTGTAGCACGAGAGCATGCCCAGAGTCAATAAATATATTTGGATTTAAGGATAAATGGAATTTTTTACAACCAATGTAGATAAATATTACACATATGCTACACACTTGCTGGTAGTTTAGTTACAAGACAGTTTTTGAAGGAGTTTTACACAAATGAAAAGTACTATACTCATATTGTTGATACTATTTATTGGGGGTGCTGCAATTGCTTCTAATCCTTACAATTACCCAAAGGCGACAAAAGTTATTATCGTTAAAAACAAAAGAAGGTTGTATCTTGTCCACCACTCGATGGTGTATAAAGAATACAAAATATCACTGGGGCAAAACCCTTTAGGTCATAAACAAATGGAAGGAGATTCCAAAACCCCTGAAGGTGAGTATAGAATTGACTGGCGCAACAGCAGTAGTAAGTACCATTTGTCTCTACACATTTCATACCCTAATGAACAAGACAAAAAAAACGCAAATACCAAAGGTGTCTCACCCGGTGGAAATATTATGATTCACGGTTTGCCAAATGACTTAGGAATTTTAAGCGAATTTTTAGATAATTACGATCTGGATGACGAGTGGATTAAAAAAGTGATCCACTTATTTGATTGGACCCAAGGCTGTATTGCAGTCAACGATGAAGATATAGAACAAATTTGGGAATTGGTTCCAGATGGGACTCCCATCTTTATTCTGCCATAAATTTGTAATGTCACAGATATTTATAAATTATTAAAAAAATTGGTATGATCAAAAGGCCTATAGAGGTCGAGATGGCCCCTTTTTTAAGTGGTGAGTGCTTACCTTTGACCATAAAAAGTCCAGATAGGGCCAAAAAGAGCAGGCAAACTGCATAGATATCTGAAATATAAGTCCAGATATATCTTGGGGTATTTAGGTGAAGATCATTAAAGTCCTTTAGCAGAAAGCGCTGTGAAGTCTTCTCAACGAGAGCTTCTTTGTTTGCAAGATCTATTGTGATCACTTTATTTTCTAGAAACAATTTGGTGACTTGAGGAGATTGAGCGTGGATAGTTTTAACTGTCCCATCAATTTTAAGTGTCTTTAGCAGGTGTTTAGCTGTTACTTTATCTAGGTTGAAATCCTGAGGAAGTGGTGGCAGATTAAGACTTCTAAAACTTCTTTTATAATTGGAATTCCAATCATGTATGTGATTGAGGGCAAAACCAGAAACAGCAAATACAACAGTAAGTCCCACACATAGATAACCAATTTCTCTGTGTAGTTTTCTGTTCCATAAATAGAGTTTTTTTGTTAGTTTTGACATAGATACTAGATAGCAAATTATCTATTTATTTACAAGTAGCAATGTTATAATCACTTAGTTATGACTGAACAAAACAAAAGCGCGCTTTCAATATTTGTATCAATGGTTAAATACTTTATGATACTCAACATGGCACTGATTTTCATTTTGTATTTAATAAGTCTTTTAACCAATAAGCCGGAGTGGTTTGCTTTTTTAAGTAGCAAGCATCGCAGACAAGAATATAAAAAAAAGCACTATCACCATTTGCGCTGCTACAATGAGTTCATTTTCAACTCTTGTACAAAACTATTAGAAAAAAAAGTAAAACAGGCTACGATAATTTCTGAGCTTACAAAGTCGTGCAAGCTCGATGAGTTAAATTGTAACTATGTTTTGGGTATGTTTTCGTTGAGAGATAAATCTACTTCTAAGGCACGTGTACACTTTGAAAAGTCTTGCAATGATGGTTATGGTGGTAACTTCTATGCGTGTGCTGAGCTTTCAAAGATATTAAAACCTGAAGGCAATAAGGCTAAGGCAGCAGAGTTGCAAAAAATGTCTTGTCGTATATATCCCAAACTTGATATTTGCTTATGAAAAATGTAAGGCAATATGGATCTAAACCTATTAAAGCTGTCTTGTTGCACGGGGGTCCTGGAGCCCCAGGTTATATGGCTCCCGTCGCTCGAGAGCTTGCTTTAGACTGTGGGGTGCTAGAACCTCTGCAAACCAAAGATTCACTGTCAGGGCAAATCGCAGAACTTAAAAGTCATATAGATTACTCCTGTGAAAAGCCAGTGGCATTAATAGGTTCTTCTTGGGGAGCAGTACTAGCGCTTTTATATACTGCTGAATATCCCTCTTTGGTAAAAAAGATAATTCTAGTTGGTAGTGCTGTCTTTGACAAATTGAGCTCAAACAAAGTTGCTAGTACTAGACAAGAGCGTATGACGTCACAAGTCTGTGCGGCTTTTGATGATTTGGCCAAACAGTTAGAACAGGCACCTGCGGCCAAGAAAAATCAGCTTTTTGAAAAACTGGCGGACCTTTTTTTTGATTGCGATACCTTTAACCCCATTACACGTGACTTAGAGGTTATAGAGTGTCAATATCTACTAAATCAGAAAGTGTGGTCTGAATTTGTAACCTTGAGAGATACTCCAGGGCATTTGCAATCTATGTTTAAAAAAATTTCCGTGCCAGTTGTTGTAATACATGGTGATTTTGATCCCCACGGTCTTGAGGGAATAGAACCTTTTTTGCGCTCTTGTATTGAAAATATAAAGTTTCATATTTTAAAAAAGTGTGGGCACTACCCTTGGATAGAGCGAGATGCTTTGGACAATTTTTATAAATTAATTAAGATGAATTTATACCTGTAGCTCTAATCCAAGGTCATTTTAAAGCATTAAAATTATCATTTACACAAGTTATGAATGAGCTATGTAGTTCATCTGAGAAATAATTAACACAGGTTCTAAATTGTACATCTTCGAGTTTTGAACTAATTTTAGAAAAGTTATGATTCACACAGCTAACGTAGGAAGATGATACTTCATTACTATTATAATTAAAGCAGGGAAAAGACATAAAAGCTTCTATTTCATTTTCGAGACTTTCAAAGTTATCATTTACACAATCTGTATATGAAGAATGGATTACCTCTGGTGAAATTACCAAGTTAAAACAGGTTTGTATTGCAACTGCATTGGCCGAATAAGAAATCATGGCCAAAGTTAGAAAGGTGATTAGTTTTTTCATAAATTTACTCCAAATATTTTATGGTTAATAGATTCCTGGGCCTTCATACTGCAGGAGTCTTCAATAGTCAATGATGACCCTATGTGTTTATTAGAAGCAATGAGGGAATTGATTTATATGGCATGTAAAGATTACAATTTTATAGATGCGACATTGTGTATAGTAAGTTATTGAGTTATTAATAAATGATGCACAGCGCAACATGGAAATACATATTCAGCTTAATGATTCTTTTTTTAAAGATTTTCCCCATTTATTTAATTGTAACTATCAACAGCTTGGCAAGTGTAGATGGTTGTATCGGTGATTTAAACTTCTTTTTAGCTGCCATGGAAAAACAAGCTCCCTTGCCCCCCCCTCTAACGATTAGAAATATCCCATTAACAGATGGAGAGCTAGAAAAAGTTGGTACACTCATTGAGGGAATTAAACAAAGAGATTATTTACGCAATTTACCAGACGGCACTTATATCTACATAACATTTCGGCACAACGGATTAGATAAGACACTTATCGCAAATAGGGTTCCAGATATTTCTGTTAATCCACAAATTGAGGATTTTTTGGCAACTCATAGAGGACTTTTGAATCAAATGTTTGAACTGTTTGGCAGAGACTCTTCAATTACATTAACAGGAGCTGGTGAGGTCGTCAGAAACAATGGTAAAGTCAGTGCTATCAATAATCGCTCGGGAACACTTTGGCCCGATACTGCTCATTTGGATTACTCCACTCAAGTGTTAAAAAATGCTGGGCTTGAAGTTATTGGTAGTAAGAGTACAGGTCCCATAACAGACTTGGTGGATTTTTCAACAATAGGGCGACAAAGGCCTAGTGATCACCTTAGTGCAACCAAATGGGCAAAACTTTATATTACATATCATACAAATGATCGGGACTTATTATTTCTTAAAGCGCTTAATGCGATAGAGCAGGAGATGTCTTTATTTTTTCCACATCCAGAAATTGTCGGAAGGTTACAGATTAAGCCGATGATTGACTATTTGCTGCAAATTGATGCTGGACTTGTAAATTTTCCTAGTACTTCTGTGCAAGTTATTCGTGATGCTTTATTTCTTCTTGGGGGATTACAAAAAGAAGGTGCTGTCCTTGTTATGAATGGTTTGGGTAACAAGGAGATGGGCGAGATAGCACTCATTTTACAAACTATTCGTAGGGTCATGTTGATAGTAGGGCCTACGGCTAACCCCGATAACTACTTACGAAATAAGCTAGCACTACAGTCTTTTAAGGCGATAAAAAAATATGTTCGTTTGGCCAGACCAAGTGTTACAGAAGTATTAACACCTTCTGTAGTTAAAAAATATCTACTTGCTACCTTTAACCAACTTACAGACGCTGTGACTGCTAAAAAAGTAGGTAATGATATTATGGATGCTGTGTTTGATGCTCCTAAGTGGAGTAAACAGTTTACAGAGCAGCAGCTTATGCAAGCGGCTGAGCATGTTCTTGCACTTGAGCATGATGGATCTATTTCTTTACAAAGTGATGTTGTCGAGACAACAAAAAATATTTTGAATTCATATTTTGCAGCAACAAAATAAAATGATTTTTTGGATTATCCAAGTAATCTCAAGGCAGACATTGGTAAATTGTTGGCCTGAGATAAAGTTGAAATACCAGCAGAGCTCATTACACTTTGAGCTGCCAGGTTAGATGTTGCTTTTGCCACATCAGCATCTTCAATAACGGACCTTGCATTATCTTGGTTAATAATTTGCACACCTAAGTTATTAGAGGTAGACATGAGCCTACTTTGGACAGCTCCAAGTCTTGCTCTTTGCCCACTTACTGAATTTATCGCCAAGTCAACTTGATCAATAGACTCTAAGGCGTCCTCTTTGAAGGCAACACCACTAGCATCAATACCGATGTATTCTGTAGAGACATTAGTTTCACCGGAATCAAATTGAATTCTATTGTCTTCTCCGGCAAATGCTCCCACGTGAAAGTCAAGTACTCCACCATTACCACCATCAAGCAGATGAGTTCCATTAAAAACGGTGGAATCTGATATGCGGTTGATCTCTTTAGAGAGCTCTTGAAACTCACCATCTAAAAAGCTTCTTTCCAAATCTCCGACTGTGTCTGACGCAGATTGAATAGTCAGCTCACGGAGCCTTGTTAAAATATTGGTTACTTCGTTTAGGCCACCTTCAGCTGTTTGGACTAGTGATATGCCATCGTTGGCATTTCTGGCGGCTTGTCTTAAACCAAGTGTTTGTGCCTTTAAATTTGTGGAGATTGCAAGCCCTGCGGCATCATCTGCTGACTTAGTGATTCTGCGCCCAGAAGAAAGTTGCTCTAGTGATTTTTGCATCTTCTTGTTTACATCTTCTAAATTTCTTTGGACCGCTTGAGACTCAATGTTCGTTGCTATTCGTAATCCCATTTTGTACTCCCTTCAAGTTGTTCCTTTTAAAATTTTTAAGCTTGCTCTTGCTTTTATTGTTAATAAATGTTCTCTTTGCTCATTTTTTATTTTGCTCACATAAACACTTTATTATCGACAGAACTGAACAATGCTTGAGTGAAAAGGTCGGGCATGTTCCGTTTTTTTTAAAAATCTTAAAAATTTAAGGCAGTTACAAGGGCATTTTTTTAGTAAATAAGTGGTGCTGCACTTATATGACAAGTTGGTTTTTGTGTAAAGGCCTTTATATACGGGGCGCTCGATTTTGCTATGTGGTCAACTACTCCAAACCCCTCTAGATCTTGTGGTAGAAAATATCTCATCTCTAGTGAACTAAATACGCCAATCTCTTCTAAATGTGAGATTAACTCAAGCGGTACTCCTTGCTTTTTGTATATCATGCTATTTTCTTGTAGGGTGTGCATTTGATTATCTAATAAATCAAAGGCACTGTGGAAGCCAAAACGTGCTGTCGGAGCGGCTACGCGAATATCACCTAGCATAAATAGACTAATACCAGCAGAAGAACATTTATCATTATCAGAAACGAAGGTAATAATTTGTTTTTTGTATTTTCTAAGCATCTTCTTGAAGACATTAACAGCAAAAAGCAATCCGCCAGTAATGTTTAATCGCAAAATGAGTGGAGATTTTGTATCTAGATGTTCTGTTAGTTGATCTATAACACCTAGTTCAGTTAAATCTATTTCACCTTTTAAAAATAAAACTTGATAATGGTCTGTGGTTGCTAGGCGTGCCCCCAGATACTTGCTGGAAAACTTTAGTACCTCTTGGGCAAAAAGGTTTGTAGGTAGCGTCTGCAAGCTTGCCACAAGTAGCAAAGCACAAATTACAAATTTTCTCCAGTTTAGATATATCATTTCACTTGCAGTATTTAAGGCCAAAAGCAGCCAGTATAACGCAGAGCGCAAGCCGCGTCAATTGTTTTTTTAAAGAGAAGTTTGTTAGAATGACTAAAAAGCAATTATTACTGAAGGAGTAAATGTTATGACGGGCATTAGGGGTTTTTTTAAGTTAGATAAAAATGGTACGGATGTAAAAACAGAAATTATTGCGGGACTTACAACCTTTTTAACAATGAGCTACATTATTGTCGTCAACCCTTCAATACTATCCACAAATGGAACAGGTATTTCGTTTGCCGGTGCACTAACTGCAACTGTGCTTGTTAGTGCCATATCATCGATACTTATGGGGTTAGTCGCCAATTTACCATTTGCCTTGGCACCAGGAATGGGGATAAATGCATTTTTTACATTTAGTGTGATACTTGGAATGGGGGTGCCCTGGCAAAAGGCACTGGGTACTGTTTTTATTTCTGGAATCATCTTCATATTGTTAACGTTAGTTAAATTTAGAGAAAAAATTGTCTTTGCCATACCAGAGTGTGTACGATACGGGGTTGCAACTGGTATTGGTTTGTTTTTAGCACTCATTGGACTCAAGCAAGCAGGTCTGATTGTAGCATCACCTGCAACATTGATAAAGTTTGGTGGTTTTACTCCTCAAGTAATCCTATTTTTAATAGGTATGCTTTTTACCTTGTTTTTATTTAGCAGAAAAATAATTGGTTCACTGCTAATTAGTATTTTATTTACAACACTGATTGCATTTTTAAATGGGAGACTCTGGGGCAGTGATATCCTTATTAAAGGGCCCCAAAGTATAATGTCTGATCCTGATTTTAGCGCGGTCTTTTTTAAATTAGATATTTCAGGGGCCTTTAGTTTTGAGCTTCTTGCAGTGATATTTACCTTCTTATTTACAGACATGTTCGATTCGATCTCTACCTTCTTGGGAGTATCTCAAGTTGCAAACCTTAAAGATGATAAAGGGCGGCCAAAAAACCTCAAGCGGGCACTATTTGTTGATGCAATATCTACAACCATCTCTGGGTTGTTTGGTACCAGCTCTGGAACTACTTATATTGAAAGTGCAGCCGGCGTTGATCAAGGTGGTCGCACAGGACTTACTGCTGTAGTTGTGGGTCTTTTATTTTTGCCATTTTTGTATTTTTCTCCTGTCTTACAGATCATCCCTTCTTTTGCAACTTCTCCAGCACTAGTTTTGGTAGGGTTTTTTATGATGAGCAGTATAGGTAAAGTAAAATTTAGTGAGTTCGATGAGGGTATGCCAGCATTTTTGGCATGTATCTTGATTCCTTTTACCTACTCTATCACCCAGGGTATCAGCTGGGCGCTAATTGCCTACACTCTACTTAAGATTTTCAAGGGCAAGGCAAATGAGTTGTCAGGCACAATATATGTTATTGATGTGCTTGCAATCGCCACTTTAATACTTATATAAGTGGAGGCAAGTATGAAACTTGTAGGCATCTATTTATGCTTTTTGATTTTTAACAGTCAGCTTTTTGCATTTGATCAAACTCACAAAGATTTTAATGAGGTTCTAAAAAAAAATGTGGTTTTTTCAAATAAGCAAGGTCTGGTAAAGTATAAAAAGCTGCAATTGGACCCATCAAAACTAGATAACTATTTAATAAAGCTTTCATCGGTTTCTAAAAAGCAGTTTGATCAATTTAGTGAAAATGAACAATTGGCCTTTTTAATTAATGCTTACAATGCTTTTACTATTAAGCTTATTATCAATAACTACCCTGTAAAATCAATTAAAGATATCGGATCATTTTTTAAAAGTAGCTGGAAAATTAAATTTTTTACTCTTCTTGGTGAAAAAACCTACCTAGATCATATTGAGCATGATTTGATACGAAAACAGTTTAATGAGCCACGAATTCACTTTGCCCTCAACTGCGCTTCCATCTCTTGTCCATCTTTGCAAAACTTTGCATACACTGCCAAGCAACTGGAAGTACAACTTGTAAAGGTCACTCAAAATTTTCTTAAAAATACTGGTAAAAACAGGTTTGTGAAAAAGGATAAAAAGCTTCAATTGTCAAAAATATTCAAATGGTATAAACAAGATTTTGTAAAAAAACATGGTTCTGTTATGAAGTTTGTAAGGCCTTACTTTGGATCTGATGTGAGTGATTCTGTTGAAATTGAATATTTAGATTACGATTGGAAGCTTAATGAATGAGCAACTATTCTTTTTTTTGCGTGCTCAATAGTGTAAAAATATTACACAGTACTGTCTAATATTTTTACACTTAGTCGATTATCGCCTATACCTACCCCCATTATATATCAACCCTATAGTAGCAGCCTAATATGGCATTTAAATTGCATGAATTCATCTAGAAACTGCTATCTATTTATTACTTAAACTTCATAAGGTGCTTATCATGTTTAAAAAAAATCGAGTGATTTCTACACTCACTATGGTCCTGTTAATGTCGATTATAACCTCTGTTTCCAGCATAGCGCATAGCGCACAAAATAATAGTGCTGCTTGGAATGATTCTTTTGGATGCCAACATCCAAAAGATCTTACAAATAACATTAATGAGTTGTTACCACTGTACATTGAAGCCTATCAGCAATCACTTGACAGAGAAGATCAGGGTGTTAAGTGCCGTCTATTTTACAATGTTCGGATCATTATGTCGGTATTTTCAAGTCCTGGGAGTGAGGACTACATTAAAAAGCTTGAAGAAATCGGCGATGCTATGCCAGATATTTCAAATTTTTCTGATGAAGAATTGAAGAAATATGAAAAATGGAAACATAAAGTAGCAAAAGACAGCACTCTTTTAAATGCTCTAGCAATTAGAGATATTTCTCTTAGGTTACAAAACCACTGGACAGACAAGTATATGAAAGAGATTCTCCGGATGAGGTCAGACCTTGGTCTTTATTATTCTGCTGGTATCGGTGGCACTGCGATCCTAATCTATCTCTTTTTAAGAGAGCACAATATGGGCAAGGTAAGCTTTCGAGTATTTAAAAGACTCTCAAGATACTTGCTCAGAAGCAGGCTTAACTACGCTCTGGCCGGAACAGTTATTGGAAATTTAAGAAATGACCTTGTGGTAGATGGCTCAAAGAGAAAAGTTCCGAAGTCGCCATTTGAGGTTATGAAATACAAAGGTGACGACCAAAAACTGGAAAATTATGAAGCTTACACTCTTTTAAGAGATGCAACCGCTTTAACTTTTGGGGTAGCAACTGGTGTAATGGCAGCAAAGGCAATGGTGCACACCAAGCAATATGTCACCTCTAGAGCAGCATTTACTCAATTTGCTAAGGGGTTACCAAAAAGTGTAACAAAATTTGGGAGGATGGCATTTTCACTAAATCCTCTGGTTTTAGTTGCAAGTTGGGCCGGCACTGAAGTCGTTTTGCGAGGTGGAAAACTGATTTTTGATAAAGCAAAGGAAAAATCATTGGATGATTCAGTTGATCAAGCAGTTGATAGTATCAAAAATGAATTCTTGGTTGATGATGAAAGAGTGGGGTATGAATTTTTCTCAAGTGTCCACAAGCTTGTCAAAGAAGCACGTGCCAGGGCCTTCTTTTTAAGTGCTGAAGTAAGTGAAAGGTACTTTAGTATCCACAATAGGGTAAAGTCAAAATACCTTTGTAGTTATATCAAAACACTTCCAGCAATCAATAGAGCAGATAACAGCGTTTCAATTGTAGAATCTAAGGAGTATATAAAGTTTAGCCAACAATTCATCAAGAAGTTTATTGAGAAAAATAAAGTGAGAATTAATCAAATTATGGTAGGCCTAGGTCATGTCGACGTAATCATCGAGCATTGGATTGAAAAAAGCAAAGGCAAAATCACTGATGAAGAGATGCAATATTTATATTTAGAGCAAAAACGGCTAAGAAGATCAGCTAGCTTTTACAAAAGAGTATTAGATCCACAACTTATGAGACAAAGGTTAACCCAAGAGATTGATCAAGAGATCAAGGCCACTTTGTCATTTTTGCAAGCTGGAACTATCCATGGAGTTATGCAATTGGATAATACCTACAATTGTAAAGCGATACAAGATGTACTACCAATTGTAGGCCAAATGTCTGAAAGTGATGTGTTGCATGTTCCGTCATTGAAAAAAATTGGAGATGAGGCATTTGTAACTTATCAAACAGATGTAGATGATCAGATGTTATTTTATCCATCTGATGTTGAGTATGTCAGAAAGCATCCTTTGAGTTCAAAATCAGAGTTTTTAGAATACTTTAAAGGGCGTAGTGAAGGCAAGAGGAGCTTTTTTGAATGGCTTACAGATCCACTTTTTGCTGCAAAAAGAACCACTACTATCAATACCCAATTAGGTCGAGGTTATTTATATCTAATAAATAGAGTTAGGCAAGACAAGGATCCGTTTCCTATGATGTTTTATACTCTAAAAAGAACAAAAAACCCTAAGCCATTTCAAGATGTGCCATTTAGTCAATTACCATTTAGAGACTTAATAATTGGTGAAGGAGCACAATATCAAAATTTGAGTTACACACCAACCTTCAAAAAATGTTCTAATTTTTCAGTAGAGTGCCTTGGAGGAAAATTTAAACTCAGGGAAATCAAAAATTTTAGCAACAACAAACTCAACCAATACGTATGTAGCACACTCCATGACTATAATCAGGGTGTATATATAAAAGAATTTACAGATGAAAATGGCAGGGTAAAACTTCGTGACTATCAAAGTTATGTAAGTGGCGTTTTAGTTGAGCGCTCAATATGTAGAGGTGATGAAGTTACACCATACTTAAGCTGGAGGCTTAAAAGTCGCATTGGAGATTTTAGCTCATATGAAGTTTATTGATTAATAAAGGAAGATTGCTATGTATATAAAACGAATTGTATGTGTCTCAATGATACTAATAACAAATTTTATTAGTACTAATGTAGGTGCGTTAGAGTACTACAAAAGTAGCTGTCAAAAGCTTGAGAGTGTCCATTTTTTAATTCGTGAATATGTACAACTTCATAACTCTGCCATTAATTTAAATAATGGTGATTACAACAAGACTATGGAGGGAAAGAACGCTCTAGATACCCTAAATTGCATTGTTGATTTTGCTTTTTTAAATAAAGGAAACTATGAGTTTACAATACGTAGTGGAATAAGCTCTCTATTACAAAGTGCCAAACAGGCAAAAAAAATTGATGATATTGTGGCACTACAACGCCTAAACCTAGAACTAAATTCTGTCTGGTTTCAAAGAAATGCACTAAAGAGACTCAAGCGAGATGAGCAAGAAACATCTGTAGTTACCCAACAGGCCCTAGGTGCTGCTGGTGTGATGGTTTTACTGGCAATAACCAAAGGAACAATCCACCCCAAGGCCTTAATTAAAATTTTTAAACCCCTTCAAGCATTGGCCGTCAATATGGGCAAGACAAATGCTCTCCCCCAAACTTTATCAGTGATACTCTCTAGACTAGGGTTTGTAGGCTACGAGGTAGCAGATGGAATGAATGATGCCGATGAAAAAAAATTACGTGACTGTGAAAAAAGGCTTTATTTGGAGCAGGACCTGGATCAAAACCCCTATAGCGATAAAGACCAAGGTGTATGGAACTCGCCCATTTACTTAACCGGAATTGCAAACCACAAAGGCAATGAAACTTTAGATTTTGCCAATTATGCATTTTATCGAGACATGGGAGCGATGTCTACAGGTGTTGGCACCGCCTATGTGATTCAAGGAAAAACTATCGGTAAGGTTAAACAGCTCTCAACTGTTGCTAGATTATCTGCTAATTTGGGACGTTTTGGTGCTTTAGCTGCTTTAACCCCCCAGGTTGTACTTGGTGTAGCAATTAGTATAGTTGTAACTGAAGGAGTGATGTGGACAGTTAAAAAAGGGTCAAACTTAATTTCAAAAAATAAATTAAAAAATAGAGTAAGACGCCTTGAGAGATTAATAGAAACATTTTTACAAACCAGTAGTGACACTGATGAAGTGACAAGCATTAATGCCTTTTTTGATTTATCATTTCAGTACCGCATGGCAATTGAAGATTTGGCCGAATATCAATTTGGAAAATATAACGAAGAATTAAAAAAGCTTGAAGCAAGTTTTATTCAAGATTATATCTGTGAAGGTTATTCGTACCATGAAGAAATACTTAAAAACCCCAGGTATCGTGCAGATACGGCGAGTGTAAAAGTAAAAGGTGATATCTTACAACAGTTTACTTATGGGCAGGCAGAACAAACAAAAATCAAGCAACAACTTCAACAAGACATAGAAGAACTTCTAGATGATAACTTTGATGACATTGATAAAGCACTTCAAACCTACGGTAGAGGGATGCAGTTTCTTGGGCAAACTGCAACTACTTCCAACCAAGTCAATCTACATTTTCACAAATTGCGATTAAACTTAGTTAGATCACTGGTACAAAATAGGTCAAATGTGGACACAATTTGGAATGAGTTTACCTTGAAGGCCCAAAGCAGGTATAATGCAATCTTGAGTGCAAAAAAATTAAAAAGGCCGGCATGTGGTTTGTTTTAATAGTCAAAAATTATTGAGAAATAAAAACAATTGCATGATTGACGCGGTGAGTTGTGGTGTGTTATTAATTATACATGACAAGAATGACCAGAGTAACTCTCTACAGCTACTTGATATTACAATGCTTTATGCTGATAGGCCCAAGCTTTGGTTTTGTGCAAATCCATGATCTAGATAATCTATTAGATGAGGCAATAACTATTGAGCGCTTTTTAAGCGAGCAAAATCCTAAAACGGGTAATCTGTTCACTGAAGATTACTATCACTTAGCAAAGTTCTATTTCTCGTCAATTCCTAAACAGAATACTTTAAGCAGCAAAGACCAAAAAAAAATACAAGAGCAATTCCCGAAGGTTGCCTTTGATAGCATAATAGGCCAACTTAAAAAGCTTTGTTTAGTGGATAAAACCATCTGTCAAAGGGCCTGGCAAAAATGGCCAAATGGAAAGGAATTTAGAGTTCACGCCAAGTTTAGTGAAACGGCAAGAACGCTTAATCACAAACTCTGGGATGAGTTTTTGGAGGGGTGGCTTGATCAGATCCATGAAGACTCAGGTGGTCTGTTTTCAAAACAACAGGCCGAAGCAAAAACTTTTATTAAAAATGCCAAAGCAGAATTTACTGATTTAAGAGATCAACACCAGCAACAAATGCTGCTGGCCAATACTAAAAAAGAGCAAAATAAACTATACCAAGCCTTTTATAAGCAAATCGAACAAAATAAAACTTTTCAAGTTGCTTCGAACTATTTATTAATGGGTTTAATTGAAAGCGAGGAAATTTCAGATATAATTCATGCAAGACAAGCTGCTAGTTTAATGGAGCTTTTTTTAAATCCACAAATTATTCGAGATGCCTTTTTTAAACACTACCCAGAGCTTCCAAGCGAGTTTTTTGACCTGGTAAAAAAGATAGTTCAAAAAACTAAGATGAGAGGTCAAAAACTACAGAAGCTTTTTCCAAGGGAAAACTTAGGGCATGGAAGTTTGCTGACAACCGCTGAGCAAGTTGACGTTATTATCTTTAAACCACTAAGTAGAAGGTTTCATAGTTTTTTTAAAGGGCTTAGGGCCAAAGAGTGTGTGGGAGGGTGTGCACAAAATGATGCTCTGACAGATCTTACACCAAGAAGGTGGGCCACAGGGATCATCGATAAAAGTCAATTCTATCACCTAGAATCCAAAACCTCAGGGTTTCAAGGGTTCTTACAACTTGTGCCAATGGCAATGCAGGAGAGTGGGGCAGTGCAGACATTTGCCTCAATGGATCTGGGTTCTCCAATATTTGCAAGAAGTACCACTTGTAACGATACAGTTGTAAAATGCACCTTCTTTGACCAGTTTGTCCAAGTGTATCATAAGTTAAAACCTGCTAGCTGGCAGCTAGCTCTCGGGGATCATGATTTAGTTAGAAGAAATTACGGCACAACTGTTTTAGTAAATGAAAGTTGGAGCGCCACACTCGCTGCTAGCAGACACTTTTTTGTAAAACCGGAGCATATAGACCCTCTTGTTAAATCAATTGAAATGGCCAACAAGCAGTTTGTTATGGGTGATATTATTGGGGATACTATGATTCATGAACTCTCTCACCCTAATTCTAAGATGTTGAGAGTGATAGCTGCTGTAGATCTAACAAATTTAAGCTTAGATAAACTAATTAAGAAATTGCAAAGTGAAGATGACCTTTATATCAAACGAGACATTATCTTTGCCATTTGGAAAAACTATGAAAGCAAAGCACTTCCAATTGAGACTCTAGCACTTGAATTAGTAGAAACATTAGAGCTACAAGATGAAGCTTGCTCTAGGTCTTTTCAAATACTTGAGTCGATGAAGGTAGGCGATAGTTTTAAAGTGTTTGTTGAGCTTTTTAATGCCTATGGATACTCTACAGATACAATTTCTAGCAACATTAGAGAGACTCTGAAAAAGTTCAAAGTTAATAAATTGCAGGTAGTGAATTTTCTTCTTGCAAAGATTAAAGGGCGTGCTTTAAATGTAGAGTTGGCGCTGGATATTTTTGAGCTAATACCAGCACAAAATAGCTCTATGCGAGTAAGTATTATTTCCGGTCTACTGGCCAAACTCGATGAGGTTCTCCACTCTGATGAGGAGCTAGCAACAAGTATAAGTAGTACTTTAGAAAAACTCAAATCATCTATGACAAGGCAGCATATTAACAATATAACTCAAGTGGCATCAAGGGCCCAACATATGGGTCTTGGATCTAAAGAGCTTATCGAAACTTTAAACAGTTTGCTATCACGCAAACAAACAGCTGGATGTCAAAGTTCTGCTGCGCTTATAATGACTGCTCAGTAAAGTCTGGTTATAAATTGTACATTTTACATATCTTTGGGCTTCTTACTAGATAATAATTACATTCGTTGCTGACAATATATTTTGCTAAAGCATATAGTCACGCTGTTTTTAAGACAGTAGTAGTAGGGAGTCAATATGCTTAAGCAAACCGTGCTTAAAATCTTTATAGTATATATATTTATAACCTTTCACAGTTTATCCACAGCAGTTGACCTATCAAACCTTAGTGACTTTCAAAATGTGTGGTCAAGTCAGGGCGCTGATCAGCTAACTCAAGTATTGAATTCATCAATATCTAGCGCACGCAAAAAAGAGTTGGCGGTTCTTCGAAATAATATCTTGAAATTTATGTTACATGCCTCATATCGTGCCGATGAGCAAAAATACAAAATCTTCTTAGATGCCAAGGAGTATTTTAATAAAATATTTCCCAGAGTAATACACAATATTGTGATGGAAAAATCCGGTATAGACGAATCAAATTTTCATCAGATTATCTCTGCTCCACCTTGGACAGTTAGAGATGATGTTGCATTTTTAAAAAAAGAAGTGAGCTCCTTAGATTATCTGGGATCGGCCAAAAGCTTCGATACAATAGCAACTTTGGTAGATAAAATTGATTGGAGGGCAGCAGGGAGCCTTAAAGTGCTGGGCACTAAGCAACAACAATCGGTGATAGATTTATTGCAAGAGTTCCAAAGCAGTGCAACCGATCAGTCAAAGGCATTAGGTGTTATCAACTTTTTTGAACAAAAGTTTGATTATTATATCAATCAAATTAAAAATGTTGGTAAATATCTGGCAGAAACTGATCAAATTGCATTTCCTTATCCAGACATTAAGCTGTTTGTTCAGAAGTTTTTTAATTACTACTATCAACATATTGAGCGCGATGTTTTAAAAGATATTGTAGCAGATATCATTGATCTACAAAAAACACCCTCTCAGCAGGAAGTGGCCCGTATTATGTTTAGAAACTCAGGTCCTGGCTTAGGAAAAACCCTGCAGCAGTTGGCCAAGGAAAAAGGCATGGGCGATTCAATGGAAAAGTTGATGTCTGAGTTTGAATCCAGTGGAAAAAAGGTTCCCGCTTACTTAATGCAAGAACTTGTGGCCAGGGATAAAGGCGGGTACGTCTTTGTTTCAATTGACCCAAAACCTGTGGGGACGGGAACTATGGCACAAGTGCACCAGGCCCATATTAAGCACAAAGGCAAAGAACAAAAGGTCGCCCTGAGGTATTTAAAGCCTGGGATCGAGGAGAGAGTCAGTCAAGATATTACTGTTTTGAAAGAATTTTTAAAAGACATTGTATTTGATGATGATGTCGATATGGATAGATTGCCAAACTTTGAGTACATGCTAGATAGCATTGAGGACTTTTTAAAGCTAGAAGTAGATATCGCAGGAACTATTGATAGACAAAAAAAGGCGATAGAGGTTTACTCTAGACATCTAGAAGTTGCTGCTCCAAGTGGTCAAAGCAGCATCGTTGAAATAAAAATACCCAAGTTGTTCTATCCTCCAAAAGCGGATAGTAGCACCTATTTGCATGTGCAAGAGTTTATCAATACTGGTGAGAAGTTTGTAGAAATTGATGATGTGGATGTTCGCTTTTCTACTACAAATGCAATAGTTAGGACCTGGTTTGAAGAGGCCTTGTTTTCAAGTGGTTACCTGCATGCAGATCTACATCAAGGAAACTTTAAGGTTCTACTTACTGCTGGTAAAAAAAAGCTACAAGTAATCTTTTTTGATTTTGGACTGGCCACAACTTTAACCAGGGCCACTCAAAGGGCCTTTATGTTAATTGGAGCTGGAGCACGTTTACATGATGCTAAACTTCTTGCAAATGGGATTGCCGAAATTCCCAGAGATGATGGAGCTAAAATCGATTATGCAAAACTTTTAAATGAGATTGCTGAAAAACTAAAAAAGCAAGCAAGTAGTAGTGTTGGTGCCGATGAGTGGATTTTATGGGGCATGCAAGAAAAATATATTTTTAATAAGGATATTGGGGTGTTGGCCCGTGGAGGAAAGCTTGTCGCTCAACTGCCTGAGGCCATCAATGACCACAAGATAATGTTGACCACTCTTAAAGAATTGGGCCTTAAATACTTTAAAAAGGCAATGACCACCTTAGATTATCACTTCCCCTTAAAGCTTAGAGATTTTTTCAGAATTTCGTTAGTAGTGGGAAAGGGAAAGTGTTCAGCTTCATTTTCAAGGTTTTTAGATTACTTTAACTAATCATCTTTTTTAATATTAATAATTTGCTACAACCAAGTTTTGGGTATAAGAAGTTACCGTAAAAACTAATCACTACTTTTTAAAAAGGAGGAAAGTAATGAAACGTTCAAATTCTTGGTTGTTTTTATTATTAGTACAATTGATCAATATTAACTACTTAAGCGCTCAAGAGACGATCTTGAGTCGGTACACAAAATTTCTAAAGGCCGTTGATAAGACGTCTCAGTTGGCCCGTGACCAGAAGGCCATTGACTTGGCAAAATCGGTTGGACTGTCTATTGTAAACGTAACTTGGGAAGATACCGGACGCACCAAAAACTCTGCATGGGGCGACAATATCAGTGATCTCTCCATCCAAGTACACACTGCAAATCCAGATGATCCGCAAAAAGTTAAGCCGGTACTTATGCCTGTTGTGAGATATGATAATTTTAATGACAAAACTGCTGATTTAAAACCCAGCGATTTTTTTCTTCTTGTGGGCAATGAATCGGGCTTAGAGCTGGAAAAAGTATCATTAACTGAGTATTTAGGAAACTTTAGAAAGTACCTGAGTGATGATACTACTTGGGCCGGAGATCAGACTTCACTGCTTGCACCACGGGATACTTCTGTATTAGTTAGTGCTCAACACACTTTCTTACCTATACCTAAGGGAGAGAAAGCATCTTTTAATCCAGTTATCTTTAATTATCAATCTTATGAAAAACAGCCTGCAGTTTTGACTATTGTTGCAACAAGAGAAGGAACGAGTGCTACAATTATTGATTACTCTAGAGATTCATTTGATGGAGGAGGATACTTTAGTAGCGGTCAGCGTTTATATTTTAACGATGATGGACAAAAAGCATCTTTTACAGGAGAGAGACTCAGTAACTTTATTCTAAATGAGAATGTTGAAAGTAATCCTAGTGTCTCTGCCAATCAAATTGATGGTCTAAACATGGTTCTTTTAATTCAGGTACCTCTACAAAACGTAAGAAAGCAAAGATATTTTCCACTGTTTATGACCTTTGAGTCTATGACCAAAAATGCTGGACCTCTTGATGTAGAAGAAGCGGTCATTGGACACGGTGAGGCTGAAGGGTTGTTTGGTGAAGTCGATGGGCTTGAGATCAAGCGCGATGAGCGGTATCCAGTAAGAGTTACAGTACAATTTTACCATGCCACGAATAATGCTGTCGTTGATAAGTTGCTTTTTACAAAGATGAGAAAGCAAATAGATTCTGTATATAAAAATGCTGATTATGTTGGCAGTCTAGTCACTGAGGGAGAGACATCAAGACCTACTGAACACTCAGGACCACAGTGTCAATACTATCCTTGGTGGCCAATTGTGCTTGAGCAAACAGGTCTTACAAGCAGCGCCTTGGAGCAGAAAATGCAATCTTCCTATGGCCCATATTGGAACTATTACTGCACAGATCAGAAATTTTTCCAAAAAACGCTAGACTATCTCTCTGCGGAATAACTTGTGTGCCATTAGAGCAGGGCCCATTAGCAAATTCTATATGGGCCCTGTTTTTTATTATCCGGTTTGTATATTGAGAATAAAGTCTAGGTAGTTTCTTGTTGCCTCGTGAATGGACTCATCTGGGAAGTATTCACACCTTTTTATCACACCGTTGTAAATCTCTGAATATCTACTAGCACCTACTTCTGTAGTACTACTAATAATATTGTCGATAACTCCAAATAAGTGGTGCTCTAAATCTTCATCATAAAGTCTCTTCCCCACTAGTTTCATCAGTTCAGTTAAGTTTGGACATTCTAAGTCAGTTGTCCTAAGTCTCTCTTGGGCCTGACTAGTTGTAAAACATGTCAACAACATGATCAAAAGCATTGCTCTTTTCATTTACTACCTCCAGCTAATTTATTTATTAAATAATTATAAAGAATAGTGCCACAGGTGACGCGACGGGTCAAGGGTGTTATGGTTAAATTTTATTTAGTTTTGTTAATGATTTGGCACAATTTCACCACAATTAAATAGTTTTAAGAAGTGTTATCGAACAAATCTAAGCTATCTACTTAGAATCATGCATAAAATAGGAATTATGCTGCCTAAAGAATATATGGAGATAAACCGAAAAAGATACCACAAGAGTAGTTTTTTTGAAGGAAACCACACATGATTATCACTCTTTATATTATAGGATCGCTTTTTATTTTTCATGTGGCCTATAGTATTGGTAGTTACTTAACTAGTGCAGAAGATGACCCCGAATCAATAGAAGATGTTCTAAAAGATAAAGATAACGTTAAAAGACAACAGCTTTTTAACTCTATGGAAAAAGTTTACCAGTCACAAGTAGCAAAAGATGCTTTCGGACAACAAAAAAATTCACCTAGTATGACCTTAAGTAAGTTAAGCTACATAAAGCAAACAAATACCTATCGAGCGATTAGAGAAGATATGGGGGAAGATCATTCAGATTATATTTATGATTACTTAGCTGTTGTTAAAGATAAAAATCAAAAAGAGTATGATCAATTGCTCCAAGATGAGCTTGAAGAGCAATTTGCAGCAGATGCAGCACAAGACCCTGAAAAACTTTTTGATTCCATAAAAGAGGGGATTGATCAATTATCTGATTCTCCACTAGAGCAGGCCCAGTTGTTTGAAAAGCTTGCCGCAATTCCTGGCATGGAGGATCAGACCAAAGAGGCACTGATATCCAATATGGAGGCAAACCCACCACCAGAGCAAATGCAGCAATCAGATATTAGGTCGCAAGAAGATCAATTGAAGTTTTATCAAGATACACCTGAAGAAATGGCCTATGATAGCAAGTATAAATCACTGTTAAAAGTTACCAAAGATAAAGATGAAGCCTATGATGTTACGATTAGTCTTGTTAAACAGCAACAAAATGTAAAGGCCCAAAGAAGTATTGCCAGTCAGTACCTAGAAGAAAATATCCAAGATGTAAAAAAATTTACAAATGACATTGGTATTAAAAAATCAAATCAGCTGTTACCAGATCATATTGAAGCAAAGAGAAATGAATCAGGAGAACTAGAGTTTTGGGACCATGTTGAGCCAATAGACAAAAATAGACCAGACGAAGAATAAGTAAACCCTGTTTTACTTGAAGGAAAAAAATTATGAAATTTAAAATAATTGCAGTACTAGGATTGTTTGTTGTAGCACTTGTTGGATTTTATTTTGGGACTACAGCTATCCAGACGGATACTGAAGATGAAAGGGCACAAGTTGAAGTTGCAAGCGTAAAGCAAGAAGATCAAAATTACAATAATAAAAACATTAAGGTTTCAAGACACTCTCCCTCAAGGTCCATAGCTAGCATAAAAAGAGAAGAGGTGGTAAGTATCCAAATGCAAGATAAATTTTATGCTCAAAATCCCTACTGGCAAAAAATAAAAAATGACTTGGGTGTTTCTTATCTTTATAGTAAAAGCTTAAAGGCGTTTAAAGGCAGCCCACAGGCTGAGGACCTGGCTGTATGGATATCTATGGGTATGTTATTTGATTCCTCACAAGAATATGGGGAACTTCTAAACCACTCCATGGACGCACTTAATGAGAATAAAGATGAGGTTTATGACTTTATTACAGAAAGCGTGGATAACTTACAACCTGAAGATAACTTTTTAAGAGGGCAATTATTAAATATGGTTAATGGTCTTGAGGTTGGATCCAAAAGGAAGGTTGATTTTTTTGGAAAAGAAGCAAGTAGAAAAGTCGTTTTAGATGAACGGGGACGTTTTTCCCCGGACTCACTCAATATTACAACATCAATGGCGCTACTTAAGCAAAGTGTTCAAACAGAGGAGCAGGCAAGACGCTTTATTAAAAGAAGCTTGGAAAAAAATCAAAACCAGCAAATAAGACAAAAATTAATAGTTCGCTTTTCATCATATTTTCCAACACTTAAGGGTGAGTTTGAAAGATAGCACACAAATTGTGGGCAGTTTTTTAAGGCCTCATAAGTAAAAAAAATAATTATAACCATCGAAGATTGCTTAAACTTGCCAAGTATAATTGGATTGTATACCTGCCAATTAAAATGATTGCATTAAAATATAATTAAGACAGCAATCAATAAAGTTTCGAAGGAGAACGTTATGAAAAGCAAGGTTGTAGTTAGCATCAAGGTAGTACTTCTATTATCGACTATGGTTCTAGTAAGTTCATGTTTCAGGGTTCAATTTGTCAATAGGTGTAAAGATGATAACTTTTGCATCCATCCAGATATGCCACTTTTGAGTCAAGGCTCATATAAATTAGCTCCCATAATCTCTGATCTTGAAAACAACAGTGCAATCTCAAGAGATACTGGTTGGTGTTCAGCTGTTTCTGCCACCATGGCCTTGGCTGCTGAAAAATATGCTGCTCCTAAAAATGTTAGACACCACCATGATATAAACCGCATATTAAATATTGGTCAGTATCCAGATATCCATAGCAGGACTGAAGCTTTTGGGCCAACAATTCATAGTGTTGGTAATCGTATCAAGACTAATTGGCAAAGAGGTGGGACGTTTGATAGTGATAGAAAGAAGGGGTTTCGTTTCTACTATAACAATATAAGGTTGAGAAATTTTTGGAGACAAGAGCGAAACAAAGGTGATGTTGTGGTTTCTAGTCGCTTAAACAATAAGCACTTTGTTGATCTGTTTAAAAAGTCAAAGCCAGGTCTTGTAACTAGCTTTTACTATTATGACAAGCAAAGAAATGGTAGCTATCAGATTAAGGGTGGACATGCCCTTACTATGAATGGTTATGAAGATGGTTATATAAAAATTTATGATCCTTGGGGACGTGTTTATAATGTTGAGCTAACTACAAACAACGCCAGTGGACTTAGAAATTATCCCATCGTTAAGTTTGTTTCTGGGGATTCAGGCTTTGTTACTTCGTACACAAATAGCACAAGAAAGATTGCTTTAAAACGGTACTCTTACTTATACTCAAGAGGTAAGTAAGAGCATGCAGAATTCGTAGAGTCGTTGTTGATCAATCCTCGCCTGTATATGTAATAACAAAAATTTGTTACTACCTGTACAGGCAATTTTTGTTTCTTTGATTTTAAGTCAATATCTTAATATTTTATCCATCAAGTCTAGATAGGTGTGTGTTATAGAGGGGCAAATGAAACAAAACTATTTAGAGTTAGGGTGTATAGTTATGAAAATATTATGTTGTTTATTATTTGTTTGTGCCTTCGTACCGATCTATGCCGATGAAGACAATATTAAAAAATGTCCATCTACTTTGGATCAGCTCCTTGCAAGCTCTATTCAATCAAAAAAACAAAACGCCTTGTGGAGTCAATTGCAAACCAGCGGTGTAAGTATATCTGCAATTGAAATTTATTTTAAACTGAGGTCATCTGCAGGCATTGTAGAAGATGATCTTAAAAAATATTTTATATTCCTTGCAAGTAGTGGTGTTGATAATGCTATTTCGATATATAGATTGATTAGCCAGATGAGTAGTTCTGGAGATATTGCTAAAAAATCCAGGTTGGTTATTGATTTAATTGCTGGTGAAATTAGAATAATAAAGGCTACTGGACATTATAGTAAAACTCCTAGTGAAATTTATGCTATGGTTAATGATTCTGTCCAAGTATTGGAAAGAAATGTTCAGTTACTTCGTGAGTGTTTAGGTGCAGCCAAGTGCAATAATTTTTTTAGGGCCCAAGGCCCAAGTACATTTGTCTTTTCAAAATCTACAAAAGAGGGTTTAGAAATCCTGGCAGCTAGTAGGCGCAAGCGGATTGAAGCGGTCAAGCATCAACTAAATGTAGGTAGTAAAATTGTTTTTGACCAGCAAGTTCGTGGACCGACCTCGATACTTACAAGACACATAGTTGAGTTGTTCAATAATCCAAAAGAGCTTACAGGGCAGCTAGCTGCCTTAGATTGGGAAGTTATAGACCTTGCTAGGTCTAAATCAATTTCAGTACAACAAGCTTTCATCGAGATTCTCCAAAAGTGGGAGGCAAGAGTGAAATTTGGTGAGCCTGTTAATTATGTCGATACTAGTAGGGATTACAGAAATTTAGCATACATCTTACATACCAAAAGTCTCTTTAATGACTTTTCAGCTTCTAATACTAATAGTGCACTAACTGGCAGATTTAGATGGAATTTAATTATTCGATCTTTAGTTGCAAAGTATGGTGATCCAATTGTGATTGATGGCAGGATGTATAGAGTCGACAATGCCTTAAGTGCCTTGGGCGACAAAGATGCCCTCTTGTGGCAGAAGTTGTTTGAAGGGCAACACACGTTTGCTTATAATTTAAGCTCACCACAGTTTACAACAGAGTTGATGAAAACTTTTGCACCTGTTTACCTTTTTCCTGGACATGGCCTTTAGTATATCGCAATATTAAAAAAATCAAAAAAAACAGGAATAATAATGACAGCAAATAAGGCATGCTATCGTAAACTTACGCACTATAAATACCAATTGATGCAAGAGTATGACATTTGGATCAAAGTTTTACCCCAGGCTGCAATAGATACACAATTTATACAATTGTCTATAGAGGGGCACCTGATTATCAAAAAGTTTTATGCTTGGGACGGTCCAAGTGGTCCATCAATTGACACTTTGACTTTTATGCGCGGATCTTTAGTACATGATGCTCTCTATCAGTTAATGAGGGAAGGGCATCTAAGCCACATAGAGCACAGAAAGAGCGCAGATGATATTTTAAAAGAAATATGTCTGGCCGATGGCATGAGTTCTTTTCGGGCCTGGTATGTCTATAAGGCAGTGCGCTTATTTGGAGAACATAGTGCATTACCGACTGATAGACCAAGTACTCCAACTATCTGTGTTCCTTAACAAAATGTTGAGTATGAGGGGCAAATGATCAAAGTGGTTGCAATTTATTTAGCTTAATGATTGCCATATAATGTGAATCATCTATAATGTTGGAATGAAAAATATAGATCAACGTCTAGCATTTAACATAAAAGAAATTATCGAAGAAAATGCTATCCCCTATACAAAAGCCGCTATAATTGGTGATATTAGCTTATTAGAGCTAAAAAATATCCTGCTTGGCCACTCTGAAGCAAAAAGAGAAACATTAATCAAAGTGTTCCTCCAATTGGACAACTGTTATCCTGTTACCTGGTAGATAAATATGTCAAAAAAAAGAGCAAATGATTGGCTTCACCAAGCGCAAAATGATCTTTTGTGGGCCAAAGAAGGCATCAATTCTGGATTTTATTCACAGGTTTGTTTTATGTGCCAACAAGCTGCCGAAAAGGCCATTAAATCTATTGCTTACTTCAAAGAATATGAAATAAGAGGGCACTCCATTGCAATGATTGCCAAGTCAATTGGAGCCAATGATACAGTAGAAAATGCAGGCAGAAACCTTGATCTTTACTATATATCATCGAGGTATCCGGACGCATTACCAGATGGAGCTCCTTGTGATCTTTTTACAAAGGAGCAAGCACAAGAAGCACTTAAGTTTGCCCAAATTATTATCGATAGGGCCTTTGATGAACTCAAGTAAGACAACTGTTAAAAAAAAGCAGTCATTTTTAAATGAAATGACAAAAGAACAGTTCATAGAAAAGTTACAAAACATATTATGTACAGAAGTTGAGGCTGCCTATGTCTTTGGTAGTTTTGTTTCCCGCGAGTTTAGTACTGATAGTGACCTGGATATTCTTTTAATTAAAGATACCAAAACAGAGTTTATTAAAAGACCACTAGACTTTCCTAAGCTATATGACCTAAATGTACCGATTGATATTCTTGTTTACACTCCAGAAGAATTTGAGAAAATTAAGGCAGAAAAAAAAGTTGGATTTTGGAAAAGTACTTTTGATCAAATGATAAAAATTATTTAACTAATCAATGTTATGATGAATGTAAATCAATGGGACTTTATAAGAAGATAGATATTTCATTACCAAAAAATGTCACAAAAAAATAAAAGGAGATCTAAAATTGAATGAAGTGATACCGCATGCCCCATTGGTGAGTGAAAGCGAAGGGATAATTTGTAAAACAAAAAAATGGGAAATACTTACTGCTCGTATTTTAATAGGTTTGGGGGCCTTGGCAATTTATGCCTTAGCATATTATGTGTACAATAAACCTGATGATCAGACTCCTACCTTTATAAAGTATGTTTTGTGGATAATACCAACTGTTATGCTGATAGGTGTTTTAAAAAAACAAAAGGCCACTCATTTTTTTTCTGCCAACCATGATGCTATATATTTTCCCGATGAATCACTTAACAATTGGTTGAAAATCAAATGGGTTAACATTATAGATTTTAAAATTGATCATGTTGGTAAAAACAATACCGAGGGTCTTGTGTTTGTTGTAAAAATTTCTGACGATGAAAAAAAGACGTTTTTTAAAAGGACCTATTTAGCAAATAATTTTTTAAATCCCGGAAGTAACGAACAAGAGGAATTTTCATTTGCTTGTGCAACTGGAGCTTCTATTGATCGCCAAAAAGTTTATGCTCGGCTAGAGCAACTAAAAGCTCAAGCAAATATCTAATTACAACGGGGTCAACTTGCCGCATGGTGCGCCATGTCAACACGTAAGTAGTGCAACTAATCATATTTTTAAGCATAAATAATTTGAATTTTTACTGTTTAGATGCTACTTGTCAGTCAGTAATTATGACGCGTTTATGTGCCAAAATTATTTCTTAACTAAAAATCCTAAAGGGGGAAAAAAATGAAAAAACTGATTATCAGTGTTATTACTCTTATTGCACTTATTAGCGCTGCTCAAGCAGCTCTTCAAACTCCAGCTAAAACTATTGAGCTCACTCCAGGTGACCAGGCAATTTCTTTTATTTCAGAAGGAGAGATTATTGGTGTGGACAGTTATTATCCGCCCTGCCCTCCACAGGCCTTATGCCAACCAGCTTCATTGATTAGAGTTGTTGTTACTCTAAACAGTTGTGTCAACAAGCTAGGTCCCGTTACTCATACCACCTTTTGGGATGAAAGACTTCAAAAGTACAGGCTAATTGTTAGTGCTTCTGAGGTTTACAACAAAATGGCTGCTTCAGTTAGGTGTTTTGCTCCTCAAAAAGAAACTCTTAACTTCTTGGCAAGTCCATTTATAATGCAGAACGACATTGAGCTTACAATGATGAGATAAATATTTTTTAGCAAGCAGTCCCAGTTTGTTTGGACTGCTTGCTAAAAACTAGAGTAAAAGCTTAATAATCTTGTGAGCAGTAGAAGTCTGAATCTTTAATATATCCCACAATTGTCTCATTTGGATCATAAATCACTCCATAAGAGTTGCCGCCATCACAACTATCCTCAAAGGTATTTAAGGCCCGATAGGTGACCATCGTTTCTGGACTGCTAAAATATAGCTCAGTTAATGAACTTTTACATTCTTCATAGTCAAAATCAGAAAGTATAGGAGTGCTTTTAAACAGTTGCTCTGAGATGGTGACGTTGTCTACCCTTTTTACATATTTAAAGTAGTAGCTCGACTGAGGCTCCTCGGGATCTTCTACATTTGAAAAGCTTCTGCCATCAAGTTCTAAGTTGCAAAGATCAGTTGCTAAAGTTGAAAAAGACAGTAGTGCTGCCATTAATAAGATAAAACATTTCATAGATGCCCCTTTTTTGTTATTCTAAGATTGATTTAAAACAATTGCTATGTGGTTAATACTTCTAGTAGATAATAGAAACACTGTCTATAATTTTTAAAAAAACTAGTTGTAAAAAATCTGTTATATATAAATTTTTCATAATTTTGGGGTGTATACATGAATGCTATGATGAAGATGTTTAAAGTTTTTATGCAATCAGTGCAAGATAGCTTTAAAAATCAATTTAAGTTGGAATATAAGCTCTTTGTACCAGATGCGGCAGGACAAGGGGCCAGTTATCCTTTGGTTGTGATGTTACATGGTTGTGATCAGACCGCTGAAGACTTTGAAAAACTCACAGGAATGAGTGAGGTTGCTCAAAGAGAGAAGTTTTTCGTTTTATACCCCAAGCAAAAATACTCAAAAAACTTAATTGGCTGTTGGAATTGGTTTAAACAGAAGAATCAAAAAAGAGGTGGCTTTGAGCCTCAAATGATTGTTGACTTAGTTGAACAAATTAAAAAAGAGCAACCAATTAATGCCGACAAGATATTTGTTGCCGGGATTTCGGCCGGTGGTGCTATGGCGGGTATGTTAGCTTCTTTTTATCCAGAGATTTTTAAGGCCTCAGGGATTCATTCAAGTGTTTCATTCAAGCGCGCTGATGGTATGAAGAAGGGGATGTTATTAATGAAAAAAGGGCCTGAAGGATTTGATATTAACCCAGATTTTTTAGACAAGACTGCAGGGCCCGTTTATGTAATTCATGGAGGTATTGATCGCATTGTTCACCCCGATAATGCCGGTGTTATTTTGAGAGACTTGCCAATGGAGCAAGGCACCTCAACTGTCAAGATTGTTGAAAATATGGGACATGCTTGGAGTGGTGGGCACCCAGGGATGGATTACTCATATCCCAGTGGAGAAAATGCTTCAGAACTTTTTTGGGCATTTTTTAAGTTGATGTAAAGCTTATTTAATTAAAACCACCTGGGTCAAATCCTCGCCAAACACCCATACCTGGGCTTCCAGGATCAACAATTGGCAAATCAAAATTTATATCAAATGATCCCGGATCTAACTTACATGCTTCTAAATTGATTGTGACATCCGAACCACTAATGATCAGGCATGAAGGGGGACATAGGCCATCTCCTGGGGAGCAGTTGCTTACCATAGTTATATATCGATCTCCCATCTTACAGCTAAAAGGTCCGCAATGGTCTACTGAAACATTGCAAGTTTGGATAGACTCCCGTTGGCACGCAACTGAACAGGTGTTTACAGGTGCTATAACTGGTTTAGACCAAACGACCTCACAGTCGACAAGGTCTGGGCATAGCCCCTCACCGGGTGCACAGTCCACTGTAAGGGTATTGGTATCTCCCATTGTCATACTACCGGCTTCATCACAGTGAGAGACACCGCACTCATTGCCCCCTTCGCATTTTGTGACGATTGATTTTACACATTTTTCATTACAGGTAGACTCTACTAAGTGTAAGACAGAGTTGATAATCGGCTTTGTGCCAATACATACTCCACAGCCACTACTGGGGCTAAAAGTAGTACCCATACAATAATTATCACTGTTGGGGCAAACAGCAGGTGCAGTTTGTATGCTGACTGGTTTCATACTTAATTCACACAAGGAATTATCAACAATGGTTGGTGGGGCTCCAATAGCTATCTCTTCACACACAACAGTCCTAGTTTGGGTACCAGTTATATCGCAAGGACTCCAGGCAGATACTCTCCAAAAAATTCCAGCACAATCAGAGAGGGTAACACCAATACTGCTGGCATGACTTTTAAATTTCTCCCACTCCTGTGACCTGTGTTTTGTCGGTATAAATAATTGGTGACCACTATTGTTGGTAATACTTTTACAGTCACTGTGAACATCTAGTATTGCAGTATCACCACGTTCAATTTGAAAGCCATCTTTTTCATTGTTGAGTCCAATTGCATTGTTAGTAAAAAAAATAATTGTACAAGCTAAGTAAAAGATAAGTTTTAAATTGGATATGACGACATTTTTTGAGATCATAGAACTCCTTTTTACAATAACTTCCTTTAGTATAATGTCGATTTTACCACTTTATGAGCTTCCAAACAATTTCTTCTACTTGTAATAAATCTAGAGTGGTGTGACCTGTTGCGCAATTTGTGCTGTTTCCATTATTTATAAATTTTCACAATGTAGGCAGTATTGTTGATTATAAAGCTTAACAAATATGTTAGTGTTGTTTTTTTAAGGAGTAATTCATGCCTGGTAAAAAATTAGGTGCCAAAGGATTTGTGCAGGGATATTGGGATCTAAATTATTCTGAACTTGACACTATGGATGGCATTGCAAACGCTAAAGATCATGTTAGCTATCTGCAATCTCTTTTTGCTTGTGAATATATCGATATAAGTAGCATAATAGATTTTGGTTTTGGTCTTGGATACTTATTTAAAGAGAGTTTGAATTGTTTTTTGCCATATAAGGCACTCGGCATAGAGCCATCACCGTATGCTTTTAACAAGGTTAAACGAGATCGCACTTTTGCACCTGTTTCTAGCATGAAGTTGAAACTACTAAAATGTGACTTGGAGACATGGTGTAAAACAGAGGCAGACAAACACAGAAGCTTTGATTTAGGAATTTGTACATCTGTTTTTCAATACCTATCAGAAGAAGAAATTGATTATGTACTCCCCATCATGGCCCAAAAGGTTAAGTATCTATACTTTAGTGTGCCTACGGATAAGGAGTTAAAGCGACAAGTGGAAGAGTTGAGCTTTGAAGATGTTTATGCACAAAGAAGAAGCAAGTCATTTTATTTTAAAAAAATAAAAAAGCACTTTACCTTCATTTCAATGCGCCTTCTAGAAAGCAAAGTTCACTATGATGAAGATACAACATCATTTACAGATCTGCTGTTTCGTTTTTAACGATGGCAATTTTTGTTATGACATTAAAAGTAAGATATCCATTCTTTGCATCTGTTACTCACCTAGATATACTTATATAAGAGGCTTCCAAGGGGGGAAAATTTTTACCTCTTTTGCAATAAATGTATTGATGGGCCTATAATCATCTTTGTTTACGGATGATTTTAGTAAGAGAAATTATTTAAGGGGGGTAGAATGCGTATTAATGCACTTGTTTGTTCGTTGTTTGTTTTCATTTTAACTATTAACTTAAGCCAGGCCCAATTCTTTGGAGGGGTACCAGAGGTTATCTATGGTGAAGATAATCGTTTGGATTACTATCAAGAAACAAATCCTGCACTGCTAGAGCTTTCAAACTCCACTGTTGCTCTTGTTAAGCGGGCGGATTTAACAGAAGTTTCAGGACTATTTAAAGTGCCCACGGGGACACTTGGAGATAGTTATAACCTGTGTCCTGCTGAACCATTTAGGGATCAGCCCAACCCTGCATTTTGCTCTGGATTTTTAGTGGGAGCAGATATTGTAATTACTGCAGGACATTGTATCACTAACCAGGCATCTTGTGATGATATCGCTTTTATATTTGGCTTTCACACTCAAGCGCCACAGCAGGTGACCACACAATTTGCGCCACTTGATGTCTATTACTGTAAAGAGTTAAAGGGGCGAGCACAAGAAGCTAGAGGCGCCGATTGGGCAGTTGTACAGCTCGATAGAGCAGTTGCCGATCGTACTCCACTAAGTATGCGAAGCTCAGGGACAATTTCTGTTGGGGAACCACTTGTTGTCATTGGACATCCAAGTGGTCTTCCAACAAAAATTGCCGAAGGGGCCAATGTCCGGAGTATTGAAAGCTCAAAAGGGTATTTGGTTGCCAACCTAGATACATATGGAGGTAACTCAGGTTCTGCCGTGTTTAATAGAGACACTCTTAATATTGAAGGTATTTTGGTGAGGGGAGAGACTGACTATGTGACTTCTGGTCAATGTAGGGTTTCAAATCGTTGTCAAGATGATGCTTGTAGAGGAGAGGATGTAACTTTGATTTCAGAAGTATGTAACGCTCATGCCGATGTCTGCCAAGCAACCACACCAACTCCTCCAACTCCACCAGTACCACCAACTCCGCCCACGCCACCTGTAGATAACTCAAATAGTTGTCGGTATGCCAATGATGGTGTTTGCGATGATGGACGACCTGGAGCTCCTTATAATGTGTGTGCAGCAGGAACAGATGAAAATGACTGTAGTGCCGCCCCAGATACAAGCAATTCCTGTCGATATGCCAATGACGGAGTTTGTGATGATGGACGACCAGGTGCTCCATATAATGTGTGTGCAGCACAAACGGATGAAAACGATTGTGCCAGCTTAAGTGAAAATAATACTTGTCGATACGCACATGATGGTGAGTGTGACGATGGACGGCCAGGAGCCGCGTACAACGTCTGCGACTTCGGGACAGATACTGCAGATTGTCGAGAAATATAGGTGCCAGCAGACTTGTGGGACACACT
>JADHTQ010000029.1 GCA_016784965.1 Bacteriovoracaceae bacterium | reverse complement strand
CGATTTCTGAGGAGTTTTGGGCCTAATCTCGGCCATTTGGGTACAAAAATAAGAAAATTATTATGATTTTTATTGATCATTTTAAATGGTTATCAATATTTAATGGATGCTATGCGATAGGTGAAAAGTTCAGGTTAATATCAAAAACACTGTTTCTATCTTTTCCATATTTGATTTGGATGTGGCCTTCTTTGGTTCTTACTATTAACTTTGTGTGCTGGTAGGTGGTTGGTAAGCTGAACTGCTGCCTTGACTTATTGCTTGATTGCATACTTTCGTATATGGCAAACTTACCATCTAGGGTAAGTGCCATACCACTACTAATGTAAAACTGTAGCAAAACAGCTAACATAATAGTCAGAGATCTTGTAATCATAATGAGTTGTCCTTTTAAATAAATTATATTTGTGTAAATTGAGTTTCGTATTCACGGGACTTATATCAGAAACCATGTGCCGTCTCACGAGCTTTTTTATTTATTGAAAATTCTACACGCTCTTGGTTTTAGACTTTATTGTGAGTTAATATGGTGGCTTAACTATTTAAAATTATGATGTAATTGCTCCCATACATCAACTGGTGAGATCATGGTTTGACAAGTTAAGTGATCACAGGTGGGGATCCCACAAAAGTGAGAAGTAACAGTTCTGCAAGGCAAATTGGGGATAAAGAAAAATTTATGTAATGATTGATCGTAAGGGTGCCATTCAAGTGGCTCTTCTGGGCCAAAAAAGGTGTATGTTACTACTCCCAAAGCAGCACAGATATGTTTTAATCCCGTATCATTTCCAAGATATAGTAGTGCCCCAACGAGATAGTGGGGAAGAGTTTTTAGGGGGCTTTTAATTATTTCAATATTAGATGGTGGGTTTGAGCTAGTGATTTCTTTTTCAATATTCTGGTCATCTTTGGAGTTAGAAAGTGGAATGAGGATTTTAACTTCTGGGCAACATTCCAATATTTTTTTGGCGATGATCAAATAGTTGGTCAAAGGCCACATTTTTGTTTTTCTGGTGGCGACTACACCAAAGATAATAAATTTTACAGGTTTAGTAGTTAGATCATTGTTTTTAATTTTTAAACTTGGTTGAAATTGTGTGTAGGAGGGAACAGAAAGCTTAGGGTTATTTAAAATATTACTTACAGCTGACCAACAACCATCGAGGTCACGTTGCATAGAAGCTTTGGTTACACCTTGATCTAAGATGGCATTGTCTGCTTGGTCAAAATTACTAACATTGTGATTGTGAAAGCGGTATTGAGTATTTGTAAGTAATGAATATCCCTTAAAAAAAATGCTTGTGCGACCGGATTGATGTAATTCAATGATCAAATCAAAACGCTTGGAAAAAATAGTAAAAAACAATTTTGGCCAATTCCAGGTTTTGTCTAAATTAATGGAAAGTAAGTGGTCGGCCTTAGTTTCTACCCCCAAATAAAATGGATATATCCATTCGGGGACTCCGTAGGTTAATTCTGAATTTGGAAATAGCTGCTTTAGATACATTATGGCGGAGAGTCCAATTATAGAATCTCCAAGTGCTCTATTTTTAACGACTAAAATTTTTTTAGGAGTCACAAGTATTTTACTCGTCAGATTCATTCAATGAGTCCTCATAACCTATATCAACAGGAAGGTTGCTCTGTGATGCGGCTTCTTTTGCAAGCTGATCACAGCGCTCATTTTGGACCTGCCCCGCATGTGCTTTAACCCAATTAAATACAACATCGTGTTTATCACAAAGGTCTAAAAGCTTGGCAAGAAGATCGGTATTTTTGGCCATACCTCCCTTTTTCTTTTTCCAGTTGCGTGCTCGCCAGCCTTTGGCCCATCCCAGCATCATGGTGTTGACCAGAAGGTTAGAGTCTGTATTGATGACCACGCTACAGCTTTCTTTGAGTGACTCCAAAGAGAAAATAGCGGCCATAATCTCCATACGATTATTGGTTGTAAGGCGAAATCCCCCAGACAACTCGCGCTCATGGCCTTTGTAAATTAAAATGGCCCCATAACCTCCAGGACCTGGATTTCCTAGGCTGCTGCCGTCGCAAAAAATTGTGACCTGTTTTATCTTTGACATATAAATTGCATATTACATTGCAAGATGTAAGTTTGCAAAATGATTGTAACAGGCCATAATCAATAAATTCTGGTTTCTAATTTACACTTATTTTGACTTTAGGGGAGATATAACAAAATTGCAGAGTAAAATTGAAGGAATTCTTATTTCAAAAATAAATTTTCGGGAGCGCGATATAATTGGCAAGGTTTTACTAAGAAGTGGCCATGCCGTCTCGGTTGCCTTTTATGGAGGGCGTGGAGGAGGTAAAAAGAACAAAAGCTCCACCTTAGAGTTGGGATACATGTTGAAAATTGAGCTGGCCCACTCATCAAAAAACTCAGATATGTACAGTGCCAAAGAATGGATACCAATTTGGACTTACTCTAAAATTCGAGCAAATTATAAGGCATTTTGTATAATGTGTTTTTATATTGAAGTGGTAGCAAAAATTTGTACGTTTGATGACTTGCACGATGAACATCGGATCAGTGCTGGAGAATTTCAAGGACCTTTTCGGGTGCTAAGCAATGGGATTTTTTACTTAGAGCAGGGTTTACAAGACGATCACAATTTAGCAAGTGGCAGTGTTGCTTGGTTTTTGGGGAAGTTATTGCTAGAGCAAGGATTTTTTCCAGAGCGCAAATATTGCATTCTGTGCCACACTCCATTTGGGGGGCAGATAAGGCCTTATATCCTACTGCCCGAGCATGGTGGAGTTGGTTGCTTCAACTGTATTAATAGAGAGGATTTAAAAATTAATAGTGCTTTAAATGTGAATCATTCAAAAACCAATATTTTAAGCTTTTTAGAAACAGTCTGGACCAGAACATATCCAAATTTATATGCAGAGAGCTCCCCTGTAGATCCAGCTATGGGAAGAATGTTGTTTCAATATTTTTGTGCGCAGCACCAGTTTGAAGCAACTCACTTTAAAACCTATTCAGATACTCTGTTTTAACAAAAACAGAAACGGCAGAAACAGTTTCCGTTGCAGTTTCCGTTTGGTTTGTGGCCAGATTGAAAGGATACAACAATTTACATGCAGAGATTACTTTGGTAGATCCATGTAGCTGGTGAACACAGACGTAAAGGGTATAAATTGGAAAAATTCAGAGAGTATTACGATATTAAAACGTACAAAGAAATATTATCCATTGCCACTCCGGCAATTTTTGGATTTTTGGGGCTAATTCTGTTTGAGTTCATCGATATTTTCTGGATTGGCAAAATTAGCTCTAAAGCGGTGGCAGCAGCAGGAGCAGTGGCATTTTTATAGTGGGCAATCTACTCTTTAATGAACTTGACTTTAACAGCTACCTCCACTTTAGTCGCTCAGTTTTTTGCTGCTAAGAAAAAAACGGCGGTATATGAGGTAATAGCAGATTCATTGTGGCTTAGTTTATTCTGGTCTTTAATTATTAGTGTGATGTGCTTTTTGTTTAAAAGACCAATTTTTTTATACATGGGTTTAGATAGTGAAACTTTAGTGTTGGCCACTAAATTTTTCGATGTCTTTATCTATGGACTTCCAATTATTTATTTATTTACTCTTCAAGGTTATATTTTTAATGCCTACGGGGATACCAAAGTAAGCAACTTAATAATGCTCTTTGCTTTAACTCTAAATGCATTATTGGACCCATGCTTCATTTTTGGATACTCAATTTTCCCTCAGATGGGTATCGCCGGTGCTAAGTTTGCTTCGGTGCTTAGTATTTTAATTGGTTTAATCCTTCGTCAGATTTATTTAAATAAAAAAGAATATATTGGTAAATCCCAGACCTTTTTAAAGTTCACCGGCAATTATAATAAGCAGATTTTTAAAATTGGAATTAATTCCACTTTGACCAATTTAGTTTGGTGTCTAGTTTTTCCCGTTCTAACTGCAACAATTACGCAATTTGGTATGGAGCCACTTGGAGGCCTCAATATTGGAAATCGATTTGAAGGGTTTCCGTATTATTTTAGTGTTGGCTTTTCAATTGCAATTAGTACCCTTATTGCCCAAAGTGTTGGAAGGGGGGATATAGAATCTATTTTAAAAATTGCCATTAAAGGATCGATACTAATTACAGTGCTACTTTTACCGATATCACTGATGTTTATCTTCATTCCGGAGCACTTAATTAGTTTGTTGAACTCTGATCCTCAAATTGTCAAACATGGAGCAATGTACTTAAAAATTGTGGGTTACTTTGAGATTCTTTTAGGTTTTGAAGTATTATTTGAAGGGGCCTTTAATGGTCTTGGTGAAACGAAGTTATATATGTTTTTAAGGGTGCCACTAACACTAGTTAGAATTCCACTTGCCTCACTTTTTGCATTGACTCTTGGATTTGGCATTCAGGGAGTATGGTGGGCCATTTCAATAACGACTTTAATAAAAGGAGTTGGTATGGCCATCTTGTTTGTAAAGCACTTGAAAACAAAGTCAAATGATTTGTCCATGGTATACGTACACTCTTATTCCTCCGTTGTTGATTAAAGTTAATGACTTCAAAGGGAGTGAAATTTCTTTTCTTAAACTTTTATTGGAGCACAGTATAGTGATCTTCCATCCTTTAAAACGCTCTTTTGCTACTTTGCCAATTAACTGATATAGCTCAATTAAATCATCCAGCTTTCCAATGCGTTCTCCATATGGTGGATTAATGATTATGTGTCCACACTTTTGGTCACTACTTTGCTTACTAAAATCTTTTTGCTCAAAAGTGATTTTGCTGTAAACGCCTGCAGTTTGGGCGTTAAGGTGGCTTGCTTTTATTGCTCCCATGAATTTATCGAATCCTTGTATGAAAGTCTCTACTTTTAAATTAGATGCATTGAGGTGATTAGATTTTAGTTTATCAATAACTTCAATTTGTGAGGCCAAGCAGGGCCAATTGGTAAAACTAAAGCTTCTGTCAATACCTGGTAAAACTCCACAAGATATACGAGCTGCTTCAATTACAAAAGTACCCGATCCACACATAGGATCGATTAGTGGTTGATTTGGTTTCCAATTAATTAATTTTAAAATGCCAAAGGCGAGATTTTCTCTTATAGGTGCTTTGGCAGTTGCTTTGCGATATCCACGCATGTGTAAGTGGTCACCTGTGGTATCGATACTAATAGTACAATGATTATTTTGAATGCGAATAAAAATCTTTTCGGTTTTACCTTTTTTATCTTTTAATAAATGGGGGTGATTTTTGTCAATTGCTTCCAGTAATAATTGTTCAATTTTTTTTTCATGGTACAGCTTTGATTTTGCAGTAGAAATTGAGCATTGTACGTTCGACTGGGCAGTAAGGTAGTCTCCCCAATTAATATGGGAGCACCTTTTTACAAACTGGGGAATAGTTGGGGCCAAAAAAGTTGCAAGTCTAAGCAGTACTCTGTTTGCCGAACCTAAGCTAATATTCAAATCGACTAAACCTGTAAGATCGGAGCTAACCGATATCCCTCCACTAATTTCTTTGATGTTAGAAAGAGTGGGTAGTGATTCTACTTCGCTCAAAGTAACTTTTTCTAATCCTGGTGGGGCGGCAATAAAGAGCTCATATTTTTTAGGGGCAGTCATTTATAAAATACCATTTAACCAAATCTTGAGGGCACTTAAACGTGTGTGAAGATTTGCATAGGGGACACCAGTGTTGTTTTTAAACACATAATAAGAGTTAACACCAACAATGCTTTTATCATTCCCAAAGCGATATACAGGCCCCCCCGAATCACCAGGGCACAGTCCAGGGTAGGTAGTTGATAAATTGCGGGCAGCAGTTATTATATTATACTTAAGTGTGCTACTTGCATCGATGACGTATTTATAAATTTTATTTTTATAAATGGCCACAGTTAATCCCATCTTGAGTCTTTTAAGGCGCGCGGGAGTTGGAGTAAAAATATTTTTTTCACATCCAAAACCACCAATTATTAATTTGTCGCCAGGTTTTACTTTGGAAAAATCAATCGGTGCAGTAGGAATTCCCTCAAGTGCTCTATCAACTTCAATTAAAGCGATATCAAATGATTTTTCTGCAAAATTTTGGCGTTCATCTCTGCGTCTGATATGACGCCTGACTTCGCGCCTAAAGCTATTATGAATAAAATGCTTGGATATTTTATATTCCTGCCATTTTTTTAGATAGTGATTTTTTATAAAAATGGACTTACCGATAGACATATTCAAACGAATCTTATTTTTTTCATTCACTAAGCAATGAGCAGCAAGCAACAGTTTGTTTTCTCCAACTTTGGCAGCTGTACAATTGTTTCTAATTCTAACTGTTGATAGAAACTCGGTAGAAAGCGCTGGTCTGCCGCCAATAAGTTTTTCATTGGCACTAAGAGGTACAATTATCAAGACACAGATAAGTAGGTAGAACATGTTAGCGCTCCTTAATTTTTGAGACATTGTTTTCTTACCATAAATTGTTTGGGAAAAAGAGTTAACTCCCCACATGGGTGATTGGAGGCAACTTCTGGGGCATGGAGGATTAATACCCTGATTTTATCTTCATAACTTAAACCTTTGTTTGCAATATGAAACTTTAGTTCAAATTCTCCAAGGCCTAAATCTTTTGGCTCTTTTATGGATATCTTATACGGACCATCTAGGACTTTATCTACCTTGAGTTTAATTTCTTCCCTGGGAGAGTGAGTTGCTGAGACATAATTGAACTTGTTTTGGTCGAGGCAAGGTCCCTTTTTGGGCAGTTGTCTGCCGGCCAATTCTACTTCTAGTAGCTCACGGGCCAATACTTTCACATCGGTTGGGCACTTGACACTTTTCCAGTCAATACTTAATGCATAGTTTGGTATTATTAATAAATAACAGATGAATAGTGAAGTTATTCTTTTCAAGAGATTTCTCCTTACATTTTAAAGTTCTTTAGAACAAGCACAACCTTTATCTTTCATAGCATCTCGGTAACAGTCTTGAATGCATTCTTCTCCCTTTAGTCGTGCTGGAGTTGTTGTACAGCCGGCTTTTTTATCGCCTAAATGCCTGGCAATGGTAAAGTATCTATTGCCTCTAGAGCCACTTCCAAGGTTTTGCCTTCCCGCTTGATACTGGCTATTTGTAACCTTTGCGTAGCACGTTTGTCTGGCCATTTTTACAAATTGGGCCACATGCCGAGTTGCTCTTAAATTTCTAACATGTGTTGTTTGCACTCCCGATAGACCCTGAGCAGAACTGTGGGAGACGGTAAAATCCAGTTGAGCCGGACCGATGCGACTACAATCGCTGGGCGTGGAAGCTCCACCCACTCCAAATGGGTCTAAACCTACAGTTTGGACCAGCATGCTATGGTCGTTTGAGCTATTTATGAGGTCTCCCGGTTTTATAGATGAGGTCCCATCCATCACGGGTGCTTCAAAACAACTATTTGCAGAACGAGTGACACCATCAATTTGGGCAGTGCCAAGAGATCTATAAGCTCCACTTTGATCACTTGACCATTTAAGCCCAGAGGCGGCCATAGAAGCTGAGGTAAAACCAGAGCAATCAACATTACCTAAAGGGTTTATATAATTAGAGCTTCCTGAGAATTTCCCGCCCATGCGGTATTTATGTTGAGAATCGCTTGTGGGAATGCATTGAGGATTGCTTCTGCTGCTATTTTTACCTCCTACTATGGCACGGGGACTTTGCCCCTGCTGGCCGTTTTGTACAAAGGGCGAACAACTTCCATTTTTGCCGGAGTTGGCAAAGTCAATGACATCACAGGATTGAAAGTGGGTGGCCATGACCTTAAGGCTTCCTGCTGCCATACTTCGTTTACCAAGCCCTAACATCTCTTGGGAGTAGCTTGCAATTTTATAGACCAGGCTTGCCGATTCTTTTTCCATTTCGGAGATCTCTTGAGAGTTTGTTTTATATTTGCACCATAGCTCAAATCTGGTGGTGGGGTGAGCAAACTTTGCTTGAAACTCTTCATTGTAGATATTAGACGCCAGTGCATATACCTCCATCATTTGAAATTTGGTCAGACCTAATATGTTTCTTGGTTCTTTACCTGCTGGATCAATGGAAAAATCGTTCATTTCTTTACCAAAGGCGCCAGCAAGCTCTACAAAGTCAGAATCCTCTATGGGAGGTAGTGACTTAGTGAGTGTCTTTTTTGAATTTTTATTTATCTTTTTAAACTGTTTAGTTATGTTTTTAACCTGTGAGCTAATTTTTTTTACATGACCAAAACATGGATTTTGCTCAGTTCCCAATTGAGGTCGGTAACTATTTAGATGTGTTGGGATTTGTGGTGCTAGGGTATTCCATGATTTTATAAAGGTCTCCTGTGGATTATCTATGTGATATTGAGCTTTTAATGCTTTAAATAATTCATCAAACTTTTTATACTTTTGTTTAACCATGTCCTTCTTTTTCTTCTTCTGTTTCTTCTTCTGTTTAGCTTTTTTTAATGTATCGTCTGCTCTAGTTAATTTGTTTGTTATTGATTGGTTAAAAAGGGCCAACAAGCTATCTAGTGCTTCTGCGTGAGGTATGCTCTCAGGTATTTGTTGACTGAGACTAGCTTGACAGTTTAGAAACTGTTTAAGTCTTTTACCAATTTCTGTTTGCTTATTTTCAAACTTATCTACTAATTTTTTTCTAACCTTGCTCCAATCTTCTATATCTTTACATTGCTTATTAATTTCTTTTGTTAACTTGTCTGCGGCATAACCTCTATTTTGAATTAGTGTGGCAGACTTTTGCTTTTGGGCCACAACTTGTTTAATTGCAGCAAAGTGATCTCCTGAACACGAGTCAGATTTGTTTTTGTCTGCATTTAAATTATTTTCTAAACTGTGCTCATTATTAATTTTTTTTATTTCTTGGAGATAGCTACCACAAGCTTTTGCTAGTAGTTTAATATCCTCGGTAATCACATTATTTTTTTTTGCTCCCTTTTTCTTTTTTTTAGGCGTTAGAGCTTGCTTAATTGCCAAACAAGTTGCATACACCTTTTTGATACTTTCTTCGCGCTTTTTTGATAATGTTTTGAGGTTATTTTTTAGGTCACTCAAAGATTCTCTTTGCGAATTGTTTTGTGTAAATTTACCGGGGGCGGACATTGAGCCACCTGACCCTCTTTGGGGAGATCCAACCGCCTGTCCTTGTTGAGCTCCATCGCTGCCGCCACCATCACCACCACTCTCACCACCGCCGAGATTACCTAAAAGGCCAAGGGCCATGGGTAGCATTTTTAACATCTCGTTACTTTTGTTTTTACCTTTGTTTTTGTTTGCAGATCCAGATGAGGCTTTCTTCTTTGAAGCTGTTTTTTTTGCCTTAGTTTTCAATGATGTTCCATCTGCAAGTGAATTGGGGTTTGCATCATCATTGGGATCAGCGTAAATACATTTGTTTTTCTTACAATCGACTGTCAGTTTTATACCGATGGGTTTGTGGCAATCTGTTGCAATGATGCAAACTTCACCATCTCGGGCCTTACATGAAGCGACACTCTCACACCCTTTGCGTCTAGAGGCAGATGAAGCTTGAATTGTTAGAAAAACTATTATGAAAAAAATGTATTTAAAAGCCATGTATTACCTTTTTTAAAGTAGTTTATAATATTGTAATCTAATTAATTTGTTGATGAAATAGTTTATAAATAAACTCTACAAAAAATTGTAACGTTTGACTTTTTAATGCCATGAAATATAAAGGGCCGGAATATGGACTTTGATATATTGAATCTATTTAGTCTTTGTACATACTAAGCATAAAGGTGGTGGTATCCAACCTTTGGCATAGTATTTTCATTAAATTTTTCATAACTTGGTAACCAACATCGTGGTTAGAGTTGAGATACTCATCAAGTTTAGGTCCATCGATTTTTAAAACTTGAGTTTTTTCTAGGGCAACCACATTTGAAGTTCTTTTAGATTTTCTGGAAAATGCCATATCTCCAAAGATTCCACCTTTGCCGATTTTGGCCACATACTGTCCAGGTGAATCGTTAACTTCTACGCCAACTTTTCCCTCCATTACCCTGTAAATATCATAGTCTGTGTCAGACAGTGCAATAATAGTGTCCTCTTCATCTAAATCTTTGGTTTGACAAAATTTTTCGATGGCCTCTAGGTGTTCATCTTCAACACCTTTGAATATATTTGTGTCTTTTAAAGTACCTACAATCATCTTTTATTTGCTCCTCAATAAAAATTATTAAAGTTAACTATAACTCTACATTCTTACCGCTAAAAACCCAAGTTTATAATTTTAAAAAAGCTTTAAGCAAGAGGACTGATCAACTATCTCTAAGCTTTGTAGATGAGATGTCTTGAAATTCGTGTTGGGGCAGTACTTCAATTTCTAATTGCGGATTAACTTTTAAAATGTCTAAGCTAATGTCTTGTAAGTCTGTAAACTCATGAATTCGTGGAACAACTAAAAGTCCCTTTAGGATAGTAAGTAACCTTGTGCTATCTTTCCATTTTAAAATATCAAACAAAACATCATCACCAATTAATAATCTAATATTTAAAAAGTTAGTTTTGTCGATCCAATCAATGACGTGGACCGCTTCTTCCATACCCCACAGACCTGGATAGATGGATACGTTGGGAAGTTTCATTTTTTTACAAATGCTGTGAAAACCAGACCAAAAGCAGCGGTGCCTATGTAGTGTACCATTGATTTCTTTCCATGGGTTTGTATCGGGGATGATAATTATGCTACTGTTTGGGAATTGTTTGGTACACAGTTCGACGCATTTTTCATGACCTTCATGCCAAGGATTGAAACTACCACCGAAAAATATTATGGGTGCACTTGTTTCTGCTTGGAAATTTTTTAACATCAATTGAGGGAGCTTTACATCTTTAAAGTGCTCTTGGTAACTATGCATGCCAGGAAATAGAAGTCCTAAGGCTTCACACAAAATTGCTCCATGATCAAAAGCTAGCTCGTCGACCTGGTCAATAGCAACCCAACTAGCTTGCTCGGCGTCGTCTGCACCTGCTACTTCCAAAGGTTTTGGTATCCAAAAGAGGTAAGGGTAGGTGATCACAGGTCCCCTTGGATCACGCCCCTTTTTTTTACGGATTAAAAGTGGGTAAGCGAAGTTAGGGTTTGGTTGTAGCTTGGTAAGGTCAAGTCCCGTTTCTTCAAAAAGCTCTCGGTAGCAAGCATCTATTGGCCTTTCGTCTTTTTCAATAAATCCCCCGGGAAACGCCCAACTTCCCTTGTATGGATCATTTTTTCTCTTAATGAGTAAAATTTTTAATTGGTTTTTGGACCCGGTCAGTACAAATGCATCTGCCGTTTTCTTCATTAAAAATCCTTGTCCATAATTGTTTTTCTGCCTTCTAAGCGCGCATGTTCTGCAGCATCATCAGTAACTTTTCTAACGATATCTGATAACTTTTCCATAACATTGGCCGAGGTGTTTAGGTCATATTTAACTTTGATGTAATGTTTAAGTTTTGAAGCAACAATTAAAATATCTATAGGTATGTCGCTTCTTTGAACAACAGATCCTTTTTGCCCACTAGTATTTACCATAATTCTACGAGGTGCTCTACTTTCTTCTTGGTGAACAGGTATTTTTGGTGGAGCTATTTCTTCTTCGGCCCATGCGCTTTTGTGATTCATAACAGGGACGTGAATATCCCAGCAGGTGACGGAGCAGTAGACAGATTTACGACAAGTAGAGACACTACATACCTGATACGCTGCTCCATATCCAATTTCTTTTTTGCAGGTACTGCATTTTCTCCAATAATTTTTAGCTTCTTCCATATATTTCTCCTTAATCTTAAAGATAACATATTTGCAAGGTTAGTTGCAATCTGATAACGTAATCTAGTTTTTTTTTAGGTGTACTATTAATGGTAGAAAAGATTGATCATTTAGGAATTGCTGTGAAGTCCCTGGAGGAGTCGATCGCTTTCTACGAAAATGTTCTTGGTATAAAGTGTCAGGGGATGGAAGAGGTAGTATCACAAAAAGTTAGGACTGCTTTTTTCCACGTTGGAGACACCCATATAGAGCTTTTGGAACCAACCAGCGACGATAGCCCTATTGCTAAGTTTATGTCGAAAAATGGTGAAGGAATACATCACGTTGCGTACTATACAAATGATATAAAATCTCAATTAGAGCAAGCACAAAAGGCTGGTGCCAAGCTGATACACAAAACTCCAATTGACGGAGCGGGGGGCAAAAAAGTTGCTTTCTTGCATCCAAAATCTACTCATGGAGTTTTGACAGAATTTTGCAGTGATGAAAAGTGACAAAAAAATTTTATAGAGCAGACAAAGGGAAGGGTATGAAAATCGAAGAAAGACTTGATAGATTGATGAAGCTCAGAGAACAAGCTCGTCTTGGTGGTGGAAAGGATCGAATCGCTGCCCAACACAAAAAGGGCAGAAAGACGGCTAGAGAAAGATTAGAGTTATTATTAGATGAGGGTAGTTTTGAAGAGATAGATGTATTTAAGGCGCATCGGTGCAACCGCTTTGGAATGGAAAAAAAGATAAATCCTGGAGATGGGGTAGTTTCGGGCCATGGAACAATTAATGGTCGCATTGTCTTTGTTTATGCCCAAGATTTTACGGTAAATGGCGGATCTCTTTCAGAAACTAATGCTGAAAAAATTTGTAAAATAATGGACATGGCCATTAAAAATGGCGCACCCGTTATTGGTTTAGTAGACTCTGGCGGCGCTCGCATTCAAGAGGGGATAGAAAGTCTAGCGGGTTATTCAAACATATTTTTTAGGAATGTAATGGCCTCAGGGGTTATCCCTCAAATTTCTGTAATAATGGGTCCTTGTGCTGGTGGTGCTGTGTACTCACCCGCTCTTACTGATTTTAGCATTATGGTGAGAGAGAATAGTTATATGTTTTTAACTGGTCCCAAAGTTGTTAAGTCTGTGACACATGAAAATGTTAGTGAAGAAGACTTGGGCGGAGCAGCGATGCATGCAAGCAAAAGTGGGGTTATCCACTACGGTGCAGACTCAGAAGAAGATGCAATAATGTATATTAAGGCCTTGATCTCTTTTTTACCTCAAAATAATGCTGAGTCCCCACCAGTTTTAATGACTGATGATCCAGTAGATCGTGCCGAAGAGCAGCTTAATCAACTCATACCCAATAACACTATGATGGCCTATGATATTAAAGATGTTATTCATTTGACAGCAGATAATGGCGATTTTCATGAGGTTCAACCTGAGTTTGCGGGCAATGTAGTAGTTGGTTTTGCTCGTTATGGTGGAATGCCTGTTGGGATTGTTGCCAATCAACCAAAAGTATTAGCTGGAGTCTTAGATTGTAATGCATCTGTTAAAGCGGCACGTTTTATTAGATTTTGTGACTGCTTTAATGTACCAATTGTTTCACTGGTTGATGTTCCAGGCTTTTTGCCAGGTACTGCTCAAGAATATGCAGGTGTCATACGTCATGGTGCTAAGCTAATGTATGCTTATGCAGAAGCTACTGTTCCTAAAATTACAATTGTAACTCGCAAAAACTATGGTGGAGCGTATTGTGTAATGTCTTCAAAACATTTAAGAGGAGACATGAACTATGCTTGGCCTACTGCTGAGATTGCTGTAATGGGCGCAAAAGGTGCTAGCGAAATTCTCTATGGGCGTGAAGCAAAAAAGAGCAATGATCCAGCAAAATTTGTTCAAGATAAAGAGCAAGAGTATATCGATACTTTCTTAACTCCTTATCAAGCAGCAGAGCGCGGATATGTGGATGACATTATTGAACCTAAAACGACAAGACTACGCATCATTAAAGCGTTGGGATTACTCAAGAATAAAAAAGACTCAAACCCTTTAAAGAAGCACGGGAATATCCCTCTATAGCTTATGTAGAGGTTTTAAATAAAAGGTAAGTTATGCTTAATAATACAATTAATGTTAGCTTTTCTAATGTTTTTACTGAGAATTTAAATGCTCTAACGTTTAGTCTTTTGGGTATGTCCGTTGTTTTTGTAGGACTTATATGTATTAGTATTTACATAACAGTTTTGCCGAAAATTTTAAAAATGTTGGAACGAAAAGCCAAGACGGCTACACCAGTGGTTGGGCCCCCCAGTGAGTCTACCGTTGTGGACAAGACTGAAGATGACACCTATTTGGCCATTGCCATGGCCCTACACATGGAGCGGCACTTTCTTGAAAATTCCCAAAAAATTACTTGGGATATGTATGATGACAAAGAATCCCTGTGGAAGATTGGTGGAAGATTTGCAAATCTAGGACTGCGGGAAAATGCCTTTAGAAGGAGATAGAAAAAATGAGAAATTATAAGTTTAGAATAAACAGCAACTCGTACGATGTGACTGTCAAAGATTTTTCTACAACAAAAGCAACTGTAGAAGTAAACGGGCAAACCCATCATGTTGATATTGATGAGATAAAAAACTTACTAACCAACCAGGTGGCCAAAGAATCAAACACTGTTTTTAAACCAGCTGCAAGACCTGCCAGGTCTGCTAGTGCCCCAGTTGTGGCACCCACTGCAGCACCTGCAGTAAGTAGCGGCAAGGCAGTGGTCGCTCCGATACCCGGGCAAATAAAAGAAGTTTGCGTGAAAGTTGGAGACCAAATTCAAGCTGGGCAAAAGATTTTGGTTATGGAAGCTATGAAAATGGAGAATGTAATCAATTCAACATTTAGCGGTAAAGTTGCTGCTATCTTGGTAAGTGAAGGTGATAACGTCGGACAAGATCAGGCACTTATTGAGATTGGAGGGTAGTTAATATGAGTGTCATGAACTATTTAAGCACTACCGGATTTGCTCATCTACACTATACCAATATTATCATGATGATCATTGCGTGTATCTTTATCTATTTGGCAGTTGTAAAAGACTATGAGCCACTTTTGTTAGTGCCCATCGGTTTTGGTGTGTTAATAGGAAACATTCCTCCAATTGAAGGTCTTCTTTTAAGTGTTTATGATGAGGGCAGTGTGCTGTCTTATCTCTATATGGGGGTCTCAAAAGGGATTTATCCCCCTTTGATTTTTTTAGGCCTTGGAGCAATGACAGATTTTTCTACAATGCTTTCAAACCCTAAACTAGTCCTGTTGGGTGCAGCAGCGCAAATTGGTATTTTTGGTACTTTTGTCGGTGCTATGGTTTTAGGTTTTACTCCTGCTCAATCAGGTGCAATTGGAATCATCGGTGGGGCAGATGGGCCTACTGCCATTTTTCTATCTTCTATGCTGGCCCCAGAGCTGCTTGGACCCATTGCAATTGCCGCCTACTCATACATGGCGCTGGTACCCGTTATCCAACCTCCCGTTATGTATTTATTGACCAACAAAAAAGAGCGACTGACTAGAATGAAAGCACCAAGACAGGTCAGCAAAAGAGAGAAAGTAATTTTTCCCATTGTTGCATTTTTATTGTGTTCTCTAATTGCTCCCGGTGCGATGACTCTTTTGGGTATGCTATTTTTTGGTAACCTTTTAAAAGAAAGTTGTGTAACAGATCGCCTAGCTAATACTGCAAGACATGCTTTTATTGACAGTGTAACCATCCTTTTAGGTGTGACAGTTGGAGCTAGCACTCAGGCACAAACTTTTCTTAGACCACAGTCTATTTTGATCTTTGCCCTTGGTGCGATCTCATTTATTGTCGCGACCGCCGGTGGAATTTTATTTGCTAAATTTCTAAACTTATTTTTACATAAAGAAAATAAAATTAATCCGCTAGTAGGAGCTGCTGGGGTTTCAGCGGTGCCAGATTCTGCGCGAGTGGTGCATATGGTCGGTCTAAAAGAAGATCCACATAACTATCTGTTGATGCATGCTATGGCGCCAAACGTCTCAGGAGTAATTGGTTCTGCAATTGCAGCTGGTGTACTTCTTTCTGTGTTGGGTTAGGTCATAGTGGCCACCATGACGGCCTTAATGGTGTGGAGACGATTTTCTGCTTGATCAAAAACAATTGAGTGTTTTCCCTCAAAAACCTCTTCGGTAACTTCTAGTGCTTCCATTTGGAACTGGTCGTAGACATTTTTTCCTATTGTGGTCTCTAAGTTGTGAAAGGCCGGAAGGCAATGTAGGAATTTTACCTCATCATTACCCGTTAATTCTATTACTTTTTGATTGACTTGATAAGGGGAGAGAAGCTTAATTCTTTCTTCCCACAATTTTGCAGGCTCACCCATAGAAAGCCAAACATCTGCATATAAAAAATCAACACCTTTTACTGCATCTTCAACAGACTCAAAAAGAGTAATAGTTGCACCAGTGGTCTTGGCAATCTCTTGACATCTATCTACCAGCTCAGCTTCAGGAAAGAACTGCTTAGGGGCGGCAACTTTAAAGTCCATTCCCATTTTGGCAGCGCCCACCATTAGAGAGTTTCCCATATTGTTTCTAGCGTCTCCCAGATAGCAAAATTTAATTTTGTTCAATGGTTTATCTGAATGTTCAATCATCGTTAGAAGATCTGCAAGTACTTGGGTTGGATGAAACTCATTTGTTAGTCCGTTCCACACAGGCACTCCCGCATATTGGGCAAGCTCCTCTACAACTTCTTGGCCAAACCCGCGGTACTGAATTCCATCATACATGCGACCCAAAACTCTAGCAGTATCTTTCATAGATTCTTTGAATCCGATTTGTGTGCCACTTGGGCCCAAGTAGGTGATATGGCCCCCTTGATCGTAAGTGGCAGTTTCAAAAGCGCACCTGGTACGGGTAGATGCCTTTTCGAAAATTAGAGCAATGTTTTTATCCTTTAGGTTTTCTTTTTCACTGCCATTTTTTTTTGCTTTTTTGAGATCACGGGAAAGTTCTAGGAGGTATTCGATCTCTTGTTGATCAAAGTCCAATAATTTAACAAAGCTTTTATTTTTTAAATTAGTATCCATTATTTTTTTAATTCCTCATCAATAATTTCAGAAAAAGTTTCAACAGGTAGTGCACCATTGACCATTTGTCCGTTAACAAAAAAGGTGGGGGTAGATTTAACGCCTACTTTTTTACCTTGTTCTATATCTGCCTGGACTTGCATTGCATATTTATGTGAAGTGAGGCAGCTTTCAAGCTTTGCGACATCGAGGCCAACTTTTTTGGCCAGCTCTTTTAAATCCTTGTCTGCCAACTTGTCTTGATTTTTAAACATTTCGTCGTGAATTTTCCAAAAAAGATCTAAGCTTTGTTCTTTTGCACATAGTGCTGCTTCGGCAGCTTTTTTTGCATGATTGTGAAATGGTAGTGGAAAGTTTTTATAAACAATTTTGATCTTATCTCCATACTTCTTTTTAAGCTCTGCCATTATGTCATTGGCCTTGGAGCAAAAAGGACACTGAAAGTCAGTAAACTCAACGATTGTCACCTTAGCATTTGCCCCACCTCTAAATGGAGCATTCCCCACTTCTATATCAAAAACTGGACGCTTTGGTTTAGTCAAATAGATCTCAACGGTGTGCTTTTTTGTTTGCAGAGCAATCCAGTCATCAATTGCTTTTTTCTTGATTTGAACCGCCAGATATTGTTTGATTCTTTCTTTCATTTGGGCATTAATATGCTCTTTGGGGATTTTGCGTTCGGCGATAAATAAATTGATTTCAGTTTCAGATGCCTCCTTTCCTTTGAGAATAAATTTGTCAGTAAACTCCTGATCTGTGAGCCCTTTTTTATTGGGGTCCATTTTCATCATCTTGGCCAGAATCATTCCCTTTAGTTTTTCAAATTTGAGTTTATATACTCTCATCTGTGCCTCATAAATTTCACTTTCAATTTCGGCATGAAGCTCAATTTGTGAAATTTCAGTATCCGCCACTTTTGCTGCAATTCCAGGCCTTGGAGCTGGTTTAAAAATGAAATGTGGGCCAGATGAAACTTTTTCGGTACAAGAAAAAAAGATCAACCCAATTACTAAAAATGTTAAGGTCGCCAATGAAAATTTTCGCACAGACATTCGAGTCTCCTTCATAGTTAATTAATCTAGAATCAAGATGGGAGATATCTTACCTAAAAATGAATAAAATCTCAAAGTAATTTTAGGTAAGTGAGAGTTCATTTAAAAAGTTTCTGTATTCTTTAGATGATTCTAGTAATTGTTGATGAGTTCCTGAGCTAACAAATTGTCCCTGATCCATCACCCAAATCTTGTTGGCGCTAATAATGGTCTCTAAGCGGTGCCCCACAATGATTATCAGTGCATTTTGTTGTATTAAGTTTATAACTGCCTTTAGTGCAATTTCCAACTTTGAGTCTAAGGCAGAGGATATTTCATCGAATAGGATAATTGGCCTTTTTATATAGCAAGCACGAATGGCAGCAATGAGCTGCTTTTGACCAAGAGATAGGGCCTTTGGCTCAATAATGTCACCAGGAGCAATTTTCCAGGTGTTAAAGTACTCGATTTTTTCAGTGATTCGACTCCAAAACTCAGTAAAATCAGCAGGAGTCTCCCGTTGCATGGTGATATTAAAGATTAAAGATTCTGAAAAAAGGTGGGAATCTTGGGAGACTAGGCCTATGTGTGAGCGATACTGGATAACCGTTTTGGAGTCACTCATTCCTTCAAGACTAATATCTTCCTTCGAACCTTTAATAACAAAATTTGCATCGCGGGGGATAATGTTTGCGGTCATACAATTTAGCAAGGTAGATTTGCCTGACCCAGAAACCCCGACGACTCCAATGAGCTCACCAAAATTTGCCTCAAACTTTATATTGCGCAGGTGAAAATTTGCTTGTCTGTTTTTATCATCAATTTGAGTAGAGTAAGCAAAGTGGGGAATATCTATAACAAGGCGAGTAAAGGTATGTGATGAGTTGCGATTGACCTTATCACCATTTGATGAATATCCGCTTTCAATGTCCAGCACGAACTCTGAGATGCGTTGCATCCCAGAAATTGCTCTTTGGATATTGGCCATCTTACTTGCAATTCCTTTGATTGGGGCAATTGTTCTTTGAATCAGATCGACAATGGCAAAAATAATGGCCACTTGAGTGATTTTAGAATAGGGAAAAATAAAAATTACACAGAGTAAAAAAATGGGGTACATCGACTCTGCAACTGAGTAGTAAGCAGCATCCCACCAGTTGGCCCGCAGTTGTTTTTTCATGAATGTGTCAAAGGCCTTCTCACCCTTTTTTGTAACATAGTTTTGATGGTCACAGTAGTAGGTTTCTTTCATGCCTCCCATTACATTGGCCACAATTCTTGAAACCATTCCCCGCCAGTAGCGGACGGTGTGGAAGATCTTGCGCATATATTTACTACCCCAAATGAGCAAAATTGTAGCAATAATCTCTATGCCAGTTAGAAAACTTCCAGCAATGACGTTAATGGAAATAAAGCTTATAAGGCCTGAAATAACAAATAAGATATCGAGTATTATGGCGAAGCTGCCAGAGCGAATCAGCTCCATCAAAGATTCTGTATCGCTCATAATTCGCGCAATGACTTCCCCTTGAGGGTAATCCTTTCTCTTTGATGCACGAGAATTAAAGATGTTGTAGTTGAGCAACCATTTGCTATAACAGACCTCTCGAACATTCTGGACCAATCCACATACATAACTGTTGATGGTCAACTCATAAATTGCTCGGTTTAGGTAAATTGCAACAAAGAGCAAAAAGAGATTGATTAGTGCCTGAGAAAATCTGCTGGTCACATCATAGCTATCAGAAAGATCTAGGATAAAATGCGGTATAAAAAAACCTAAAATGGCCGACAGAGCAAAGCATACGCCTATTAATGACAGCTTAATGTTTGCCGTTTTAAAAACGAAAAACTCAAACCAATTGATCTTTGAAGTACTCATACACCTTACTTTTGTCATTTAAAATAGAAGAAACCAAACCTGTTTCTACTATGCCTTCTGATTTATCAACAAATATAACTTGTTTACTTTTTTTAACGGTTGTTAAGCGATGGGAAGATAATATTACTGTTTTATTTACAACTTGTGGGTGATCTTTAATACTATTTACAATTTTGCTCTCAAGGAGCACATCAATCGATGAAAAGGGGTCATCCCAAATTAAAATATCACTACTACCCATTAGGCTTCTAATCAAACAGACTCTTTTGGCCTCTCCCCCAGAGAGCTTTTTGCCATGTTCGCCTACCTGCATATTAAAAATTTGCTCTTTAGATTCTAGGTAATTTAGGGCAAATAACTTAATTAACTCAAGTGCCTGCAGCTTTTTTTCCTCACTGACTTTTTGACCTAAGAAGATATTGTTGAACATTGTGTCATTGTACAGGTAGGGAGTTTGGGCAACGTAAGCAATTTTGCTACCTTTTAGGGTTAAGATATCGGCAAGCTCTGTCAATATATGGCTTTTCCCGCAACCTGTCTTGCCCACCAGTGCTGTCCAACTCTTACTCGGAATCTCCAAGTTTATGGTTTTTTCCCAAAATGGGACAATAAAATTTTCAACATCATTGTTTGTATTTTGGGACCTTAGAATTAGCTCCCTTTCAGACTCTTGATCTAGCGAGCTAACAAGTTCTTTGATTCGATTCCAAGAACCTACGGTTCCAGAAAAGATGACACCAATCCAGGCAAGATACATTATGGGTTCTAGAAACAAAAAAACAAAACCTGAAAAAAAGATCAAAGATGATGCTCCTAGATCATTTTGTCTAATTACATATGCTCCCCATAAGAGCGATAATCCAATGGCAAATGGGATTGCCGGTTTTAAAATCGATATACCAAGTCCTGCGCGATAAAAGTGACCCAACTCTTTTAACGAGTGTTGTCTAAATAGTGAGATAAAAGAACTTTCCGCATGATAATTTTTAATAGTTCTCTTCCCATCATAACTTTCAATAATGAAGTTTTGAACCTCACCCTGGAGGTCTTGAATTTTGCGATAGTGAAAACGGTTTCTCCACACAACTGCAGTAAATACCAAAAAGGTGATCGGGATTGGCAATAAGCATATTGCTAGAGATGGATTGAAAGCGATGATTCTGGGCATTAGAACGCTAATTGCTACCAAAATATTGCCAACTTGTAAAAAAGCAAATCCAAAAAAGGCCCGTATATTGTCAATATCATTTATGAGTATATGAAATAGCTGTCCATTAGAAAAACGGCCATACCGGTTGGGCGAGCTACTTTCAAGATTTGATAAAAGCTCAGTTCGGAGGTTTTTTTGCTGAACTCTAGCGGGATAAAAAAATAGCAACCGCGAGGAGGTCCGAAAGACAATGATTCCAAGTGCCATAAAGATAAATTTACTAGATGAAATACCTTCCATCCCCGCCGATGCCATATCAGCAAGTTCTTTGGCATAATAGGGTAGGTAGCTTTGAATATAATGGGTAAAAAACAAGCAGATGACACCCATGAGATAGTAAGGCCAATACTCCTTGATCTGGTTTAAAATAAACTGGAAAAAATCATATCTGAGTCGCTGGAACATAAGTGGGCACTATAAGCTATTTTTTGGCAATCTTCCATTTTTTATAGACAAATGAGTTTAATTAATTAATATTAATTCCCACATACTTTTAATTGTGCGGGCGTAGCTCAGTGGTAGAGCACTACGTTGACATCGTAGGGGTCACTAGTTCAACCCTAGTCGTCCGTACCATTTCCCAAAAGGTTCCTGGTTCCTAAACGGGACACGACTCGTCATTCTGAGCTTCCAAGAGTTATCAGTAATACCTCATGTGTGCGATCGTTATAAATTGCCATTCCTCTGTGACCAAAGCTTCCTGAGTAGTAAGAACCATAGAATCCTACGAGGTAAACTTTTATATGAATTGATTTTGCCCCTCTGCCAAGTATTGTATAAAAATAATCGAGATCTCTCATGTGTGTTTCTGTCATATCATCTACAAATTCGTCTACAAACATATCGTATACAAAACGGTGATCAAATTCTTCCATCAAGCTTCCATCCACGTCATCTACACCCTCATAACCACTTTCTTTCCATATGAGTTGGCGAATCATCTTATCTTCAGGTTGACCATTTTTGGGAGTAACCTTAAAAAGCGCCAAAGATGTTTCTGACCATGATCCGTTAAATTCATATGAATTTTCTTGAAGTCTATCGGCAAGCGGGTATAGGCTTTGTATAAGAGTAGAATTAATTTGTTCAACTTTGACTTGCTTAAAAGATACAGCATTTGCACTTGTAGTCACAATCAGCAGTAATCCAAGTAAAATTGTTAGTGTTGTTGGAATGGTGTTTTTTTTCATGGTTTCCTCTTTTGTCGCCATCGTTATTAGTTGTCTCCTTATAACTCAAAAAGCAACATACAGGAAATATATAAACGGAATGCATTCAATCTAATTATGAGATCAGCGTGGGACCTCATTTTCTGTAGGAAGTTAGCCGTCTGGATGTAGGTCTCGCAATTTATTATTCGTTAACCTCATAACGGTATCACCACGTTCATCCATAATACAGATCTCAAATTGATTCCACCACTGTATCCATGTTTCTAGAGGATCATTAGCACTAGGTTGATGATAGTTTTTACCAAAGCGATTCGAGTGAAATACTATCGTTTTACCATCAGATAGCCATTTTGGTCTTGAGCTCATTGCTTTTAAACTTGTTAAGCGCTTTATATTTGAACCGTCACTATTCATCGTATATATATCCCAGTCTCCCAAATGTGAAGCATTATTGGTCTTTGCGTCAAATACTATGGTGTTATCACTTGTAGATATATCAAACTCAAATATTGAAAGTCCTTCAGGGCCTATAAATTTGGGGTTAGATCCATCAAGGTCAATTCTCCACAATTGGTCAGGATGCTCAATATCAACTTCTAAAACGAAATAAATATACTTACTACTTTGACCAAAACATGGGTTGAAAATATTGGTGGCACCTAAGTTTTCCAGGGAGATTTTGGTTTGATTTGTTCCGTCGGCCTTTATGGTATATAGCTCAAATCCCTTGCCTGTATCTGCAACATAAGCAATAGTCTTGCCGTCTGGAGACCACGCCGGGTGATGGGCACTACCATCTGGGGTATCAGTTAACTTTCTATATTCTTTTGACACAAGATTTAAAATATATATTTCTGGATTGCCACCACAGTTTGATTGAAAAGCTATACTTTTGCCGCTAGGAGACCACTCGGGTGTTCTATTTGAGACTCCTTTATCAGAAGTTTGAGTCAGTCTTGATAAGTTTTTTCCGTTAATATCAATTGTATAAATATCTTCATCGTTGTCATTTGCAGATGAAAAAACAATATCTCGAAATTTTCCAATCATGTTTGCTCCCAGGGTTATTTAAACTTTATTGGTGTGTAAGTATAAGTTTACCAAACATTTACGAAAATTACTTTCTTACAATCGCTTCAATTTTTTTTATTTCATCATCAGTAAGTTCACTAAATTGAGTTTTCCTCTTTTTTTGAGACAACCTACCTTGATTGTTTATAATACTATTTATTAAAATGTTTAACTTTCTGTCAGGGATGTCAACGACCTTTCTTATTTGGTCTTTGGAATTAAAAAAGCGCTTCATGTATTCTAGTTCTTTTTTGAAATCATTCACTAGGGTTTCTTTGATGGTCCAAGAGATAAACTCCAAGGCCTTTGTAAGGTCGATCCCAAGATACAAATGTTTTGTATCACTGTCTAAAACAGTCATTTGACCTAATTCATCTAGTTCATAGTTAATAATTGGTACAATTTCGTTGGAAAAATTTTCTAATACCTTATCATATTTATCTATATTGGCCGCAATAACAGCTGAAACGGGAAAGATCATTCCTTTTGGGGTGACATCTTTTTTTGACAGCACATAATGGATAAGAAAACGATGAATCCTTCCGTTTCCATCCTCAACTGGATGTAGATAGACAAATAAAAATGGAATTACAGAAGCAGCGATAATGGGGTCAATTGTATCATCCTCCATAATGTCTTTACATAAGTGCTCATAGCTGGCCATTAGATCGCGATTATCTTCTGCTTTGGGGCAAATATAATGAATAGCTTCATTGCCAAAAAGATCTGTTACTCCAATATAGGTTTGAAACTCCCTATAGGAGGCTGCTGCATACCTTGGATCGACAATTGCGTTTTGAAGCTCGATGACAACTTTCTCATTGATTTTATCTACCTCGTGTGCTCTTTTAAGTAGTTCAACGAATCTGGCTTCACGTTTTTTATCAGGATGTTCCTTTTCTATTTCGTTGGATTTTTTTGTTTCTTTTACATAGAGAAAGTTGACTGACTTTTCAATTAATTCAGGTGCATACTGATCCAGTAGAAGCTTTGCACTACCTCTTATATCCTCAGCACCTTTAAAAAACACACCCTTTCGAATAATAGGTGTTAAAATATTGTGCCCAATCCTATTATCGACAATTTTATATCTTTTAATTTTAGATGGACTACCTGTATAGTAGAGAGACTGGTTTAAAACCTCTGCATATCTACCAACTTGAGTATCAGGAATTGATAACCTTTCTTTTATCAGCTCCTCATAATAAAACCAGATTATGCGATGATATTTTCCGGCCTGGTGAGATAGAATAAAATCTTTAGTCGCAGTAGCCCCTTTACTCCTAAAAAATGGAATCATTAGAGGAATATGTACTCCCTCATGAGTTAGACCAAATATGAGGTGTTCCCAATCGTTTTTAGGGCTTTTTCTAGTGCTTCTTAAATAGCGAATTTCACGGTTTCCTTTTAATTCTATGAGGTCTCTACCTTTATCGATGAGATGAGTCTCAACCCTAAACCTTGAAATTTTATGGCCTTCATTGGTAAGCTTTTGCCTTAAATATTCATATCCTATGATCTTCATGTTTATATATTACACCAATCTGCACAGAAATGCACAATTTTACATTAATTTGCACCAATTTGTTTTATTTTGCACTAATTTGCACCTAGTCACATGATTTTACATAGACAAACATGAACCGGCACTAATCTGCACATTTGTTATCAAGTGTCGTAACACTCACACTTAAAATCCAGTTTCAGTAAAACCTCAACAAACCAATCCGACTGAAAACTTTATTTCACCCTGTGAATTGCAGAACTACTAATATAGCATTATCATTTTATGAGTAACTATAATAGTATAGGGTTGTTAGAATAGTTAAACCACACTATGGGGCAGATATTCATATGATAACAAGAATTTGTTTTATTTTATATGCACTATTTATTTCCGATGGCCTTTATTCAAAAAGGCCCAAAAAGATATGGCCAAAGACCAGTGTTGGTATCTACAATTGGGAATGTAAACCAAAACTTCATGATTGTAATATTGCTACAGATTCTTCAGTAGGGCAAATGGTGATGAATCTGATAGCGAAATATATTAATGCAGGTATACCAAGAGGAAAAGCGAAGTCATACAATACTGGAACATCATATGACAGTATTGGTAAAACAAGTGATTATGATATGATACTTGGGATTTATATGGGATGCTCCAAACTTAATGACGGGAAGTATGTGTTCAATGTTTCAGGAGGATATGTTGATTCCGATACTGCTCTATACGAAATGCCTCCACATGAGATTAGAGTAAAAGAAAAGCTTACGAAAAAATGTTTAAAAATTCCTGAGACAGGGGAATGTATATCTAGTATAATAACCAAGTGTCTTAAGAAAATATTTGACGGCTTGAGTCAGAGATTTGCAGTGGCGGTTGTAACCAATTTGAATCATTCCAATTATGCAGCCGTGGGCACTAATAATTCACCACGGCAGTTTGATGGAGCAAGGAAAACTTCTCGCGCTCCTGTAAAGGCTCCGTCCGATGTTGCTGCCAGTGGAGACGATTTATCCGATACTTCTTCTGTAAAGCCAAGGTAACCTATTGATGGTTGTGTTGCAAGAATGTCCCCGCAAATCTCTTTTGTGATATAATTAGTTTAGTCTGGTATCGTATCTTAATTTAAGATTCGTCTACAAACAACCCGAAGCAAGTCAGGATCATAAGGATGTGTGAAATTTCTGGTTTCTGTTGGAATGACCTTAAAACCTACTGGACAGATGAAGTAGATTATTTGAAATCCAATAGACAGTAAAATTTGTTCTAGTGATAAGCAGTCCTCGATTCTTCGAACTGGTATATCAGTTGTAGTTGTGGCTGCGCTTACTTTTTCTTTCCACAGAATTTTAGTATCGCGACAGAAATGATAACCATCATCAAATGACATCTTTTTGTGAGCTACCATTGTTTCCAAGGCAAAGATTCCATTGCGCTTTAGTGAATGATATATATTGTTTAGCGCTTGATGGTAATCATCTTCATTTGGAATACAATGCAGGCAGTGAGCATCGACGACACAGTCAAAGCAATTAGTGTCTGTAATGGAAGAGATGTTTTTGTTATAGTAGCTTATGTTTTTTTTAGTATTAAACTTTTGGGACAAATCAATTGCTGTTTGACAAAAGTCTATGGCATTTACTTCTACTTTCAAGTCACTAAGCTCAATGTTGTTAAAAACAGATTGGATACCGCAACCAACCTCTAGGATTTGTAACACATCATTTGGTGTTGAAGGTAAGGGGAGATGTTTTAAAACATCCATTTTTACAAATGTAAATAAGGATTCATTGCAGCTTTTGACATCACCACAAGCATTGGCCTGGATTTTTTTATAAACGTCTTCATAATACTTGGCCTGTGGATTATCAGAAGTTGATATCACGGGAGTTTACTCCCACTCAATAGTGCCTGGTGGTTTTTGGGTAATGTCATAGACGACGCGGGTGACTCCAGCAACTTCATTGGTAATTCTAGATGATACCTTGTTGAAAAAATCTCTGGGGAGATCTGACCACGTTGCAGTCATGCCATCGGAGCTATTGACAATTCTTAGGCAAATTACTTCTTCATATGCTCTAGCGTCCCCTTTAACACCTACTGTTTTTACAGGCAAAAGCACTGTAAAGGCCTGCCAAACTTTATCGTAAACATCAAAGTGCTTTAATTCTTCAAAAAGTATTTGATCTGATTGTTGTACTTTTGTGATTGAAGCACTTTTTATTTTTCCTAAAATTCTAATTCCCAGGCCCGGCCCTGGAAATGGATGTCTAAAGAGCCATTTTTTATTTATCGACAACTCCAGGCCCAAAGCTCTCACTTCATCTTTAAATAGTAGATTTAAAGGTTCAATGAGCTTTAAGTTCATTTTTTCGGGAAGGCCTCCTACATTGTGATGAGATTTTATAACAACGCTTTTTCCATCTTTTTTATGGGGGCTTTTTGATTCAATCACATCAGTGTAAAGTGTTCCTTGCAAGAGGTATTCAAACTTTATATTAAATTTTTGTTGATACTCATGGACTTTGCTTTCAAAGACGTCAATGAAAGTCTTGCCGATTATTTTTCTTTTTTTCTCGGGGTCAGAAACTCCTTTTAAGTTGTTTAAAAAGATTTCTTTGGCGTCGATTATCTCAATTTGTAAGTTAGTTTCTGCTTTTAACTCCTCAATGTGGAAGTAGTCTTGAGGGCGAAGAAGACCGTTATCTACAAAAAAACAATGTAGGTTATTTCTAAGTACTCTATGGGCCAAGGCCGCTGATACTAGAGAGTCTACACCTCCAGAAAATGCACATAGAACCTTATGGTTGGCGACTTTGGAAACTTCTTCCATGGCCTCTTGTAACATAGTTTGTGAGGACCAATCGGCAGTAAGTCCTGCCATCTCTTTATAAAAGTGCTGGAGAATCAAAGCACCATTTTGGGTGTGTTCTACCTCTGGGTGAAACTGCAAACCAAGTATGGGAAGTGTTACATGCTTTACACCAACAATAAAGTTATTGGCACTTTTTATTATGGTTTTAAATCCCTGTGGCAGTTTAGTAATGTGATCAGAGTGACTCATCCAGGCACTTATGCTATTTGGACAATCATCAATTTTAAAGTCAGAAGTAAAAGTTATTTCTGTTTTTCCATACTCGCCTTTTTCACCTTCTTCCACTGTTCCTTTAAAATGATCTCCAATCAATTGCATTCCATAGCAAATTCCTAAAATGGGCAGATCGTCTTTTTTAAAAAGATATGAGTAATCGGAGTCATCATCAAAGATAGAGTTTGGTCCACCTGATAACACTAAGGCCTTGGGGTATTTACCTGCTTCAATCCTTTGTTTTATCTCTTCGACGGTCAACATTTCACAAGAAAAACCAAGCTCTCTGGATCTTCTAGTAATTAGCTGGGTGTACTGCGATCCAAAGTCAGCGATCCATATTTGTCGATCCATAGTCTACTCCTGCTTTAACTCAGGTTACTGAGTAGTTGGGGGCCTCTTTTGTTACTTTTACATCATGGGGATGACTTTCTTTTAATGAAGAAGAAGTTATTTTTATGAATTTGGCCTTTGCTTTTAACTCTTGTAAGGTCTTGGCACCGACGTAGCCCATGCCGGATCTGATGCCTCCAACTAACTGATAGATGTTAGCAGCAAGTGGTCCTCTAAATGGCACTTGACCTTCGATTCCTTCTGGAACTAGTTTTCCAATTTCTTTAACATCAGCTTGGCCATACCTGTCCTTTGATCCAAGTGACATGGCCCCAAGTGACCCCATTCCACGATATACTTTATAAGGTCTCCCCTTGTATAAAATTGTCTCGCCTGGAGTTTCAGCAGTTCCTGCAAACATCGACCCAAGCATAACAGAGTTGGCACCTGCAGCGAGTGCTTTGACAATGTCCCCAGAATACTTCACCCCACCATCGGCAATAATTGGGACACTTTGCTGGTTGCAAACCCTTGCGCATTCCATAACTGCGCTGAGCTGGGGAACTCCAATGCCTGCGATTACTCTCGTCGTACAGATCGAACCAGGACCAATGCCTACCTTAATACCGTCAACTCCAGCTTTGATCAAGTCTTTACAGGCATCTTCTGTGGCGACATTACCGGCAATAATGTCGACTGAGCCAAATTGTACTTTCAGCTGCTTGACCATTTGTAAAACTCCAGCAGAGTGACCATGGGCCGTATCGACCACAAGAGCATCCACTCCTGCTTCAACCAACAGACTTGCCCTTTCCAGACCTTCAGTGCCTACTCCAATAGCAGCAGCAACTCTAAGCCTACCCAGGGAGTCTTTATTGGAGTTTGGGAAATCAATATTCTTTTTTATATCACGAATAGTAATGAGTCCTTTTAACTTTTTGTTTTGGTCTACAATTGGAAGTTTTTCAATGCGATGTTTGTGTAACAGCATTTTGGCATCTTCCATTGAGATACCTTGGGGGCCTGTGATCAAGCGATCTTTGGTAGTCATGATATCTTTGACTTGCTTGTTCATGTCAGTTTCAAACAACATATCTCTGCTTGTTAAAATGCCTTCTAAATTCTTTGCAACATCTACGACAAGCACTCCTGTGATTTTATGTTTTGCAATGAGCTTGGCAGCTTCCTTTAAAGACATGTCTGGAAAGACACTGATTGGATCTTGAACTATGCCTGCTTCATACTTTTTTACAATTTCTACATGGTCTGCTTGATGTTGTGGGGAGAGGTTTTTATGAATAACACCAATACCACCTTCTTGGGCCATAACGATGGCAACTGGTGCCTCGGTTACAGTATCCATCGCAGCAGAGATGAGCGGAATGTTCAAACCAATGTTTTTAGAAAACAAAGTTTTTAAAATTGCATCTGCTGGCAATATTTCTGAGTAGGATGGTTTGATTAAAACGTCATCATAGGTGAGGGTAGGACTTATATCTAAATCTTTCATGCAATTCCCCTTAATTCCCTTTAAAATCAATAACTTTACTAATAATTGAGGGAATTGACAAGGGGGGGTGCGCTCTAGTCACATTTTTGAGTATTTGGGGAATTAGTCATTGTAACAACTGCTCCAATTTTGACTTTATTGGCCAAAAACTCAAAGACAAAGTTTAAGCTTTGGTAGGATGGGCAAATATGTCCCGAGCGGTTATCAATAGAGAGTTCAACAATATTTTTTTCATCAACTCTGCTGAAGATGTATCCGGCAGTCGTGGCCTTTTTTGATCCCTGTAAACTCATATGATTTGGCCTTTTTGTGGCAGTTAGGCTAATAATTAACTCTAGGTCGCTAGTAAAAACAAATTTACTTTTTTTTGTAAGTTGCTTTAACTTAGCAATGGTTTGGGTAGGGGAGTCTTTTGCAGTGATGATAATTCTATCTGGTGTGGTTGCTCTTGCTTGTATGCAAAAAAAGATTGTAATAAATACGAACAGTTGAAAGTTTTTCATAGTACGACTCCTTGACAATCGTCTATATAGATCAAAATTGTAAGCTTTGTCGCATTATAAAAAATTATGCTCATTCATAAATGCTAGTAATCGTAGGTATATGGTGTGACACAGCGAAATCCTGTCGAAGTATCAGTTGAGGAAAAGGGATCTATCATCTCCAAAGTATAGTGACCGGCAGGAGATCCACCAGACAGGTAGCTTCCCCCTGTTGTAAAGCCTCCCAGCCCCGGTACCTGGACGTCTGCAGTATTGTTAATGTTTTCAAACAATTTGGTAATCATCAACCCGCTGTCATTGACGGTATAAACCTTATCTGAGGTAAAGACTGCAACTGCTCCGGTAATATTGGGATATCTCCATTTCTTGATAGGCCGCAAGGGATTGCTGATATCCACTATTAGCATGCCATTGGTGCCATCTGCAATGTAGGCATAGTCGCCACTGATTGAACTGCTGTAGGTTTGTCCATTGGTGTCGAAGGTGCTGAGCAGTACAGGGGTGCTCAGGTTGGATTTATTGACAATTTTAAGACCCGAATCAAGGCATGAAACATACGCATAGTCATTTGAAATAAAAACATCTTGGGCCAAAATATTGTTGCCCATTGAAAGTTTAGCTATAGAGGTAACACTTGAGCCATCAGAGGTATTAATTTCTGCAATTGTTAATCCATTAGTACCATCTGCAATAAATAAATAATTATTTTCAATATCTATGCTGATTGCCGTTCCATTGTAGACATCGTTACCCTCGGAGGGAGTATCCATGTATTTATATTCACCAACCTTATTGGGATCACTTCCACTTAAGTCGATGATAGATACACCGTTTGTACCGGTAGCTACATAGGCGTAGTCTCCTCTGACCACAACGTCGGTGGCGACTCCAATGTCTTTTAATTCAACTTGTTCATGAGTAGTTGTATCTATAATTAAAAGTCCAGCAACACCGTAAGCAACAAACAAATCATTGCCATCTAGGATTGGCAATAAAGCGGTAGCATTGTCGGTATCATTTGCCTCGTAACTTCTGACTTTACTCATATCAGACAAGTTGACTTCTACCACACCTCTTGGTCCATCTGCAACAAACGCCCTGTTATTGCCCACTGTAACACCTTGACCGTTGCCCGCCGTTAGATAGTAATCGTCGATGACGGTGTCTCCTTGGGGGTTTAGTAATATATTGGAGTTTACTGCTATTTTGTCTCCATGAAATTTTGCCTCCTTCATGATATCTGTTTCACTGTTGCCAATCGACAATGCGTCAAACTCACTACTTATCTCATCATCAGCGGGGAGACCAACGGGAAGAAAAAATTTCCAGGCATCGTTGTTAACGGGGTAATACTTCCACTCTCCTATAGGAAAGATTCCTATGTCGCAGATATCGTCATGGTTATTATCGATGTACGTATCAGCACATGGACCAGTAATACCATCTAGCTGGTAATAAACAAATGCTCCATCATTTGCAAATAGCAGATCATTGGCATAGTTTTTTAATTGTTTGTCACTATTTTTTGAGAATGTTACAGCTTCACAGGTTGCACCTTCATCTTCTGGAGAGCAATACATCCTTTCTAAGGTCCACTCCCGGACATTTCCAACCATATCTTGGATTCCATAGCGAGAAACACATTCTTTGGTTTTGGTAGAGCCTGTAGTAACTAATCTCAGCTTAGAGCTAGAAGTAAAAGGCAGTACATCTTCGTAAACTTCAGAGAACAGCCAGGCATCAGTATAAAAGAGTTCGTGTCCATTATATGTATTGCACTTTGAGGAGGTGTTCATATATTGCCCACGCTCTAGAGTGTCAATATCTGTATCACTCAAGTTTGGCGACCAGGAAGAAGCAGCAATCTGTTCCTTTCTAGTTAATAAATCAGAGTCCAAAGATATGTCGTTGCCATCAATGCTGACAGTTATCTTATTCTCTTGGGAAGCACAGATTTTTTGTGCTTGAGATTGATCTACTAGAGTAAGGGGAGGTAGTTTTGCGTGATTTGACTTTCTTGTCATAAAAACTTTTAAATCATTGGAGTCTAAAGCGGATAGTTCTGAAACGGTCTTCCAAATATTTTGTACATTAGGTTGAAAGGGGTCTCTCACGTTGGCGTAACAGGTACCATTTGCACGATTATAGTAAATGCTTCCCTCTGGAGCATTCAAAGTGGGAGTATTAAGACCTATGCATCCAAAGCCACCACAGACAGTACTGTCATCATAGTTACAGCCTGATTCAAAGCGATCAACTATAATATCGTATCCTAAATCGTAGATCGTCGAGTCTACTGTTTCAGTGTTGCCAGGGCCAATATAGTCACACTGATAATGCAAAAAGGGTTGAATTTCTTTTTGCATACGACCACAAATATCTTGGTTCACTATCCAGCGATGCACGAGAGCTTTATTAGTAGGTGGTACAACTACGCGCAAGGAGCTTAGTTTATATTCTCCTGTGCCGGTAATATGATCGTTTAGTACGGGTCTTACTTGATACCAGAATACCTTACCCTCATCACCGTAGACGTAATTGGTGAAGTTGGGATCTCCATCTTTTTTAACACTTATGCCACCTTCAGTTGCAGCAAAAATGGTCTTATTTTCATCGACATAAACATCAAAGACCCTATCAGAAGCCAGCCCGTCTGTTTTGGTTAAAGTGTTGGAAGTCCAGGTTGGTTTATTACTCCAAGTCTCTTTAGTCCAAGTATTAACACTGGTCCAGGTCTCTCCATTGTAGTACTCACATTGCTCTTTAGTTGTAAAATCAGCGTTGCTGCAACTACCTTCTGCTTCACAATCAATTTGTGATTGGTAATATGTATTGCTACAAGATCCATGGGCCAAACATTGGATTTCTGTTGTTTGGTTAGAGTCACTACAACTTCCGTAAGCTTCACACGATGATTTGGTGGCAGTATTTGGATCAACAAATGAACAAGCACCAAAACTACTACCATCTGTTGAAATAGATAGCCCTTCATCTGTGGCGGCATAAATAGTCGTACCATCCACGAAGGTAGAGTGTATCAAGTTGCTTCCCAGCCCATTGTTGGTAGTTTTAGTGGTAAAGGTCTGTCCTTGGTCTTCAGATATTGATAGTCCATTGGGGGTTGATGCGAGAATTTTATTATCGGCCACCGTTAAGTGATTAACAGAATCATCGGCCAAACTATTGGTGGCATTATTTTTATTGGCAAAAGTGCTACCACCATCAGTGGAAATATATATTCCGGTTGATTGGCTTGCGGCGTAGATTTTGCCAGAGCTATCGACAGTGACGTCAGTATAAGTATCCCCGGATAATAAGTTGGTGAAAATTCTACCAGAATCTTCTGAGATAGATAGTCCCGCCCCAGTTGCGGCAAAGATATTATTATTTTCGTCTACAGTTACTGTATAAATCAGAATGCTATCTAATCCGTTAGCGTCAGTTCGGTTGACAAAAGTACTACCACCATCTGTGGAAATTGACAGTCCAGAATCAGTTCCAAGATAGATATTTTGACCATCAACAAATACATCTGTAACTTGATTATCTCCAATTCCAACATCTGTGGTGAGGTTTTTAAAGTTGCTACTATCACTGGTTAATATCGACAGCCCACCAAGTGTTGCAGCATGAATACTGCCGTTGTTGACTACAATTCTTCGGACTATATTACTGCCGATTCCACTAGCTGTTTGAATCGTATCATCACTAAAGATGCGAGTGGTTCCCACATCATCGGCAGTTTTAAGTGGTTTGGTAAAATCAAAGTCAGAATCAAGTGGCCCTTGGTTGTTTCTGTAAATATACCACCCCGTAATTCCACTTTGGTTTACTGCCCCTTGCAAGTTAAAATCATTCCATCCAAATTTAACTTGGCTCAGGCTTGTGCCATAAGTCCAACTTCCCGCAGCCTCTTGACATGTCTTTTTGGTAATATTCAGTCTACCATCACACTCGCCTAAAACCTGTCCGTACCTGTCTTTTTTCGCTCCGAGGGCATATATTTCATTCCAGCCACCATGAATTGCCATTGCTTCCAGTGCAGAAGCTACAAAACTGCGAGAATACTCAGCGCCCTCGCTGTCTTTGACTGAAATCGTAACGGTTGAAGAACCAGCAAATCCAAGCCTTGGGATAAGTTGTAAAAATATGTTTAATGAAGAATCAATATTATCGGTGTCAACACTATTTGCCTCTACTTGATGATAGCCACCGTCTTCAATGCCGGTAATTTCGTTTTCAAGTGCTGTGTTGAGATCATTGCCTACGTAAACTTCTATGTTAGGACTCCAAATTGCGTTTGCATCTTCGCAGTCACTTTGAGTCGAGTAGGCTATTTCGTTGCAAGATCCATAAGGTAAAAGATTGGGTTGTGAAATTGCCGTAGTTGTAATTTTGATTTCTAGACCTTGATCATCTTCATTGGCCCCACCACCTTCATCGATATTAAATGAAAAAGGTGCAAAACGAGATAGCATGTTAGTGCTTTGGTCGGCAATATAACTGATGCGCGGATGATCGTTAACTTGGTTAATGGTAACGGTAAACGAGGCTTCTGTATTGGGATCAGCTCCAATGACAGGTGCTGCAGGTTTGTCACTGACTGCTAAGGTAATTGTAACAGGACCTGAGTCTTCAGTGTTAACATTATCTTTAAGTGCTATATTAACAAACAATGGTTGACTTGAGGCATCCACGCCTAAATCTTGAACATCATATACTTCTGGGATGGCATTGTTGCCGGTTAACTCTCTGTCTCCCCAAAATAGAGATATGTTTGAGTTGCTGATTATTTCAGGTTTATCGCTGGCCACAACAATTTTTAGGTTTTGGTAATCTTCTCTGCTGCCCCCGCCTTCATCTATGGACATGTGGTGCCTGATGCCTGCAGCATCCCCTTCATCGACTACTTCATTGGGGTTAATTATGGCACCAAAATCGGTGTTGATGATTTGGGGATCATCGTCAACTGCATTCCAAGTAGCAATAAATTCTTGGGTTACTTTATTGGTACCATCATCTAGTTCTACTACGTAAGGTACTTGGCCAAAAAAATCATTATCTCCAAATGGGATGTCTAGTACAATTGAGATGGTATGGTCGTTGGCGCTATCTGTACCGTTAATAGCAGCTACGTTTCCGACATCATTGCCATCAAGGGTGATGTGAATATCGTTGTCATCAGCGCCTGCTGAGGTAATTGTAACAATTAGGTTTTGGTCGTCTTCATCAATCCCACCGCCCTCATCAATAGTAAGGTCAAAAGATGGGATAGAGTTACCTTCAAAGGCCACAATGTTTCCATCATAAATGTCTTCTGGATCCTCAAAAATGGGCAAATTATTTACTGGTGTAATCTCAAACGTGAATGAGGCGTTTGGATCATTGCTTGGATAAGTACCCTCATCGTTAACAGAGACAAAAAAAGTAATGGCCCCTGAGATTGATGTATTGACGTATTGATTGGGATCTAGTTCTAATACTAAGTCTCGTTCTGCAGCATCTGCTGTAGAGTCTCCGAGTGCGTAGACTCCAGCGTAATTGGGATCAGTGCCAGCATTTGGATCTAACACTAAACTGGTTGTTCCCCACTTGGGAGTAATATGTAGATCTGCGATAATGCTATTTTGAGGAGCGTCTGCACAATTTGTGTCATTGGCACAGCTGTAACTTAGTTTTACCTTCATTTTCTGGTCGTCCTCAGAAACGCCACCACCTTCATCTACAACAAACTTAATTTGGATGGGGGATGGATCGTCTTCTGGGTAAGCCGTTTGGTTTGTTGCCTTGGAAATAACAGAGGGAGCATTATTGATTTGAGTCCAATTAACTGTGAAGTTACTAGTATCACTTAGAGGTCCCTCGGCGGCATCATCTTTAATGACTACTTGAAAACTTACATCTCCAACGTATTGATTATTTCCAGCGGGTAAAATTGAAACGGGAATTGTTAAAAGGTGGTCGCTACCGCTTCCTGCTGGAGTCGTATAGCTGTTACTTCCTCCATTGATGCTGATGTTATCATTTGCCACAATGCTCTGGTTCCCAGATGTAATTGTGATGTTGACCCGCTGACTATCTTCATCAGCTCCTCCCCCCTCGTCGACCATTATGTTAAAAAATACCTGTGATCCTTCGAGCACCTGCTTGTTTTCTAGAGGAAAGTAAAAAATGGGTGGTTGATTTACGGGTGTAATGTTAACTAAAAAGGAGGCCCTTGATACATTACTATCCCAACTGTTCCAACTATCATCGGTGACATCGACTGTAATTGTCACTGGTTGGGTGGGGTCAACGGTAGTGGTGTTTTGAAATGGTATAATTTTTAAAGATATGGGCCAAGAACTAGCATCATTTTCTCGATCCCCTACAGTGAACAGTTTGTACCAATTAGTGTTAGGATTGCCATCAGTTTCGCAACCAAACTTACTGACGATGGCAGTATCGTTTTCACAAATGCCAGGTAACCAGGTTTGTTGCCGACTAGTGCACTCTTGCTCGCTTCTAAAAAGTGTATTGGAACAGGCGCCCTCTTGTAATACCAGGCTGCCCCACTGTGCTCTGATATTATCGACGTCAATGATGGTTATATTACTGCTTGCTACTTTTATCACCAGTGGTGATAAATCTTCGCCGTCTCCTGCACCTTCATCGATAACGAGTTGGTGGGCCGCAACGAAAGTGTTTTCGGCAATGGTTTCATTGGGGTCACTTTTAAAATTTCTAATTGTTGCCGCAGCATTTGTACCAGTGACCGAGATAAAAAATTCACTTGTAGTCTCCAGTCCGCTACTATCTGTAATTTTGGTATCAAATTTGATCGGGCCATAGCGATCAGTATTCATATCGTCTGCTTTGGACCTAATGTACACTTTGATGGGCGCAACATTTGCATCACCGCTGGAGTCAGGGATTTGATAGATACCGGAAACTTTATTTAAAACAAAGCCATTCCAGGTGGCCCTAATGTCATTGTTATCAAATTTATTGGGGTCATTAGAAGAAATAGTGAAGGACAAGTGTTCACTGTCTTCATAAACTCCGCCACCTTCATCAATGGCAATTGTTATGCCATTTGGTTCCACGTCTCGCACCCCTTCTTCAATCGTGATATTTTCTACTTTCGACATGGAAGGTGGATCGTTTGCAGAATTGATGTTGATAATCACCATTGCAGAGCCGATTGAAGTGTACCTGTCATTTCTTACTCTATAAGTAAAATAGTCCTGGCCGTAAAAATTTCTATCTGGTGTATATCGGCAATCGCGGTTATCGAGCATGGCAGAGAGTGAACACCCGGATAAGACACCATTTTGTGGATAGGTCACTATGGTGTAATTTAGGGCCTCATTCTGGCTTGGTATACCTGGGTTTAATCTAAAAAACACAAATGGTATATCCTCTACGGTATATATCTGTTGATCCAATCCTATTGTCGGGGGAGCAAGGTCACTACTCATGGCATTTTTAGTATCGGGAGCATTTCCCAGTGAAGTTGAATTTGGATCCAGAGATTTTGGAACACAAGACTGCATCACGGCTACTAAAATGAAAACGGATAATATTACAAACGTTTGTCTTACCATATCTATATTATCTACCTATTCAGATACCTCTTCTGTTTAACATATCGGAAAACATGGGTTTAAACTTTAAAATCAATTAGTTATTAGGTTTTAGTGTTAGGTGAGGAAAAGTTTGTCACTTAGGAAGTGTAGTGAGGCTGCCAAAAATTTATGGCAGCCGCACCTCAATTAAACGCTATTTTCTAATTATTTGAATTTCGCTTATTTTAAATCCCCATTTTGTAATAGAGCTATCTGATGTAAATTTGGCGATAATGGTATCTCCTGTAATATAATCAGTCTCATAGCTATCACCGGCACCATCAAGCTTTTCAATTAGTTTACCATCTTTGTCTGTTATCTTTAAGAAGTCATACCCTTTTTCTAGGTCATATTTTTCAATTATTATACGAATGTGCTTGACTCCGGGTACTGTGAATGTCCGACTTACCTGTGCTGCATTTTTATATGGGTGCTCACTTTCAAAAACTTGTTCAAGTGGCACCGACTCCCAAAGTGAGGGATCTGGTTCATACCTGGGAGGCATTATCGAAGCTAGTAAATTATAGGCACTAATTCTTCCACCTGAGATAACTTTGCGGCGATAAGCAGTAACTGGGACACTGGTTTTAAGTATTCTATTTACTAAATCAGTGTGTGGCATTGGTCCTTCATAGGCCAATAATAGACCGACAACACCGGCAACGTGAGGCGTGGCCATTGAGGTACCAGAATAGACTGCATAACCTCCAGCTTTTGTTGTCGATAAGATATTGTGGCCTGGAGCCGCGATGTCTACAGTGCCTTTTCCGTAACAAGAAAAGGATGCCAATTCATCTTTGTAGGTGTGGGCCGCTACTGAAATGACGTTTTCAACTTCATAGTTTGATGGATAGTGGGGTGTAGTGTCGTTGTTTGAGCTGCTATTGCCTGCTGCTGCAACAAATACAATGCCCTTCTCACTTGCTCGTTGGATAGCTTCGTGTAATGCCTGTGAATAAGCGCCACCTCCCCAAGAGTTTGACATGACATTGACCCCAACTTTTGCGGCGTAATCTATGGCCTTTAAAGCGTCTTCTGAGGTACCTGAGCCTGCATCACTTAAAAATTTTACTGCAACCAAGGTGACATTGGCCATAACTCCTGCAACACCAATTTCGTTATTGTGAACAGCACCAATTGTCCCTGCACAGTGAGTACCATGGTTGTGACCATCCATTGGATCACCATCATTGTTTGCAAAGTCGTACCCATGGATGTCGTCGATGTATCCATTTTCGTCATCATCAACGCCTTCTTTTCCATTTGCCTCTGCTTCATTAATCCACATGTTATCTTTTAGGTCTGGGTGGTTGTAATCAATTCCTGTGTCGATTACTGCGACTTTAATATCTTTGCTCCCTTTGGAAAGCTCCCACGCCTTTAAAGCACCAATGTCTGCTCCTTTCACTCCGATTTGACCAAAGCTACTTGGGGCATTCGTGCCAGTATTGTGAAGTCCCCATAGTTGATTAAATTTAGGGTCTGTTGGAGCCGCCAGGCCCATGATGTTATCAATCGTTATATCACCTTCTCTAACTGGTTTAACAAGATGATAAATATAGTTTTTTTCAATGTACTCTACATCTTTTAATTTTTGCAAATTAGTCCAAACTTCTTTTTCCGGTTTATTCCCAGAAAGCTTTACCACATATAAAACGCCGTATGATAAGTCTATTGAGCGATCAACTTCAATACCTAAATCCTTTTTGTTCAAAAAGTTACTACTTACACCGTCTTTTAGTTTTATAATCATCTCACCCGGTACAGATTCATGTTCAGCAAATACATTAAATACCATAAAAAAGATTACAAAAAATACTAGGCAGTGCTTTTTCGAAAATGCAATAGACATTATCTTCCTCCTTGAAGAATATAGGATTATCAAAATAAATGTACTTATGTGTTTATCTTAAACTCAATTTTGATTGTTTCCCATCCCAGGTAAATAATGCCATGATAAGGGGATCAGTAAGGATAAATTGCCTACGCTTCTAGAGTTAATGATAACGACTATAATGGGAGTATGAGCAAACTAAGGTATTTAATACTCATTTTGAGTACTTATTTTTCACTGCACACGCCTGCAAATTGTTGGCCTTGGAAGTGGAATTTTGCTACTTCGGGGATGCTCAATAAATACCTCCTTCAAGCAGCTAAAAATGGCGAAGAAGATAGTACTTGGGAGTTATTAAAACGGGGAGCAGACATCAATACAGTTGGAGCTGATGGAACATCTGTTTTAATGTATGCTACTATGGTCTCACACTCAAGTCATGTGCAGCTGCTTCTCCATGAAATGGCCGATGCTACCATTAAAAATAATAAAGGAGTGACCGCTTTAATGCTTGCTGCTTTGCATGGGTATCTAAAAACTATCAAAATTTTACTCAGCAAAGGAGCCAAAATTAATGAAAAAAACCGGGATGGAAACTCACCACTGCTATATGCTGCTGAAAATAATAAACTAGATGCAGTTAAGTTATTAATCAAAAATGGTGCGGATATAAAAGCAAAAAACAAAAGGGGATGGTCGGCCCTTATGTACATGGTTAAATCGGGACAAAAGGGTATGTCCGTCGTTTTAATTAAAAAAGGTGTTAGTGTTAATGACTCAGATAAAAATGGTATTACTCCACTGATGTTGGCCTCAATGTATCGATATCCCAAAATGGTTAAGCTTCTTTTAAAGTTAAAAGCAGATAAATTGGCCAAAAACAAAAATGGATGGACAGCTCTCAACTTTGCTAAACATGGTCAACACACAGAAATAGTAAAAATCCTAGAGGGAACAAATTAGTTAGCTTTTACCACCAGTTTTTTTTATTAACTTGATGTCATGCAATGTCATTGCATGGGAAAATGCCTTGCACATATCATAGACTGTAAGTGCTGCAACTGATGCTCCAGTTAAGGCCTCCATTTCCACTCCAGTTTTGCCAGCAATTTTTACTTTACAATCGATACGGACATCAAATTGGTTAACAACTTCAATTTGTAGGTCACAAGCATCAATGATTAATGGATGACAAAATGGTATTAAGTCGGATGTTTTTTTTGTGGCCATGGTGCCTGCTATAATTGCAGTGTGAAAAACGGGCCCCTTTTTAGAGTTTATCTCACCACCACTAAAGTGGACCATTACTTCCTGTGGTAAGGTAATAATTGCTTGGGCATGAGCGAATCTCACCGTTTCTTTTTTGTCACTAACATCTACCATGCACGGATTATTTTTTTCATTAACATGGGAAAACTTATCTTTATTCATTGCTCACTTCGTTTTAAATAGGGACGCACTATAATTATGAATAAAAGCAGCCCCACCTCGTATAATAAAATCAATGGTCCCCACAGAATAAGCATTGTTAAAACATCCGGGGGAGTGATCATTGCCGACAATATGGCCAAAACTACATACACATATCTTCGCTTTTGCCTTAGTTGCTCTTCTTTGACGACTCCCATTAAGCCGATGACTAGCAGAATATTTGGCACTTGAAAAACAAACCCCGCTAAGACTAAAATTTTGCTGGCAAGTATTAGGTACTCTTTTAGGCCAATAGTTGCTTGAACGCCCGATACCCCAAAGTGTCCCAGTACTTTAATCAACAGGGGTAAAACTATAAAATAAGCAAAGCCCACCCCTAAGCAAAATAAAATGAAACTAAAAAAAATAAATGGAGCGATAACTTTAACTTCTTGTGGGTAAAGCCCAGGTCTAATAAACCTCCAAACTTGATAAAACCACAAGGGCGAAGAGATTATTATTGAGACCCATAGTGAAACTTGAAATTGGGATAGAATTTTATCTAGAATTCCAAGATAAATTATCTTGCCATCTGTTAGCAGTGCATCGCTACTAAATACATCCCGCAAAGGTGCCAAAAGCAGCTCTGAACAAAAACTTCCAAAGTGGAAAGTAACCATAAAACTTGCCAGGATTATAACACTTATATAAATAATGGTGGTTCGAAGTTCTTCTAGATGCTCTAAGACACTTTTTTCTTGCATTTCATTAGTGTTTGCTGTCGTCTTCTAGTTTGGGATCATCAAAAACATTGTTCATTACTTTTTTGAAATTTTTAATTCCAAGGGCAAGCGAGCTACCTAGGACTGGAATTCTTTTGGGTCCTACAAAAACAACTACACAAATTCCAACAAGAACTAATTCTCCTGTGCCTAATCCTAACATTAATACCTCCTGTGTTAAAAACTCTAAGAGATTGTACTATATTTACTCAAAAAAACCACTATAAACGGCCAAAACGATAAAATGGGTATATCTCTCCTTTGAGAAAGGAGCTTCGGTGTTTTGGAAATTCAATAAATCCATTGCATTTATGCAGAGAGTAGAAATCACCGGAACCATTTAGCTTCACTGCGTTGGCAACAGGGGCGTCATTTGCGTTGCGCATTAAACTAACAGGTAGGTAGTAGGTAAAATCTTTTTTGTACTCAAAATCTTCTGCCAATCTGACATAAACAGGTAAGACTGCGTTCAAAGCATTTGCGCTTAATGATTTAAAAAGGCCCAGCAGCACAAATCTACGCAGACAAGTTATTGCCGCCACAGGATTTCCAGGAAGAGCAAAGACCATGGAGCGACCCTTTATTGCACCAAACCACAAAGGCATGCCGGGGCGTTGACTCACTTTATAAAAAACTTTTTTTATACCTAGATTGGTCAAGGCATCCGGAATCAGGTCGAATTTACCCATAGATACTCCTCCGGATAAAATGACGACTTGATAGTTAGTTAAAATTTTTTCTAAGTTTTCATATGTCTGTGCCTCATCATCTGCTAGGTGGAAAAAATCAACTTCGGATATTCCAAAGCTTTCAAGCTCACTTTTGATGGCCCAGGAGTTTGAATTTCTTATTTGGTAGGGTAGTGGGTTTGCTTCAATGGGTACAACTTCATCTCCAGTGCTTACTACTGCTACTTTGGGACATGCTTTAGTCGCTACCTCGCTGTGGCCTGTAGCGGCCAAAATGGCCACTTCTGGGGATCGAATCAAACACCCCTTTTTAAGTAGGAGCTCACCGCTTTTAAAATCACTGCCCATTTGGTGAACGTTTTGCATACTCTTTAATGGCGGGGTATTCTCTTTTATGGTGGCAATATTGTCTTTTATGTCGAGGTCTTCGTAGCGTATAACGCAATCACAATTGACGGGCAAAACAGCGCCTGTCATGACTTCTAGGCAGTTTTTTGGATCGACTAAACTGTTGGCAGCAACTCCAGCAGGCCCAATTCCCTCAATTATAAAACTCTTGGGAGGAGTGTTAAAAGTGGATAGATTTATAGCAATACCATCCATGGCACAACGATTAAACGGTGGTTGATCTCTGCTTGCGTAGATATCAACGTCTAAAACTTTATTTAGGGCGTCAGTTAGTGGCACTTTTTTAGATACCACCTCAATGATATTATCTAAAATATGTTTTTGGGCCTGATCGACTGATATCATAAATATTCATCCAGTTAGTTATAAATTAAAAATGACAAGGACTATACCACAAGAATCTCTAAAATTTTCAATAAAATCCAGACAGACCACATCAGTTTTAGTAGCATTGTATGTTTTAATAGCGGTGATGGCTTCATTATGGGACAAAGAAAGATCAAAAAATTACGCATTTCTCTTTTGGATGAGTGTAATTCTAAGTGCGTCTATTGTAGACCCAATATACAAGCAATCAAAGGACCTTCAAGCGTTCTTTCTGTAGATGAGTTAGTTAATATATGCCAGATACTTACAGAATTTGGAGTAGATGAGTTTCGGCTAACTGGTGGTGAGCCAACTCTCAGGCGTGACTTATTGGAAGTTGTTTCCAAACTAAGCATGATTCCAAGCAAAAAACTGGGAATAACCTCAAATGGGATAAAGTTATTTCCTCTGCTCAATCAACTACAGCACACTAATTGCAAGTATATTAATATTAGCCTGGATAGCCTAAACAAAAGCAAGTTTCAATTAATTACCAGATCCGATGCCTTTAGTGAGGTTTTAAAATCAGTTTTGGGGGCAAAAGAGTACGGCTTTGCTGTCAAAATCAATACTGTCTTGATGAAAGGCCTTAATGATGATGAGATAGAGGATTTTATAGAATTTTCTGCTCAATATAAAGTTGAAGTGAGGTTTTTAGAGTTGATGAAAATTGGCACTATCCGCGATCAGTTTGAAAATTTGTTTATATCTGCCGATGAGGTAATGGCAAAAATCAAAACAAGATGGAGCTGTAAACAGCTTCCTATGCCCCAAGACTCTACATCCAAAAACTTTGCACTATCAAATGGAGCACACATTGGCTTTATTGCCTCAGAATCACAGCCCTTCTGCCAAAGCTGCTCACGCTTGCGTTTATCAGCTGATGGAACTTTAAGACCCTGCTTGATGATGGGCCATGGTGAAAATATCAAGGGTGCTTCTAAAGATGCCATAGAAGAAGTGATAAATCACTTAGTAGAACAAAAACCCTGGAGTCGTATCAAAGAATCGGACCAATCTATGTATAAAATCGGTGGTTAATCAATGTGTACGTTACTCGTTAGTCCCTTAAAGGGAGAGCTAACTCCCATATTAAATTATTTTAAAAGCAAAAAATTAAAGATAGAAAATATTAAAATTAAATATTTGAATGTCTCTTATATACCACAACTAAAGCTCTATTGTGCCATTGGTGGCCATGGTAAAGTGCAATTTGGAATTCAAACGAGCTTTTTAATCTCTACCTTAAAAAATGTTTCACAAGTAATTTGTGCTGGCAGTTGCGGCAGTCTTTGTACAACTGTAGATGTTTTTGATGTAGTTGTGGCAAGCCAGACAGTTGAGCACGACTACAATGAAAAGTTCGATAAAGATGCTTTAAACCCCAGCTTTGTAGGTAACACTGAACTTTTAGGCAAGGCAAAGCTCTTTCAACATCCAAATTTTAAAGTCCACTTGGGAAAGATTGCCAGTGGAGATGAAGATATTGTTGATGCTCAAAGGGCCGATCAACTCTACCAAGACACTAATGCTTTGGTTGTTGCTTGGGAGGGAGCCGGGGGTGCTAGAGCTAGTCGTTTCCACCAAATCCCTTTTTTAGAAGTGCGGGCAATTACAGACAATGCCAGAGATGAAGTTCCGTCTAGTTTTGCCAAGAACTTATCTCAGGCAATGAATAATTGCGCTTTTGTGATCGAACATCTACTTGAAGAAGTACGCTAACTATTCTCTGTCTTTTATGGCTTCTTCAGCTTCTCTTGCAGCTTCAGTAATTTCGTCAAGTTTACAACGTCGATTGTGAAGCATGGCATCTACAAGTTCGCCCTTTCTTGTTACTAGATCGAGTGACTCAGCAATTGCTGACCAAATTGGTGCCCTAGTTGCTGGATGCAAAAGATAGTTTCTTAAATTCTGATGATATCGTGCAACTCTGCCCGGAAGGTCAGTTGCCGCTTCTATGTCACTAAAAGGTTGCAGGGTCATTAAAGCTGCTGCAGTTTTATCCTCAAGCTTAGAAGGCGATAATGCAAGAAAGCTGTGCTGGTCTGATTTTTTCTTTTTGGTAGATAGCCCATATAGTTTGCGAAAACCATCTTTTATTAAAGGATGCAAGTTGACCTTACTTTTAAGCAGCACTTTTTGGGCGATAACATCTTTTACCATAAAGTCTTTTTTACATTTTTCGCCAATATAAAGACAGTTAAAGAGTCCATCAACATAGATATGTTTTTTCTCAAATTTTCGGTCACAAGGTTTTGGTGGCACTTCACTTCCCCCTTCATTTGCACTTGTATCTTCAGCATTTGCATCTTCAGCACTTGCTCCTTCATTGTCACTATTTTGTTGTTGACCTTCTGGGCACTGAAGAACATGTTCACTGTGCTCTAGTGCATTTACTAAATAAGTTTTCATATGGCTTGTTTCTGTCACACGCTTTTGCTTAGCTTCCGGTGTAGCATTTGGTGGAAGGTCGGGGTCTAAAAGTAGAGAAGAGCTTTTAATTTCTTTGGACATCCGATCAATCTTACGCTTTCTTGCGTTGGCAAGCTCTGATGCATTTCGCTGAATCTTTTGGAACATAAGAGCATAAGTTCTAGCATTAATTAACATAAGGGTGTTGCGATCCTCAATGTCTCCCAGTTTTTCTTTTTGAACATTGATCGCCCCTACAAAAGATTTATCGATGCTTTCTGCACTTGCAATGATGTCATCTCCCTCCATATCATTGCGCCACCATGCGCGATCTTTTAACGCTCTTGTCTCATTATGCAAGTATTTCTTTGCGGTTTTAATCGCTAGAGTTATATCCTTGTAGGTTCTTTTTTTGTCACCTTTTTTTCTTTTTTCATAGAAATCTTGAGGATCGTATTGGGCCAATACTGCCATTTGAATTAAGGCCCTGATTTTTGCCTCTTCATTTTCAGTTCTTGATACTGCTGCTGGATCTGAAGAATATACTGCAGTATTACATGAAACATTAGCTGCACCAGTTCCAAATGATGCTGGACCTGCACCAGCAATACCAGGAAGTCCAACATTGTCACCAAGTCCAGGTACTCCAACTACTTCGAATAGTTTTCCGTCTGGCCCACTATGATAAACTTTTCCATTTGCCCCTTTCAAATATTTTAGTCCCTGTGGCCCTGTAAATGTTGTATAAGATTGCCCATCTGGTCCTACAACTGTAGCATGAGGCTGTCCACCATGCCCTGCAACTGTAGCATAAGGCTGTCCACCTTGCCTTGCAACGGTAGCATGAGGTTGTCCACCTCCACCAGCATATCCACCTCTACCTCCGCCACCTCCTTGGCCGCCTCCAATAGAGCCATTCATTTCTGCAATTGTCACACCAATTCCTGCTACTAACATTGCCGCAGACATGCCTTTCATTAGGTTATTAGAGCCTTCTTGGCTTGCCATCATTGCCGACATCATTGCTAGGTTTCTGATACCGGCAGTTCCGCCACCCATGCCGCCGCCGCCCATCATCATCATCATCATCATCGGCATCATGTTATTACCACCGCCGCCACCTTTGCCGCTCATAGCACCCATCATCATCATCATCATCATCGGATTCATTCCGCCACCACCGCCCATCATACCGCCGCCGCCGCCGCCCATGCCGCTGCCGCCACCACTACTGTTGCTGCCGAGTTTTGAAATGCCATCTATCATCGTTAGGCCAAATGTTCCCCACATCATCGTTTCCATTGCCGAGTCCATGCTAGCATGGGCAGAGTCTGGTTTAACCATTGGGCCAATTGAAAGTGTAATGAGAATTAAGATTGTTACTAAATATTGCATAATACAACTCCTGCTTTTAGCTGCAAACAGTGTCCACTTTTAGACAGAGGCCTTAGTTTAGTTAGACTTCTTCACCTGTGCTTGTAGCTTTTTCATTAACTGTTGTAATTTATCTTGATTGTTTGCAAGTCGCTTCATGGCAATGTTTTGCCCATAAGTCATCAGCTGTGGCACTACTACAACAGTTTTTTGGCCCACTTTAGTTTCGTAAAATTTGATTATTCCTTTGATATCTTCTGCAGTGAATGATTTCTTCCACATCGTGATGATATCGCCTTTTAGAACATCCCAACCCAGGGTTTGGTTTAAAAAACTGGAATATTCTTGATAAAAATCTTGGAGACCAGACTGGGCCCCGGTTTGTCTTTGAACCATTTGAGTGATGGTTGCTTGGTGATTTTGTTTCATCTTTAATAAGCTAAATAGGTATTCAATTCTGTCAGTAGAAGGAGCAGCAGCATGTGCAGCAAAACAGCTAAATAACAATATAATTAGTGTATAAATTTTAGTTCTCATTTTTCCTCCTATGACTGATTCAATACAATATAACTTTAACATCATATGCCAGTTTTATATAAGAATTTTTAGTTTGGGGGATGTGCTGTGATCTAGTTTATCAAATAACTATTTATTTGTGCTTGCACACCACCTATATGCCAAGATAGTTTCCGCTGACAGCTTGATACAGGGACTCAATCTTGCCCTGTTCGATCCTGTCTTGCTCTTCCACCTCTTGTAGGAACGCATCTTTGCGTTTTCCGCTTAAGTATTTTTTTGCCACCGCCGGAAAAAGCTCGAGCAGCAACATCTCTTTTTCATCTTTTGCAAGAGTAACGTTGCCATACTCCGGAAGAACTGGGTTGTCAGGCTTTTTATAACTCGAGGGGTCAAACGCTGTTTCTTGACGAGTTCCAGCAAGTTCAAAGCGAAATTCTTCCTCGACAGGAAATGGCGTTTTACCATAACTACCCTTTACCAGGTTTACATATTGAGATGTGGCATTTTTATAAAAGGGAATTTCCTTGGCGCTATTTACCACCCCATTTACTGCCTGTGATCCAACAATTTGGCTAGTAGGTGTTACCAGTGGTGGACAGCCGGCCTTGAGGCGAACAGATGGAATAGTCTCTAAAACTTCGTCAAAAAGATGAGACAGCTTCATTACCTCTAACTGATCGACCATATTGGTGTACATACCCCCAGGAATTTGTGCCAATCTGACTGCGACATTTGGTGCTGGTAAGTTGAAGTATTTTTCTATCTTGTAGACTTCCTCAAGTAGCCCATTAAAGTTTTTCTTCTCTATCATTTCGACGCCTGTATCAAAATGCTTTTCAATCTCTTTTGGAAGAGTATCCTTGCCGATATTAAAGGGCCTGGGTAACATTTTTGTTTTATCAAATTGCCCCAGCTCTTTTCTAATCTCTGCTAACTTGACATTTATTTCGCCGACTGCTTCCAAGTTAACACCCGTATCGATTCCCATCTTATTTGCAAAAAAGTAGATCAGCTCAAATGGTGGTGCAGCAGGCCCACCAGCAAAATTTAAAATGCAGGTATCGATAATATCGCAGCCACTAATCATACCCATGACCGTTGAAGCAAGTCCAAAACCAGGAGTGCAATGGGTGTGCAGATTAAGAGGGGCCTTAATTTTGTCTTTAATTTTTTTAAGCAGTGTCGATGCTCGTGCAGGATCGAGCAGACCGGCCATATCTTTAAGTGTAATAATATCTGGTCCAAATTGGTCTAATTGCACGGCTTTATCTATAAAGTACTCATCATCAAAGAGGTTTTGAGGTAGTTTTTTACCCTGAAAGAATGCAGCGATCTTTTCTTTTAAGGTAAAGTGAGAATCAACTGTATAGCAAACGGCAGCATCAACCTGACCTCCATTTTTACCCACAATATCAATAGTGGGGGCCATATTTGGTATATCGTTTAGTGCGTCAAATATTCGCATAATATCAATGCCAACCTCAATGGCGTTTCTATTGAATCCTTCAATAACCTTTTCGGGATAGGGATTATAGCCAAATAGATTTCTGCCGCGAGATAGTGCTGTCAACTTGGAAGTATTGCCGATAACTTTTTTTATTTTGGCCAACCTTTCCCATGGATCTTCGTTTAAAAACCGCATAACCGAGTCAGGTACTGCTCCCCCCCAAACTTCCATTGCATGAAAATTGGCATCGGGAAAATGGTGTAGGACTTTATCAACTTGGGCTTGGGTCATTCTTGTGGCCAGTTGGGACTGCTGTCCATCCCTAAGAGTTAGATCTCTTATCATAATTTTTTTCGTCATAGTTTCCACCTAGAGGTTTTCATTCAAGTTTATATCTCATATAAGCTAATTTCTTTTTGAAAGTAAAACTAAAAATGTAAATAATTACTTAATTATACAGTGTCAACTCCACGTTTTGGAGTAAGTTAGCTGACCTGGAGTGATCGCCGAAATAGTGAGCGGATAGTCGATAAATTGACACAACTGCGCTCCGGTGATGCAGTCTTGTTTTCCCAAACCATTTAAAATAAATTTGAGATTGTCGCCTTCGTTTGCAATGAAATCTAGCGATGGGTGAGTATGATTAATTTGAATTTCTACAATATTTTGCCCCTGTGTTTTGGTATGATGGATTATTGTTTGAATTTTTTGCATCAAGCCTTTTATGCAATCGACAGAGTTGTTTTTTCCATAAGTTATTTTAGAATAAACCGGTGTACCCCCCAACGTATGGACTTTAATCTGCACCACTTCACGAGGTGATGTGGTTAGGCGCGCGTGAGTTAGAAGTTGAATCTGGTCAATTGAGCTATTGGTCACCAGTTGGTCGTCTTTACAAAGGTATAGTTTGTTATGTTTTTTATAAAAAATAGATGTTAGTAAGTTTTTCTCCCACAATTTCAACAGAAGGTCATAATTTAACAACATTAAACTACCATTTTTTGCCAGATTGATGGGGTACAGGGAGAACATTCGTTTCCAAAGAGATTTATGTGGAGCCCCGCCATACCAATTGTAATCATTGATGTTGGGAATATTTGAAAACAAATTCAGCAACTGATACATTTTTCGCCCTTTTTGCCCTTTCGCCATACTTCGAGGGGCAGCGTATCAATTACTTATCGGACAGATTGATTAAAGCTATTGTGGTTTAGTCGGGATTTGTGGGGTGTGGGAAAATCTTGCTGGTTTTTGAGGGTTATTTTAGATAATAGATTTTTTAAATTCTAAAAGTCGTCGTCATCGTCATCGTCATTGCCACCAAAACTACTGGAAGAACCTGATCGTGATCCTCCATATTTGTGTGCAATGCTTTTTGTAACTTCGGAAATTGCCGTACTCAGGGCACGCATCGTTTGGCGCTTATTTTTATCACGGATAGAAGTTGGGAGCAGTTTTTTAGAACAACTTGGACCTTGTACTTTTACAACTAAGTTAAAGCGACATTGGTTTCCGTTTTGATGGCGGCAGTTTGGAATAGTGACAGACGCGCTATCGGCAATAATTCGTTTGCCTAAGTTACTTGTATAATAGGAGCCACCTTTTCTTAAGATATTTTTTGATGGAATTCCTAGTCGATGTAAACCCTCTGGGAACCTTGCACTGTTTGGAGGATTGAGCACATTTTTCATGAGCTTCAAATTAGAAGAAGAAAAGCCGTATTCGTTATTTTGGAGTTTTGTGTAAAATTGGGATATGCCCTTGGAGCTTCCCGTTCCCCCTCGGCCACTGGCTCCTGTATTAAATCCGCGGATTCCAAAGTTTTTTGCAACTTTATTTACCGTACTTGCTCCACCTGCTATTGCTTTAGCACAGCGAGTGGCAGGGTTACTTGACTTTTTAATCATTAAGTCGAGAAGCTGTTTGATGTTCTTGTTTGCATATCTAGAACATGCACGATGCTTTGTACCAACTCTGCTATGTTGATTGAGTCTCCCATCATTAACTTTTTTCACAACCGCCAAGAGGGTTAGGACTTTATAAATACTTGCACTCCATTCATTACTTTTTCTCTTACCAAGAGTGACCTCTTCTGGACGTTTGGGATTTTTTGTTAAATCAGTTAGGGTTGCCGTGTAACAATTCTTTGGTATCCCAGACTTTCTCATTGCAGCTTGAAGAATTTTTTTGAGATTTTTGCTATATACTGTTTTGGAGCCAGGGCCTTTAGATGATTGAAATGTTCGGCCTGCTCCGTAGATGTTTATAGAGTCTGCTCCGCCTGAAGTGGAGGGGCATTTGCTTGGAGGGTCGGTTAAGTCGCTTAATGTGTTACTGACATCATAGGTTCTGGGGATTGTGTTGAAGGTAGTAGGTCGTCTTGAAGTATTTTGATATTGTTCACCCAAACGACCGAAGCTATCAACTCCATCGTAACCAAACTGCTTGTTGGCATTTGGGGTTTTGCAGGAGATAAGGAGCATGCACGATGATAATAACAAAAAATATTTACAGTATTGGAGAAAGTCTTGGTAAAGGTATTGGGAGTATCTGTTTTGTGCCATGGTTTCCTCTCTCACCTGCGTTGTTTGCTTTCTCATTATACTTGAGATGTAAATTTTAAACAAGGTGGGGTGGGGGAGGGGTTAATTGTTGGATGTAAACGATTGTAAATATTTGGGGGGGAGGGGTAAGTTGATAGAAAGAGGGTACCTTGAAAAGTTGTCACTTCTGGTAGGTGAATTTTTTGGTAGGTATGATTTACCTGTTGTTTATTAAGTTTGGGGTGGAAGTTTGTGTGAACGGTTTGTGTGAACGGTTTGGGTGAGCGGTTTGGGTGAGCGGTTTGGATTTGGGTTTTTGGTTTTGAGACCGCTCTCCTCGGTTGGCAAGTAATGGGGCCCCATGCGCGCGAATCCCCATTAATTGCCAACCGAGGAGAGCTAGTATGTTGGAGAAATTTAGGACTTATCAACTTTCAGTGAAATTTTATGTACCCTTGCGGTGAATCTGCTTAATTTATCATATCTTCTGGTTTAAAGTTCCATGGGAGATATTTTTCGCTATTTTGCTTTACATCTTCTTTGTTTTTTTGCAACCACACTAAATAATCGAAGATATTTACACCAGC